>CASEFZ010000101.1 GCA_949287395.1 uncultured Verrucomicrobiota bacterium
CTTGAAAACGGCGGCATTTCCGGCGACGGAGTTCTTTCGATAGACTTTGGAACCACGGAAGACTCCGCTTTGGCAGAGTTTGTGCGCGACTCCGCCGACCAGGGCGTAAAGGTCATCGCCTGGGCGGAAGGGGAAACATCTTCGGTAGTTATCGAAACGCTAAAAAATTCCATTACCGTTGACGACACTGAATATTTCTTCAAGACCTTCAATGGCGAAGACGGGCTCTATGTCTCCTACGTTGCCGTTCCGGAAGCCGCGGATATGGCGCTTATATTCGGCTTTGTTGCGGTTCTTGCGGCGGCGTATGCAAGAAGGCGCAAGTAAGCTTTGCTAAAATCCATTTTTCGGCGCACCGGGAATACTTTTGTCCGGTGCGTTTTTTTGTGTAGGTTTGAGCCGGCGGGAATTGCAAAAAATTAAGCTTCCCATGGGATTAGCCTACCCTGCCGCAAGCCCAATTTAAATTGTTTGTCACAAAAATGCTGCTCTTAATCAAAGCTGAAATCTTTTCAAAAAAATTTCCCCTTTCCTAACGGAAAAATTGCTTTAACGCACGCTGTAAAACTTTTGGCATAACGCATTGGAACAAGCCTTAATTTTCCAATTAAACGCCGCCATCTTTTTAAATTGGAGCCGACAAAAACAGCGTTGGCCACAACTAAAAATAGGCAAAAAAGAGGCGCGGTTTTTTGCCTGCGCCTCTAAAAGCTTCAAGAAATTTAAAATAAAGGGCCCTATTCCAACAGAGCATTGGCGCACCAAATATAGGGGGCCTGGCCGTGGAGATCGCCAACAATTCTCGGACGTGTCATGTAGTGCTGCCTGGAATTTTTTATATTTGTGCCCATGCACACTTCGCGGACGTTGTCATTGGAGTCAATGTACTTTACCATGGCCAGCCACGCCTTTCTGGCGGCCTTCGCGTAGGCCGACGACGCACCCAGCCAGCCGTAGCTTGGGTCGTCAAGCCAGCCGTTTTTTACGCCCACAATCATCGCGTAGGCAAACATCGCCGTTGACGACGTCTCCTTCCAAGATTCTTTATCGTCCACCAATTGCCTCCACATTCCGTCTTCCGCCTGGTATTTCAACAGCGACGACATCATCATTCTGTACCTGCGCAAGATTTCCGGCCTGTATTCGCTATCCTTTGGCAAGGCCCTCAATACTTCCGCCATTCCCACCGCAAGCCAGCCGTTTCCGCGCCCCCAGTGGAACGGGGTTTCGGGAGAGTGGTAAAACAAGCCGTTGGGACACTGGATTTTTTCAAGATACAATAGCATTTCTCTTGCGGCCCTGTCTATGTATTCGCGTTTACCAGTCACGCGGTAAGCCTGCGACTGCACCGCATTTATCATGAACATGTCGTCCAGCCAGAGGCGCGTCTGCCACGAATAGCCCTGCCTTGCCCACTCTTTTTCCGAGGGTTTTGCGTTTTCTGGTAGAATCCACTGGGTGTCTGCGTACATCAGGCCCAAGTTTTTGTATTCGGGTTTGCCAACCTGCATAAAAAGCTCCAAAGCAAGCGCCCCGAATACGTTGTTGTCGACATGGTTTGGCTTGGGCTGCAAACGCTTGTCCTTGTCGAGCAACGGCAGGAAACGCTCGTTTAGGCGCTTTAACAAATCCGCATTTTGGGTGGTCTTTGCAAACCACAAAGACCCAAGCCATGTGCAGACATCGGGATATGTAATCTGTTTTGGCGTTTTGCTTGTGTCGCCGTAGAGGCTGTTGGGAGAATTCAAGAATTTCTTGGCCAGGCGCAATCCTACAATTTTAGGGTCGGCCTCCTCCGGGAAATCCGCAAATTCGCTGTGGAATATCTCGCGGTGAGAAATAGTGCTTGAAGGTTTAAGTTTTGAAACAATATCCAAGCCCTTCCAAGAAGCCATTATGGTATCGGCGTTCTTTTTGACGAGCAAATCGGAAGGTTTATCCGGCGAAACCTCAAGCGCAAAAACTATCGCTGCAGAATCCATTTTTGAGAAATCGAACTCTTTTTCCTTCCCGGACCATATTACATAGTCCAAACTTTTCGGATCTTTGCCTATTTCCCATTTTCCCTTCATTGCCCCAAAAGCCTTTAGCGTTATATCCACCGCCATTTCGGGAAATTGAATCCGCACCCTGTCCCCGCCTGATTTAGGCAGAATTATTTTGCTTTTAGAATTCAATATCTCGAAACTCAAACGCAGATCGCGCGCGGTGAATTTACCGCCAAGCTTGTCCATGTAAATGTGTTTGTCGGCGCCGTCGTTAAGATATGAAAGCGCGCAAAGCACATTGTTCTTCCCCTGTTGTGAGGCAAAAAACACGGAGCTAAAATCGTATCCGTCATGCAAGAAACGCGGGCGAAGCGAAGCCCCAAAGCCTCCCTCGCCCCTGAAGTACAGCAAGAGCGGTCTTGCCTGGTTCCACATGGTAGAGTTGCTTGCGCTCGAGAGGGAGTATTGCGGCGTCATGTAATTCGTCCCCACTACGCCGAAATTTTTTGCGAAACGCTCTTTTTCAAGCCTCGGCAATTTCGGGGCAATAAAATACTCCAAAAATTCCCCGGGAATATTCATGTCGATTTTTTGCAGGTGCCACGGAACCTTCACGCCGAAATTCACCGCCCCTTTGGAAGCATGCTGAACGAAGGCGTAAAAGGGCGAATCCTGGACGGACGCATAAAATGACGAGCCCTTCCCGGCGTTCGCCCCCGGCTGTTTCATCAAAGTTGTGTATGCGCGGCTGTGCGGCCCGCCCCATTGACCGGTGGGTTTATGGTAATGGCGGGCAACTATAGACCATTCCATTTTCAGCAATTCGTCCAACATGCGCGCAACATCGGCGTCCGATACATGCTGGCGCATTAAAGATAGATAGCGTATGGAGGCAAGGGTGTATGTTGGGCTGTTGAACTCGTTGAAACCGCCGACCTCCTTGACGTAGTTGTAGTATTCGCGCACATGCCTTGAAGCGTCAAGCCCATTCACACCAAATAGCCCTTCAGCTGCGTACAACACCCAAATGTCCATTATGGCAACATTGGTGTACGCCTTGGAAGTTTGCCTGCGCAAAATTGAACTGCATGCCGCCTGGACGGCTAACTTGATTTTCTCATTAAGTTTTGCGCTCAGGCGGTCGGAGTGCCCCATGTAAATGTCGATGAGCGCTATCGCGGGAAAATTCGCCATGTTTAAGTCCACGGGAGTCTTTTTTGTCAACACGGGTTCTTCCTTAAAATAGGGCCACACGCCGTAGAAATCTTTGGACTTGTCCGTCTGCTGAAGAGCCAACACCGCTTCAAGCGAGGCCTCAACCTCTCCCAAAAGGTCATCCCTGCCCGTCTCCAACATGGCTTGCACAAAGTAAAGGGTGCGGGATACGCGGTGGTAAGTCTCACCGATTTTGTCGGTGTGGTAGTTCCACTTTTTTACGCGCTCTTCTATCATGTGCGCTTCGGGGTCGTAATTGCCCGATAAACTCTTGTATATCTCGTCCGCCTCGCCCTTCCAAGGGGCATCCGAGGAATACGTATTGTAGCGTATCTTTCTGTTGTCGAACGCTTTGGAAACATATTTTTTCCCATCTTCCTGCGGTGACGACGAACACCCCGACACGCAGGCAGAGATAAAAATCCCCGCTATTAAAATGTGATAAAATGGTTTATAAATCCTTTCAAAATTCATATCTACTCCTTTTTTAACAAATTGTTATGCTGCTTGATCGGTGATCCTGAAGCCATCGCGCGCACATTTAAATTTTTCCACTTTGCCGAATAGGTGTCAGCGGAACGCTCGGCAGATATTTCGGCAGCGGATGAGGGATTTATCTCAAATGAGAAAAACAGAGCTGTATCCGGCATGTCGGTCAGCTTAAACTCGCGCTTGGGGCCGCTGTATATCACGTATTCAAGCTGCTCTCCAAATTTTTTGTCTTTGACAACCTCAAATTTTCCCCGCATGCCTCCGAAAGCTTTGACCGACACGTCAATCTTTTGGCCGGGCAAAAGTATGGCTGCGGATTGCGGATTTTTAGAATCCACCAGAAAGCGTTTGGAGCTGTTGCCTACTTGGAAGCGCAGGGAAAGATTGCGGGCATTTATCTTCCCTTGCGTGCGGTCGATATGCAGGTGCTTGTCGCCCATGTCGGTGATGAATGACATGCCACAAAGGGCCCGGTCTTTGTCTTGGGCTGACGTGAAGAACACCGAGCTAAAATCGTATCCGTCGTGCATAAAGCGCGCCTGCAGATAGGCCGGAGCCCCGGACTCGTTCTTAAAATACATCAGAAGCGGCCTTGCCTGGTTCCACATAGTCGACAAGTTCGCGGTTGAAAATGCGTATTCCGAAGTTAGCCAGGTTGTGCCTACGACATCGCTATTTTTCGTGAACTTGTCTATTTCCAGTCGCGGATATTTCGGGTTTAAAAAATATCCGTACAGGTGTTCCGGCATGCGCATATCAAGCTTTCTTACATTCCATGGAATTATCCTGCCAAAATCGATTTCAGAGTTTGTCGCATGCTGGATATAATCGTAAAAAATTGCGCCCCTCCCCATTGCCGCCGCGATATCGCCGCTGTTTTTCGGCTTCACGGCGGGCGGCAAAATAAGGGTTTGATAGCACCTGCTGTGGGGGCCGGTCCACTGCTTTGTAGGCGCGTGGTAGTGCCTGGCAAGAATTTCCCAAAGCATCACTGAAAGGTGCTCAACTTTTTGGTAATCCTCTTTGTCGGAAATGTGAAGGCGCATTCTGGACAACTCCGAAAGAGCCACTATCGTGTAGGTGGGGCTGTTAAATTCGTTAAAGCCCCCGTTCGAAACCGTGTATTCGTAAAATTTGTTAAGCCGGTCTTTCGCGTAGGCCTTCATTTCCGGTATGTCGAAAAGATGGGAAACAAAATACGTCACATAGGTTCCCATTATGGCAATGTTCGTATAAGATGGCGAAACATTGCGCCTCTGTATGGATTCCGCCGCCGAAATCAGCGCGCGCCTAATCTCGGCGCAGGTTTTCTCGCCCAGCCTGTCGGCGTGACCGGTGTATATATCAAGAAGAGCAACCGCCGGAAAGTCTGCCCAATTGTAGTCGACAGGAGACTTCTTGGTCATAACCGGCTCTTCCTTGTAATAGGGCCACACGCCGTAATGGCGCTTATTTTTATCGCTCTGCTGCAGGGCTATTACCGCGCCCAGCGAACGCCTCATTTCAGGAAGGTAGGCGTCGTTCATGGTATCAAGCGAAAGCTGGATAAACCTGAGCGTGCCCATAACGTCGTGGTAATCTACATCAACATTGTCGATATGGTATTGCCACGAAGAAACGTGTGTTTTCCACATTGCCTCTTCGGCGTCATAGTGCCTAACCCACCCCGCCCTCAACTTGTCGAGAAGCGCACAATATTCTTTTGGGGCGTCGTACGGTTTGTACCTCACCTTCCCGTTATCGAACTCCGAATCCGACCACGCGCAATGGCAATAAAAACACGCAAACGCAGACACCCCTACCAGGATGTTTCTAATACCCATCATATAATTTCCTCCCAATACGCATGCGATTGTCGCATTTTTTTGCCGGGCTTCAAAATAAAATGCACATAAATGTCCATAATTGGACAATCGCATTTAAAATGCCATTTCAATTTCCTTGAAGTGGCAAATCTTAGAAATAAGATGGCGCAATGAAAGCTTGCGAAATTTTGCGAATATGGGCGTTGCTTGGAGCATTGTTCGCGGCATTGCCCAACTGCGCTGCCGCTGTAAACGACGGCAAGGGCAAAGCGCCGCCAGAAGAACAAAAAGTCTATCTTGATGCCACAAAAGAGCCTTTTGAGATAAACGGATTCCCGTGGCGGGACAAAAACGGGGCATGGTATAGGCTGCCTCCGCAACTGGGCAAAAGCGACGTAAACGAGGGGGCTTTAAAATTGGCGGGCAATACCTCGGGAGGGACAATCAGGTTTATGACTGATTCGCCAAACATACATCTGGTTGCGAAACTCCGCGGCGCGGATATGAACCACATGCCGCGCGCCGGCAGCGCCGGGATTGATATTTTCCTCTCGGATTCAAACGGAGAAAATAGCAGGTACGTAAAGACCCTCCAGCCATCCGCCCAAGAGGCGCGCGGCGGAAAGCCCCTTGCCTCATCAATAAGGCTTTTTGGAAAAAAAGACAAGTTGTGCACGCTATATCTTCCACTCTACGGAAAGGTCAACTCGATTGCCATAGCCGTAGATCCGGGCTGCAAACTGTGGGCGCCGCCGCCTCACAGAATAAGCAAGCCAATATTGTTTTACGGCTCGTCAATAACTCAGGGCGGCTGCGCCTCAAGGCCGGCAAACAATTACACCACCATGTTGTGCAGGCACCTTGACGCACCACAGATAAACATGGGGTTTTCCGGGTCCGCCAAAGGGGAACCGGCAATAGCCGAAGCTATCGCCTCTTTAGATTTGGCTGCCTTTGTCTACGACTACGATTACAACGCCCCAAATGTTGAACACCTAAAAAATACCCATAAAAAATTTTTTGACATAATAAGAGGCAAACGCCCCAACCTTCCCATTATTATCCTTTCAAGGTGTTCCGCCCGCGACGACGCGAGGAGCGATGCAATCAAGGCCACTTACGAAGCGGCAAAAAATTCCGGGGACAAGCTTGTGTGGTTTATAGACGGCGCGGAACTTTTTGGCGACATCGACAACTACGCAACTTGCGACGGCTGCCACCCGAACGATTTGGGCTTTTACATGATGTATAGGCGCATACTGCCGGTTTTACTGGAAGCGCTTGAAGCGGGGCAAGAAGCCGCAAAGAATTAAATTGTGTTGAAATTGGGCAAAGGCAAAATATAAGGATGAAATATTTTTTATAAAACGCACGCAAATATGAGCAGCAAACCTTTAGTCAGCATAATTATGGGCAGTGCAAGCGATTGGGATACCATGCGCGCCTGCTCCGAAACCTTGGATAAATTCGGCATACCGCACGAGACAAACGTTGCCTCGGCGCACCGCGCGCCCGACAAGGTTGCGCAGATAGCCTCGCAAGCTGGAGCCAGGGGTATAAAAGTTTTCATTGCGGCGGCCGGCGGGGCGGCGCATCTTGCGGGAACGGTGGCGGCGCGCAGCAGCCTGCCGGTGATCGGGGTGCCAATGAAAGGCTGGGCAACGGACGGTTTAGACTCTTTGCTTTCCACGGTGCAGATGCCGCGCGGAATACCCGTACTGACGGTGGCAATAGGAAAGGCCGGAGCCGTAAATGCCGCTATAGCCGCGCTCCAAATATTGGCTTTGAGCGACGAACAATATGCGGGAATTCTCGAAAAATTCAGGCAGGACCAAACACGCCAGGCCTCCAATACCGAGCTTGAAAAATAGGAAATTTTCACAAGAGGAAACGCATTTGCCCGAAATTACCAAAATAGGATTCCCTGCGGGTTCCCTGTTGGAGACCCCCTTGAGAATGGAAGTGGCGGCCTGCAAAAACGGCGTTTATGCGGTTTTGAATAAACCGGCTGACATCTTGTTTGATTCGTACCTTGGCGCACCCAAATGCAAGTCGGTAATGCAGGCCTTGCGCGCCCAGGAGGGCAAGCCAGAGCTTTGCAGGCTTGGAATTAAGTCTCCGTATTCGGTTTGCCAGATAGACTGCGAAATGTCCGGGGCGGCCCTTTTTGCAATGGACAAGGAAATATCGGCAAAATTGAGAAATGCCGCGTGGTCTGGAATGTTTGAATTAAGCTACGTTTTTTTGGCGCGCAGGTCGCAGGCAGACGACTCTTTTGATGTTGATTTGCCGGTGTATTTGCCCGAAGAACAGCCCATGTGGGTGGTTTCCCACCGCTTTGGCAAAAAGGCAAAAACTTCCTTTAGGCGGATTGACGCATCGGGCGACTATGAGCTTTGGGGCGCAACAACCGAAAGTGCGCGCCCGCACCAGCTGCGCGTGCATGCGGCCGACAAGGGGCTTAAAATTGTTGGCGAGACCTTGTATGCCAAGGGCGGATGCGTCTATCTTTCGAGCATAAAGGGCGATTACAGACTTCCGACGGGCGCAAAGAAGGAAGTTCCGCTTTACCCGCACCTTGCAGTTCATCTAAGCCGCATAAAGATGCGCTCCGCAGATGGGCTTGAAGATGTGGGGTGCATAGACGCCAATGCGCCTTTGCCGAAGGGCTTTACGGTAATGTTGAAAAAATTGGGGTTTAAGGGCGACAAATTAGGAGCGTTTCTTTCCCCCGCTGTTCCGCCCAACAATACTGGGCAGTAGGCGGGCGGCATGACAACTCCCAAACAGGGGCTGAAGTTTATCTTACAAAGCGGCATGGCATTTTTTTTTAAGTCTTGCCGCGCCGCGGCAAAAAAATGGTTGAAAACCGTACAAAAAGCCGCCACTATGATTGGCTTAATATAAAAACGTTTAAGGGATAGAAAATGGGTTCCATACTTTTAGGCATTTTCACATTCATATTGGTAATAGTCTGCGTGTTTCTTGTGCTTGTCATACTCATGCAGCGCCCCAATGCAAATTCGGGAATGGGAGCGGCGCTCGGAGGGGGCGCAGCGGAGTCCACATTCGGCGGTGAAGCCGGAAATGTGCTAACGCGCATGACAATCAAGCTGACGGTTCTGTTTTTCATAATAGCGTCGGGACTGTATTTGGGATACATATATTTGTCTTCCCAGAAAGACTCCACCGAGCCTTCCAGCCTTTCGATATCGGCCGTAGCCGAGAAAGCCGCAGCCAATAGCGGGGCGCAAAACGCCGCCAAGACTGACGGTGCCGCGCAACAGGCGAGTGCCGTTTTGAAGAATGCGCCGGCCGCATCCGAAAAACAGCCCGCGCAAGCCAAGCCCGGCAACGCTGATGCTCAACAATCCGGCCAGCAAAAGCAGGCGCAACAGGCGGTACCCGCGGCAAAGCCGCAGCAGGGTGTCCAGGGCAACCAAGCGGGTTCAACGCCGGCGGGGAACAAATAACAGCCATGAGGCAGTTTTGCATTTACTTGATGGGCGCTCTGTGGGCGCTCATTTTTGTTTGTGTTTCCGACGCGCAGATCAGGCGCTGGGACACAAGGGTTGTGCCGCTGGAATCGGACGACGCCGAAAAGCGCTGGAACGAATTTAAGGCGGCGAGCACTGTGGATTACTGCATGGATTTCAGGTTGGAGCACGCGCCAAGGCGGGGTGAAAGTTCTTATTACTCCGGAACTATATATTCGCTGAACAAGGGGCATGAATTGCTCACAAGAATCTTAATTTGGAAAAGCGACGGTGACGCAAAGGCCGAGCCTTCGTCAAAACCGCTGGCCGACTTTCTGCTGAAAGATTCCCCCTACGGATGCGAAGTTTGGAAATACGCCAACGGAGCGGCCGTAAAGCTGGATAAGCCCGACTGGCGAAAGCCCATGGTTGAGGGTTTGTTGTATTCGCCGTTCGAGATAATATCGCCCTACAAGCGCTGGGAAGCGCGCTATTTTGGGCCGGGGCGCATAGGGCAAGCGGTGCACTATTTCGATTTGCGCGCTCCGGCAGATTTCCTAAAGCAGGCCGGCGAAGGCGTTGGATTTGACAAAATACGGGTGGCGCTTTCGAGGGAATTTAACGCTCCCGTTTGCGTGGAGGCGTACGGGCCCTATAATCGCCTCTTAAAAACGCTCTCGCTCGGATCGGTAAAGAAGATCGACGGCGTGTGGATTGTTTCCAAGCTGGAGCTCAGGGACGACTTAAACCGTTCTAAAGACATATTGCGCTTTACGGCGGCTAAGATGAAGCCCGCCCTGCCCGAATCAATTTTTACGCCGCAAGCCCTTGGGAAAATTCCGGAAAAGCCGTTATTAGAAGAGTTGTAGAATTAAGAACCGCATTTTTAATTTATGAACGAAGATTACAAGAAACTTGCCGCAACGCTTTGCCGCCACTCAACCAAGGTGTCAAAAGGCGAGCATGTGTTAATAGACGTGCGTGACACCCCCGTGGAAATGGTAGAGGCCCTGATAGATGAAATTGACGCGTGCGGGGGATACGCGCATGTGGACATTTCCGATGCGCGCATATCGCGCAAATTGGCGCTGTCTTCCGGGGAAAAACGCCTGGAACTTGACGCAGCTTCGGCGCTTGAACGCATAAAGGGAATGAGCGCCTATATAGCAATACGGGGGGCGTCGAACATATTTGAGAACAGCGATATTCCCCATGCGCGCATGGCCGAGATACAAAAAGCCATGAAAGACGCCGTCGACTGGCGCGTAAACAAGACCAAGTGGGTAGTGTTGCGCTGGCCAAATCCGGCGATGGCGCAACAGGCGCAAATGAGCACTGCGGCGTTTGAAGATTTCTATTTTCGGGTATGCACGATGGACTACGCCAAGATGGGCGAAGGCATGGCGGCGATGAAGGAGCTTATGGAGCGCACTTGCGAGGTTCGCATAGTCGGGCCCGGTACGGATTTGCGCTTTTCCATAGAGGGAATGAACGCCATACCGTGTGGCGGGCAATACAACATTCCCGACGGAGAAATTTTCACTGCTCCCCTGTTGGACAGCGTGGAGGGGCGTCTTGCCTACAATGCGCCGACAGTTTACAACGGGATATCATTCCGGGATATAGTGCTTGAATTTCAGAAGGGGAAAATCGTCAGGGCGGATTGCTCGTCCAATGGCGACCAGCTTAGAAAAATACTTTCTTCGGACGAGGGCGCATGCAGGATAGGAGAGTTTGCAATGGGCTTTAACCCCAATATAACAAAGCCCATGCTTGACATACTCTTCGACGAAAAAATTGCCGGTTCATTCCACTTCACGCCGGGGCAAGCCTACGCGGAAGCTGACAATGGAAACAGGTCGAGAATTCATTGGGATATGGTGTGCATACAAACGCCCGAGTACGGCGGCGGGGAAATTTATTTCGATTCCAAGCTTATCCGAAAAGACGGGCTTTTTATAGGAGAGGGGATAGAACTGTTAAATCCTGAACACTTGCTCTGATTATCTTTCCGATGGCGGATATTAGGACATACACACACCCGGAAGACGGAGGCAAAACAAGGGCGGACAAGGCGCTGTCGGCCTTTTTTGGTTCTGAAGTTTCCCGCACGCGCCTGGAGGAGAGTTTTAGATCTGGAAAGGTTACCCTTGCAGGAAAGGCCATCCAGAAGAGACATCTGCTCTCTCCTGGGGACGTTCTGACTGTCCAGATGCCGCACATTCCAGCCGCAGACGTAAGTGCGGTTGACATACCGGTACCGGTTTTATATGAAGACGACGACGTAGTTGCCGTAAACAAACCCGCCGGCATGACGGTACACCCCGGAAGCGGAACGGAAGACGACACCCTTGTCCACGCGATGTTGCACCATTGCAAAGGCAAGCTGAGCTTGGCCGGAGGCGCTCTAAGGCCGGGAATAGTACACCGCTTGGACAAGGGAACAAGCGGCGTGATGATAATGGCCAAGACCGACAAAGCTTATTACAATTTGGTGTCTATGTTTTCAAGGCACGAACTTTTGAAGGAGTATCTTGCGCTTGTAAGCGGGGTTCCAAATGTTCGCAGCGGCGTCATAGAAAAGCCCATAGCGCGCCACCCTACATTTAGGACAAAAATGTGCGTCTCTGAATCTGGTGGCCGCGAAGCGCGCACAGATTGGAGGGTTGAGGAGAGGTTTGGAACCGTTGCGGCCCTCGTTTCATGCAGAATAGCCACCGGGAGGACGCATCAAATAAGGGTTCATATGTCCAGCATAGGTTTTCCTCTGTTGGGAGACTACACCTATTCTTTCCAGAAGAACAAGCTCAAGACGGTGCCGTCCCCCGAGAGGGCTATGTTGCATTCGTTTAGGTTGGCCTTGCAGCACCCGGTTGAAGAAGATAAATTTCTCGACATACGGGCGGAACCGCCGCATGATTTTACACAGTTGATCGAAGAATTGAGAGAGGCATACGCGTAATTTATGGAAAAGACACCAAAACTTGAAACATTGGCCGTTCAGTGCGGATGGGATCCGTCAAACGGCGATCCAAGAGTTGCTCCTATAAATTTGAGCACAACCTTCAAATACAATACCGCAAAAGAGCTGGCGGACCTATTCGATTTAAAGGCTGCGGGGCACTTCTACACCCGCCTTTCAAACCCCACAGCGGAGGTTTTGGAAAAGAAAATGAGCGCCCTTGAGGGCGGCGTTGGAGCCTTGGCCACCTCCAGCGGGCAAAGCGCCACAGCCGCTTTGGTCATGAATTTGTGCGAAGCCGGAGACCACATTGTAAGCACCGGCACTATATATGGGGGGTCTTCTAATCTGCTTGGGCACTCTTTTGCGAAGCTTGGCATAACCACTACTTTCGTGGACCAAGACGCCTCTGAAGACGAAATCTTTGCGGCGGTGCGCCCAAACACAAAACTCTTGTTTGGGGAGTCGCTTTCAAACCCGAGCGTAAAGGTTTTAGACTTTGAAAAGTTTGCCCGGGTTGCCGAGCGCGCAGGAATTCCCTTCGCGGTGGACAACACCTTCCCAACTCCGTTTCTGTGCCGCCCCTTTGATTACGGGGCGAACATGGTTGTGCATAGTTTGTCGAAATACTCCGACGGTCATGCGTGCAGCTTGGGGGGCATTCTCATCGACAAGGGAGATTTCGATTTTAGAAGGCACGCAAAAAAGTTTCCCGGCCTGACCCAGCCTGACGAAACCTATCACGGCATGGTCTACACCGAGGCCTTTGGCAAGTATGCATTCATAACAAAGGCGCGCACGCATGTGATGAGGGACTTCGGCATGATGATATCGCCGATGAACGCGTGGCTTACAAATATGAACCTTGAGACGCTACATTTGCGCATGCAGCGCCACAGCGAGAACGCCCAGAAAGTGGCCGAATTTTTAAATTCCCACCCGAAGATTGACTGGGTCAATTACCCCGGATTGGAAAACTCCAAGTACAATGCTTTGGCAAAAAAATATTTGAGGGCGTGCAGCGGCGTTATGACCTTCGGGCCCAAAGGCGGAAGATCCGCCGCCGAAAAGATGATGGACTCTCTCAAGCTTGCCGCGATAGTCACGCATGTTGCCGATGTCAGAACCTGCGTGTTGCACCCCGCAAGCACGACACACAGGCAGCTTTCCGACGCCGAGCAACTGGCTACGGGCATACGCCCGGAACTCATACGCCTATCCGTCGGGATAGAACATGCCGATGACATTATTGCCGACTTGGACGCGGCCCTTTCGGAAATCTGAACAATTCAGAGATTGCGCTTCAAAATTCTGGCATATTCCACTGCGGTTTATGTTAGAATTTTGTTTTGGGCGTTTTGTGTATTGAAAATCAAAGTTTGACGTATAAAGTTGGCCTGAGGTTTATGAAGGAAGATTGTGCAGCAAAAGAAAGCGTTGGGCGCTATTTCAACAGGGAATTGAGTTGGTTGGCCTTCGATAGAAGGGTGCTCAACCTTTGCTACCGCAAAGATTTCCCCCTGTTGGAGCGTTTGCGCTTTCTTTCTATTGTCAGCAACAATCTTGACGAATTTTTCGAGATACGCGTTGCGGGGCTTCAGCAGCAGCTGGAATCGGGTGTTTTGGAGGTGGGGTTCGACGGCTTGGGTCCTAAAGAGCAGTTGGACCGCATCAGCTCTATAACAAAATCATTAATATCCGACGAATACCGCTGCTGGACACACGAGATAAAACCGGCCTTGGCCAAGGAAAAAATTTTCTTCAAAGTGCCGAAGGATTGCACGGTTGAGCAACGTGCGTGGCTGAAAGATTTTTTTGAGAAAAATATATACCCAGCACTCACCCCCATGGCGATAGACCCGGCGCACCCATTCCCGCATATAAGAAACAAGGGCATATACGCAATGGTCGGGATAACGAACCCAAATATAAGGAGGTCTCCGGTTGAGCTTGCGATAATACCGGTTCCGCCGATTCTGCCGCGCATTGTGCAGGTTCCGACAAATCCCCAAAGCGGATCGGTATTTGTGTTTTTAAGCGACCTTGTAAAATATTTTGCCGCGACGCTTTTTACCGGTTATAAAGTGCGCAACGCCTCCATATTTAGGGTCACAAGAAATTCGGATTTATATTTTGACGAAGAGGAAACTGAAAACCTTCTTCTAACTATTGAAAACGAGCTCCACAACCGCAGGAAGGGTGCCGCGGTGCGCCTTGAGATAGAGGACAGCGTTGGCGAAACGGCCCTCAAGACTCTTGTTGAGGCTCTGGATATAGAGGAAAATTATATATTTAGAATAGGGTCCTCGCCGATGAATTTGGCGAGGTTGTCGCTGGCCTACGATATAATCGACCGTCCCGACTTAAAGTTTGCGCCCTTTAGGGCGCACGTTCCGCCTGAATTTCAAAAATGTGAAGACATATTTTCGGTTATCCGGCAGTCGGACAGGTTGCTGCACCATCCGTACGACAGTTTTCACCCGGTTGAAGAATTCATAGAACAGGCCGCAAAAGACCCAAAGGTTTTGGCGATAAAGTTGACACTCTATCGCACAAACAAGAATTCGCGCATAGTAAACGCACTTAAGGCAGCAGCCGAAATCGGCAAGCAGGTCACTGCCCTTATCGAGCTTAAGGCGCGTTTCGACGAAGAAAACAACATACAGTGGGCGCGCGAACTTGAAGAAAAAGGTGCGCATGTCGTATATGGGATGGTGGGCTACAAGACCCATTGCAAGATTTGCCTGGTAGTAAGGAAGGAGTCCGACGGCACATTGAAAAGGTACGCGCATCTCGGCACAGGAAACTACAACTCAAACACGGCAAAGATATACACCGATTTATCCTTTTTCACCGCCGACGAAAGCATCACCGAGGAAGTCGCCGACCTCTTCAACGCGCTGACTGGCAAAATGGTCGCGCCAAACTTTGAAAAGTTGATGGTTGCGCCGTTTAATTTCCACTCGCGCTTCATAGAGCTGGCCAAGAGGGAAACCGAGCATGCAAAAGCGGGGAGGCCGGCAAGGATTATTCTTAAGGTAAATTCTCTTATCGAGCAGTCTTGCATAGACGCGCTTTACGATGCTTCGCGCGCGGGCGTGAAAGTGGACCTTGTGGTGCGCGGAATATGCGGGCTTGTGCCGGGCGTTAAAGGCATGAGTCAGAACATATCCGTCAAGAGCATAGTTGGAATATACCTTGAACACAGCAGAATTTACTATTTTGAAAACGGCGGTTCTCCCGAGGTATTTGCCGGAAGCGGGGATATAATGTCGCGCAACATGTTCCGCCGCATAGAGTGTATTTTCCCGATTGAGAAGAAGGAACTGAAGGAAAGAATTGTGGCGGAAATATTGTCGGCAATGCTTAAAGACAATGAATTTTCAGATGTTCTCCATTCCGACGGTTCATATTCCAAACGCAAAATACACAAGTCCGAAGAGCCTTTCTGCTGCCAAAGGCATTTTATGGAGCTAAGCGCAGAGCGAAACAAGCTTTCCACGGGTCACCAAGTGTAGCGAGGTAAATCTTTGCAAACAGGGCAAAGATCCCTTTCAAGGGGCCCCGTCAAAATTGAATGTCGGCAATGCGCGGCAATCCTTTTTTGTTTGCCCAAGGCTGTAATTTTTGCGTCTGCAGAATAAAAGTCTATAATATTTTATTTTGCCGATCTCAACTGGATTCTCCATGCGCATCCTTGCGCAAAATACCCATCCAGAATAAAATTTCTCCGCAATCTAACAAAAAAAGAATTTTTTACTTTCCGAAAAACACAATTTGTTTCGGAGCTGTTTTTGGATGGGCCTTTGCCTGCGTAGACTTCCCTGTTATAAATTTCACCCTGTCTTTAACCGGGCTTTTGACTTCTTCCAAATTGTAATTTTTATTTGAATAGGTTGCTGGTAATCCCTCCTGTAAAGAGGTATTGCTTGTGGCATTCAGAGGGGGCTGATTGTTAGCCGCATTCTCTTGCGCCGGCTCTCTTTTTTCATTTTCGCTTCCGTATTGCGCAAGCATGGTTCCCGCGGGAGAAGCGGAAATATTTTCGGCGGCAGGCGCATTGCCCGCGTCGGCCCTCCAAAACATTAGACGGTCTATAAGAGTCCTTTCGCCCCTCGATGGAGCGGAATCTGAAGAACTATTGCCGCCTTTTTCAGAACGTCCATCATTTGCGCCCCGCAAATTTTCGGAAACTTCCGGAAACCTTAGAGTCTTTGAAAAGCTGGTTTTCCCGCCGGCTGGGGTTGCCCCGGAAAGCTCCTCTATGCCGACAGGGTCGGATCCTTCAAATCGAAAGACGATCTCGCCCTTATTTACAAATCCAAGTTTTTGGCGTATCACCCTGCCGGCAAAGTCTTCGTCGTACAAAAGCCTTTGGAAATATTCGCGCTTGTAGTCGCGCTCTTTGGTAAGCTTTTGTATCTGCTCGGAAAGTTTCTGTTCAGTTTGCAAAAGCTCGTTGTTTTCGTCCTTCATGCCTTTCAGGGCAAAGAACAAGAGAGTTCCGATGCCTATAAGACCGGCCATCAGAAGGAATATCAACAACTTCAATATCGCTCTAATCCCCATCTCTCTTTTGGAAAAAAAAGGGCGACCCGTTCCGGCCCCGCCTTCAGGCGGGCTGCGCCGTCACGGCCGCCCCAAAGCCCCTAAGTTTTCTCTCTTACTGGTCCTCCTTCTCCTGAGCCTTGTGCGCGGATATCTCTGAACCTACAACAGACGAAGAACTTATCGTAGACATATTCTGTTTTGCATCTTTTGCAAGCTTTGAAAGCTCGTCGGAATCGGCCTTTGCGACGGGCTGTTCAAGCTTTGAGGCATAAACTACATAAGTCTTGCCCGACAATGTTTGAGAATCCGAAACAGAACCTGCCTTCATTTTGGGAAGCTGGTCGCGCAAAACGGAATATATCTCAATCCCCTTCCCTTCGGGTTTGCTCAAGGAAAATCCTTTCAGGTCTATGACATCTCCGCCGGAAGACTTCACCGCGTCAGACACGCTCTTGCCGGACGATGCAGCCGTACGCATCGAAGACACCATGGCCTTGGCCTTGTCGAAGAACATCTTTCTCCTCTGGCTTTCGAGATAGTCCTTTCCAACCTTTTCTTTTACCTGGTCGAAACTCGGCAAATACGGATCCAAAGACTTTGTCATAAATACAATCCACACGCCGTCGTCCAAGAGGATTGGATCCGAGTAAAACTGGTCGGGGGTTAATCTCAACGCCGCGGCCGCAATTTGCGCAGGCAGGCCTTCGGGGAGTTTTTCATCAGTTATGCGCAGTGCTCCTACCTTTTTCGGCGAAACCTTCATATCGGAAAGCACCTTTCTAAATTCCGCCGAATTCATCTTAGCTCCAGACTCGTAAACCGCCATAACAATATCTTCGCCGGCCTGCTTAAGCATTGTTTGCGTTGCGTCCGTCAAATAGTCACCCAAAACCTTGCCCTTTACTTTTGCAAAGGGAGGAATCTGCGTTTTGCCGTCTTTTGTTTCGGCATAGCGGTTCATATTCGCGCCATAGAAAACCTGCAAATCCTCATCTTTTGGGGCGGGAACCTTTGAGGCAAAATCTTTCATGGGTATGAAAACCGCCTCGATGTCCAAGCCTTCTCCAACGCGGTACGCTTGAGAGTTGGTATCGTAAAATTTTTTAATCTCAGCAGGATCCGCCTTTATTGCCGGCTTGAAATCCTCATAATCCAATACCCCCACGAGAAGATCCCACTTGCCCTTAAGCAGCTTGTATTCGCGCTCTATCTGCGCGGGAAGAATGTATCCGGGGCCACCCAAAAGCTTTGACACTTTTTCTATCAGCGCATTCTGGGCAATGATGGCAGTTAGCTGTTCGTCGGTCATTCTGCCCGAGCCCAAACGCTCGTCCTTAAAAGATTTCCACGCCGCATCGTTGAAGGAACCGTCCGCATTCCTAAATACGGGCCTGGAATGCAGATACTCAAGAAGCTCTCCCTCTGTGACCTGGCGAAGCCCAAGCTCCTTGGCAAGGGCCGCAAGATACATCTGGCGCAACATAAACATTTCCAACTGTTCGTTAGACTGCAACATACCCCCGTCAAGCATGACCTCATAAACCGCGCACGTCCTGTAATATCCGGTCACGTTGTCGTCCGTCAAATCATAACCGTGAAAGTCTTTCTTTATGCGCTCCCCCACATAGGAAGTATAGGAGTCCCCGAAAAACGGAACCGACCCTATAGTAAATACGAACGCTATTATAATAGCCACCAACAGCACCCCGAACACTATCTTATGGTGCTTTTGCAGCACAGTCTGAATCCATGTAATCATAAATTGTAAAAAGTTGTCGTTATATTTTGGCTTGAAATTTAACCTTGTCAACCACCGATACGCCGACTCGTCAATTTTATTTCAATTCGACCGCAATTTCCTCGACTTTTTCCAGCATTTCGGCCTCGCTTCTAAGTTCGGAAAAAAGTATTTTTTTGTAACCGCAAGCTTCGTGAAAATATCTAAAGGTCTCACCGTCGAAGTTCGCCGCATACGCGGCCTGGCAGCCGCCCCCCAAACTTGTTAAGAAACAACGCTCAAGCCTAAACATGAGGGATGTTTTAGGGTCGTCAGCAGGGGCAAATCTTGAAAGATCCTCATTTCTGCATTGCAGCGCTATTATCCCTTGGCCGACGGCAGGCACGCATACGTCCAATTTCAGCGGGCAGAATTTAATCCCTTCAAACTCGGAAATGCCCAGGCGCACCAAGCCGGCTTCGGAAAGCACCGTCGCATCGGCAAGCCCCGAGGCCACTTTCTTAAGGCGGGTTTCCACATTTCCGCGTATTTCGCTCCAAACCGCTTGAGGGAACATCCTTTTCAGCTGCGCCCTTCTCCTTGGGCTCCCCGAGGCTATAAGTGTCGGCACCATAACCGCCCCGCGTATCGCCATCACATCGCGAGATTCAGTGCGCGGCAGCACACCCGACAAAGAAAGCCCGTCCGCCATTGACGTGGGAAGGTCTTTGGCGCTGTGGACCGCCACATCGGCCCCGCCGCTCAAAAGCGTTTCTTCAATCTCTTTTGTAAAAAGACCCTTGCCCCCAAACTTCTCAAGCGACCAGTCCAGACGCTTGTCTCCGGAAGTTTTAACCTCGATTATCTCGAAAGACGCACCGGGTATTTTTTTCGACATAAATTCGCACGCCATTTCCGCCTGTTTCATCGCCAGCGGACTTCCGCGCGTTGCCACTTTTATCGTATCCATATCCAAACCTATCCGCCCGCGCGCATTCCGCGCGCCGGACGAAAATAAACAAAAAAAGCGGATTTCTCCGCTTTTTTACAGCAGCTAAAAGCCTGCTACTTTTTCTCCACAACCGCCGAATACGACGCCTGCGCACCCTTAATATTCTGCTTAGCAACCCAAGGCATAAGCGAACGCAAGCGCTGCCCAACCTTCTCTATCGGGTGCTTCTCTTCGGCCGCAAGAATCTTCTTGTAGTTCTTCAAGCCGCCTTCGTACTCCTTGACCCATTCCTTTGTGAATTTGCCGCTCTGGATCTCTTTGAGTATCTTTTCCATTTCCTTCTTGGTCTTGTCGTTGACGACACGCGGACCGCGGGTGACATCGCCATACTTGGCGGTTTCAGAAATGGAGAAGCGCATTCCGGCTATGCCGCTTTGGACAATCAAATCCACTATGAGCTTCAATTCGTGGCAGCACTCAAAGTATGCCATCTCAGGCTTGTACCCCGCCTTGACGAGAGTTTCAA
Organism: uncultured Verrucomicrobiota bacterium; assembly: GCA_949287395.1. Lineage (GTDB taxonomy): Bacteria > Verrucomicrobiota > Verrucomicrobiia > Opitutales > Intestinicryptomonadaceae > Merdousia. The sequence continues at coordinate 19,685 of CASEFZ010000101.1, forward strand.
AACCGGCCTTTATAAGGGCGCTTACGCCGCCGCAAAGAACAGCCTGCTCTCCGAACAAGTCTGTCTCGGTTTCTTCTTTGAAAGATGTCTCTATCACTCCCGCGCGGGTTGCGCCTATGCCGTTGGCCCAAGCCAAGGCTATTTCCTTCGCAGGCTTGCCGCCCTGCTGGACCGCTATCAACGCCGGAACGCCCTTCCCTTCCAAGAACTGGGAACGCACTGTGTGCCCCGGACCCTTAGGCGCAACCATCACAACATTCACATCAGCCGGCACTTTTATCAAGCCAGAATGAATCGCCAACCCATGGGTAAATATGAGAGTCTTTCCCTTTGAGAGATTCGGCTCTATATCAGCCTTGTATATGGCGGGCTGCTTCATGTCGGGAGCCGCTATCATGATTACATCGGCCTCCTTGACAGCGTCGGAAGTCGACATGACCTTGAAGCCCTGCTTCTTTGCTACATCTATTGACTTGCTCTTAGGATACAAACCTATCACAACCTTGTAGCCGCTGTCCTTAAGATTCAGCGCGTGCGCATGCCCTTGAGAACCGTAACCGATTACTGCGAGAGTCTTGTTTTTAAGAACCGCCGGTTTGGCGTCCTTGACCGTATACACTTTTGCAGGCTTCGTATTTGCCATGATCTACTCTTTCTGTTTTTTTTGTTTCCTATGTAAAACCGCGAGCCTTTCGGCCCGCAAAAAAAAATTCAACACCTACTGCTCCTGAACCGAACCCCTCTCTATGGCCACATTCCCCGTGCGCGCCATATCTATTATTCCAAAAGGCTCAATCATAGCCAAGAACGCCTTCATCTTATTTGGGTTGCCCGTGCATTCTATCACAAGAGACGAACTGTTTACATCTATTATCTTCGCCCTAAACAAATCCGCCACTTGGACTATTTGCGCCCTGTTTGTCTCGTCAGCCTTCACTTTTACAAGCACAAGCTCTCGGGCCACAAAAGCGTCCATTTTTGAGAAATCCTTCACCTCAATCACATTCACAAGCTTGTTTAGCTGCTTTACACACTGCTCAACACTGTTGTTGCCGTCTTTTACAGTGACGGTTATGCGGGAATATTTCTCCTTGCCTATGGCCTTGATGGGACCAACATTGAGCGTTTCGATATTAAAGCCCCTGCCGCTGAACATGCCCGCGACCCGAGCCAAAACCCCGAACTTATTTTCTACAAGAGCCGATATTGTGTGATTCATAATTTAGACAACGTTCGCCCATAGTGATTCGGAAAAAATTTATTGCAAGCCCAAATTCCCCATAAAATCCCGATTTCCGCAAAAGGCAGTTTATAAAATTTGACATGCCGCAGAACTTGCTCACGGCAAATTCGGGAGTATTCTCATGCCAGTCCGCTACAAAAATATTTGTTGAGCAAAAATTCTGCTACCTGCGGGCAAAGTTGCCAGACGGCCGCACACGGCTTAAAATAGCAAATCCGCTACCTGCGTTTAAGGCGCAAAAATGGGTTAATTTGTTGACATAATATGGACAATATGCAACGCTCCCAGTCAAGAGTTTCTGCGGTGTTCGAGACTGCCAAACCGTTTCCCCGCCTTAATGACAATATACAGGGAGCTTGACTCCTGCGGGGACAACGCCGGGCCGCTTCGGGCGGATGGCGAAGTTCCCGCGGATAGCACCCACCTTATTAACGGAGGCTGTGTTAAACAAGCTGGCAAGACGGCACGCGCGGGAGCTCCCACTTTTTTGAATTCCAATACTTTTGTTTCCTCGGATTTCCGCAAATTAGGGGATATGTTTTTCGCTCCGATTTTTTGAGAAAAAATTGCGCTGATAAATAACCGCGCTTTCAGGCTGTCCCGACTGCGTCTTGGGTGTTGTTAGCAACGCTTTTTTCAGCTCATTCCACCCGGGGAAAATTCTCAGCGCCGCCAACTCTTTAATAATACTTGGCTTGCATAAAAAATTGCCGCAGCCTGCGCAACTTTTCCCTTAGAGCCGCATCCCCCCAAAACAAATCCAAAAGCGCAGGCATTTGCAGAAACAGACATTTTGCATATTGTAATATTTAATATTAAAATTAAATATATAAAAAGCTGACAGGCCTTTTTGTAAAAACGGAGCTTCCAGGCGGTGTTTTATCGCACAAAATAGTTTTTGTGGATTTGCCAGCCGGCCCTATAAAGCCCGCCTCTTCTCTTCACCGATTCGCAGATAAAGTCCAACAGTTTTCCGTCCGACGAGCGCGACCACTCGGGGTGCAACCATATCGCCTTCGCATTTAAGGCTTTTTCCAAGAGAGGCTCATATTCGCGCAAATCGTCTTGGCTGGAAAGCACAAGTTTTATTTCGTCGGCACGCTCGATAGCAGAGAAATCAACTTTCGAAAACAGCTTTGGGCTTGCTGATACCCAATCGAAGGCGAAGGAACCATCCTCGATTATGGGCAGGCTTGCGGATGTCTCAAGGTGCACCGGAATTTTCGCCTCTTTTGCGCATTTTAAGATGGGCAAGAGATCGTGCAGACACGGTTCCCCCCCTGTTACAATTAAAATATCCGCCCCCGATTTCACGGCTGAATCCACCAGCTCAGCCGCAGATTTCCAATAGGCAGGTTCCCCCTGCCAAGCGTATTTTGTATCGCACCATTGACACCGCAACGCACAGCCGAAAAGGCGCAAAAAATACGCGCTTCTGCCAAGATGCAATCCTTCGCCTTGAATGGAAAAAAACTCCTCGCTTATCGGGTAAACTTTCATCGAAAAACTATTGCCCCGAATACGCGGCCGTGTTCTTTTTGTCCTCGCTGACCGATACCGACAACACGCGGACGCGCCCGGAGGTGTGCTCCTGCAATAATCCGTTAAAAACCTCGTATAGGTGCCTTGCCAAGCCCTCGCAGGAGCACTGCGGAACAATGTACACCTTCCACGCGCCGGGCGCCGCCGCCACCAGCGGCTCTCTCAAAGGATCCTCCGACGAGAAAACACACGAATGGTCCAAGTGTTCCTCCACCCATTCTTTTATAAACCCCAACTTGCCAAAATCCACCACAAAGCCGTTTTCGTCGGGCCGTTCGCACGCAAAAGTCAGTGTTATATCCCAATTATGGCCGTGTATGAAAGAGCAATGCCCGTCGTGCAAATGTTGGCGGTGCGCAAATGGAACGTCAAAATAGGTTTTCGAGCAGGTCAACATGACAAAGCCTCCAAAAATTTTTCGTAGTAGCTTGCGCCCTTCCGCGCCATTGAGAGCGAAAAGCTTTCGTTTGGCGCGTGCAAATTGTCCTGCGGCTGAAACAACCCAAGCATCAGGCAGTCCAAGCCTGTTTTTTGCTTTATAGACGAAATTAGCGGTATGCTTGCGCCCTCTCTCAGAAACAGCGGCTTTGCCCCGAATACCTCAAGCGCGCAAGCCTCCATCTTTTCAAAGGCCGATTTCAATTTTTGGGAAGGCGGATTTTTAGGATTTACAAAATACGGATCCCCCGTGGAATCGCTTTCCAAAAATTCAACTTTAACCGCTTTTGGGGCGCGCTCCAAAACCGCTTTTTTAACCAATTCCAAAAGTTTTTTAATGCTTTGGCCGGCCGCCGCGCGGCAGGAAATTTTGCAGAAGCACTCCGAGGCAATCACAGACTTCGACCCTTCGCCCTGGTAGCCGCCTCCCACTCCGGTAAACTCGAGCGTCGGAAGCGCCCTCAAAGCCTCGTCGGGTGTGAAATTCCCCTGCTTGTAAAATTCGCTTAGCCCCAATCTTTCAAGAGTCGCTTTTCCGGCAGATTCATTCTTTTTAATTTCCTCACGCTCCCAATCCGATAACGGCTCTATATCGTCGTAAAAATGCTCTATGTTCACAAAGCCGTCCGGCCCGTGAAGGCTTCCGCAAACTTCAAACATTGCCTGAAGCGGATTGTAAACCGCCCCGCCGTACATTCCCGAATGCAAGTCGGTGTTTGCCCCTTTGAATTTAAGCTCCAAAGATCCCGTGCCCCTTAGTCCAACCGTTGTGACAACGCAAGTTTCGGACACGCTGGAAGTGTCGCTTAGCGCAATAAAGTCGTATCCGCTTATGAGCTCTTTGTGCTGCGTTATAAAATCGTCCATGCTCGGGCTGCCTATTTCCTCCTCACCCTCGAGCATAAATGCTATCTCAACCGGGGCGTCCGCATGCTTTGACAAAAAATTCAACATTCCCCATATCACGCAGGAAAACGGCCCTTTGTTGTCGGCGGTGCCTCTTCCGCGTATTCTGCCGCCGGCAACGCTTGCCTCAAATGGGGGCCAGTCCCACTTGTCGAGCGGATCTTCCGGCTGGACGTCGTAATGGCCGTAAAATAAGATCCTTGCCTTTGGTTTTCCAGATGGGCAGTCGCGTTTGGCAAAAAGGATCGGGTGAAGTTTAGTCTCGTACAACTTGCTCTCAAAACCCCATTGCTCAAAAGACCGGCGCAAAAATTCCGCGCACGCGCGCGTACGCGCGTTCCTGGAACTGTCGGCAGACACGCTTTCAAAAGCGACAAGTTCTCTCACAAATTCAACAAAATCAAAATCACGCTCCATATTCAAACACTCCCCGCACATTTTCAGCCCCGCTCCAAACCGGCGCGGCCGGGCGAAAAAAAGGCGGCCCGCAACACTCAAGCAGCCGCCTGGAAAAAACCTGCCATCAAATGAATTAACGCCTGTTGTAAACGCGCAAATTCTTAGCTATGGCGTTGAATATCTGCTGGCTCTTCATCAAATTTCCGCTGCCGTAGGATATTTCAACCTCAACTTCGTCGTTCATCAGCTGCTTTAATGTCACCACAATCTGCAAGTCAAGCTCGGCGCGCGCATACACCTTCCAAGTGTTGTCGCCGGGAATCTGCCCAACCCTGTACAGCTTCATGTCGCGCTCCAACGCTATATTTGTGGCCTTAAATACGTTGTTTATCGTTCCAGGAAGCTTGCCTGTAAACGTGCCGGAAACTTCATCGTAAACGGCCATCGGGTTGGCTGTGGAATCCACAACAACATTTGTCGTGCACGCGCAGAAAAGCAGCGTTGAAACCGCAAGAAGACTGTTTAAACATTTTTTCATAGTGCCCACATTCTCCAATCTGTTTGAAAATTTGCAATATTTTTTACCTTCTGAAAAAATTTCCCCTCCGAGCCGTGTGGGGCATCTTCTCGGGATAAGCCGGCGCAATGCACGCTTAGGAAGCACAACGTTCGCCAAGGCTCCCGCCAAAGATGCCCGCCCAGCCACTATCCGTAAATTTTGCCGCCGCTGGAATCCAATATACGGAAATTTTCCACGTGGTAAGACGGATCCGCCCTGAAGGTCAATTTCACATTGTACACCTTTTCAAGATTTGTCAGATGCTCGTAATCCTCCGTTTGCAAGCGCTGCAGATTTTCTGGATGCAGCAGTATCAGCAACCCAAGCTGCCTGTCGTTTCCGTCCGCGCGCGCCATGCGGCAAGTGGCCACTATCTTTCTTTGAATCTCCGCGCTCATGGTGCGCGAAGATTTCACTATGCCCTTGCCGCCGCAATACGGGCACGTCACGTATATTCCGCTGGAATTGCTCTGGGAGTGCCTCTGGCGCGTCATCTGCATTATTCCCAATTGCGATATCGGCAAAACCTGACTCTTGGCCTTGTCCTTTTCCATTTCATCGCGAAGCTTCTTATAGACGGCCTGCCTGTCCTTGCGGTTTTTCATGTCGATGGTGTCTATTATGATCAAGCCCCCCATGTTCCGCAACCTCACCTGCCGCGCAACCTCGGTGACTGCCTCAAGATTCGCCTGCAGTATGAAATCCTTGCCGTCTTCGCTCTTGGTTTTGTGCGAGCCCGTGTTGACATCTATGGCAACAAGCGCCTCGGTCTCGTCGATGACAATTTCCCCGCCGGACGGCAGGGGCACCCTGCGGGCAAAGGTTTGCGCAATCTGTCTGTCTATGTTGTAGCGCTCGAAAATCGGTATGTTTTCCCTGAAGAGGTTTATCTTGCTTTTTGCCCGGCTGGAAATCTCCGAAACAGAGCGCAATATGCGCTCGTAGTCGTCGCGGCTGTCTATGAGTATCCGGTCCGTCTGCTCGGTAAGGAAGTCTCTGACTGTGCGCTCAATTAGGTCGGGCTCCTTGTAAATCATCGCCGGGGCCGGGGTGCTTTCTATGCGCTGCTGAATCTGCTTCCAGATATTCAAAAGTATGTGCAAATCCCGGACAAAATAGGTCCATCTTTTTCCCTGGCCCGCAGTGCGCACTATCACTCCCATGCCTTCCGGAACTTTCATAGAGCGCAATATCTTCTTAATTCTATCGCGCTCGCGCTTGTCCTCTATTTTTCTCGATATCCCGAACTGCCCCGCATAGGGCATCAACACAAGGTATCTTCCCGGTATAGCTATGTTCGTGGTTATGCGCGGCCCCTTTGTGCCGATCTGCGTCTTTGTTATCTGAACTATTATCTCAGTGCCGATGGGAAATTTTTCGGGAATATCCTTGGCTGTGAATTTCCCGGCATTGCGCTTCTGCTCTTTTGTCCTGTTTTCCCTGACAACTTCATAGGTGGAATTGTCGGTGCTCGACGGAAATATGTCCCAATAGTGCAAAAATGCGTTTTTGGGCTGCCCTATATCGACAAACGCGGCCTTCAAACCCGGCTCAAGATTCTGTATTTTGCCCTTGAATATGGCGCCCACCATGCTTTCGTCGCCGTTGCGCTCTATCTCAAACTTTTGCATCACGCCGTCTTCAAGCAGCGCCACGCGCTTTTCAAAGGGCTCAACATTTATCACAATCTCCCTATAGGGGCCGCTCTCGCCCTTTAAGAGCTTTACTATTTTTTCGATAAGCGGCCTTTTCTTCTCGCGGAGCTTTGCCTCTCTGTTGAGCTGCTCCTCGGAAACAGGCTCTACAACCTCCTCCGGAGGGCGTTTGCTCAAATCGCTGTCAATGTTGTTAATTTCCTCTTTCATCGTTTCGCTTTTTCAATTTAAAGCGAAACTTTTGCGCATTAGTCGTAGGCCTTTCTGTGTCTGTAAACGCTTTGAACCAGACCCAAGAGTATACAACACGTAAGCACAAAAGTTCCGCCGTAGCTTAGCATAGGCAACGGGAGTCCCGTAATCGGCATTATGCCCAAAGTCATGCCGATATTTATAAATATATGTGTCATCAAAATGGCCGCTATCCCCACACAGAGAAACTGGCCAAACTTGTCGCGCGAAAGCGTCGCCGAGCGCAAGCAGCCCCCTATAACGATTACCGCTATCAAGATTACCGCAAGGCTTGCCCCTAAAAATCCGGACTCCTCCGCGATAACGGAAAATATGAAATCGTTGTACGCCACGCTGGACGGCAAATACCCAAGCTTAGCCTGCGTGCCTTCCGCAAGCCCCTTCCCGAATACGCCCCCCGTACCCACCGAAATCAGACTCTGCCTCAGATTCCACGCCACATCCGTACCGCTTGGATCAACAACTTCAGGAGCCACAAAGGCCAATATCCTGTTGCGCTGGTAATCCTTCATCGGCAGGCAAAAAGCCGTCGAACCATAGGCGTTCCTCCTGGCGGATTCGCGCGCAGAAATGTTTTCAGATTTTAAATACGACGTGTACCCGTATATGTCCACCGACACCGCCCCTATCAACGCGCAAAACGCCAGCGTTGATAGCGCAAAAAAACGCCTCGGCAACTTGGATATATAGCACATCGCAAAAAATATCGGAAAAAATACAAGCGTGGAGCCTAAGTCGGGTTGCAAAAAAATCAACAAAATTGGAACGAAAAATACCGCCCCCAGCTTCAGCCAAAAACGCCAATCGTCCCTAAACTTCCCCATCTTGTGATTCGCGAACATCGCCGCGGCCATTACGCATGTACCTATCTTTGCAAGCTCTGACGGCTGCACCGAAAACACGCCGAAATTTATCCACCTTGTGGCGTTGTATCTGCTTTCTATAAACGGTATCGGCACCCCAAGGCACTCTTTCAAGGCGAGCGGAATAAGCAAAAGAATACACCCGCCGTATATCAGCTTGGCGCAGTTGTACACCCACTTATAGTCCGCCCAGCCCAAAAAGAGATATATCGGCAGCCCCACAAATAAAAAATAGAATACCTGCTTTATCCAAAACCGCCCGCGGAGGGGAATTTCCTCTATATTGTAGCTTTGCGTGGAATATATGAACGCAACTCCCATCACAAAAAGCACAAGCATGCACAGCGGAACAACATAGTCCCAATCAAGGCGGCGTATCTGCTCTATCTTGTACTTGTTCCCGCGCAAAGACGTCATATACCGCGTTCCTCCGAAAGCGCCGATGCCGCAAATTTGCGCATTGCCTCTGGTGTAGTTTCCCGCCTGCGCGCCAAATCCTCAATTTGTTCTTCGGACAAGCGCGGGCGGAAGTAGCGCGCGCACTCGTTGGCTATCCAAATTCCGCACACGCTCGACTGCGGCCGCATCATAAAATTCTGCGTCAACACCACGCCAAGGTTTTTCTCAAAATCCAGAAGCTGCCCGATTATTTGCTTCTGGGTGTGGTCGGGATACGACGGATATCCGCAAGCCGCCCTAACCCCCACCCTCAACACGCGCGCCGGCGCCTTGAAAAAACAAGTTTCTGCATCTTGGCCGCCCGCTTCCGCAAGCCCCCCCGCGCCGTTGCCTCTCGACGAAATGTCCGTTATTGCCTCGCTAAAAACCTCTGATTGCAGCCAGACAGCCAAGGCCTCCGCCAAGACGTTTGAAAGCGTCTTAACTATCAATTCCCTATAAGAATCTCCCGCCTGCGCATAGGAAACCGCCAAAGCTTCGGCTTCCGCCCCCGCTGTTGTGGCGAATATTGCAACACAATCGCTAAAATCCGGGTTCTTTGGCGCCACAAAATCAGCAAGAGACAGGCACTCCCCGCTTGGAGATTCCGCCTGGGAACGCACCATCGGAAGGCTCACATCGCGGCCGCCTTCTCCCGCGCCTGGCAAAACTATGTCGTCGCCCTCCGAATAAGCCTGCAAATAGCGCGCCGCAACCTTCGGCTTCGCAACCTTTTTTAAGGCTCCGAGAACTTCCAGCGTATCCTTAAAAAAACCCTCCAATTCCGCGTTTTTGCCAAAATCTTCCAGGCTCTTAGAGCCTGCCGCCGATATTTTCCACG
>CASEFZ010000102.1 GCA_949287395.1 uncultured Verrucomicrobiota bacterium
CTTAAAAAAGTCAATCTTTGTTTTTTCCGCATACCTGCCGAATATGAACACCGCGCATACCGCAAACACTTGCAGTATTACCGTTGGCGCAAACACCGCCAAATCTGTTCTCGCATATGCGCTGCCCTCCACCAGCGAAGCCGCTCCCATTCCGGCAAGCAGCGCGCACACGGTAAGAAAGAAGAACAAAAAATAATCTGACGCCGAGAACTCCAGCCGCGCAATGCCCTTTGACCCTTTGAGCGAATACGCAACCGTCCCTCCAAAGACGGCGAGAAACAACAAAACAAGCGCCGGTATAAGAAGGCCCATCAGCGTACGTCGTAGATAAGCTTTCCGTCAACAAAAGTCGACACCACGCGCCCCGTCAGCTTCTTGCCCAGCCACGGGGAATTTTTCGACCTTGAAAGGGGCTCGTTGTAAAAATACTCCTCGCGTTCGTTGATCAGCACAAAGTCGGCCGGTTTGCCCTCCGCCAAAGTGCCCGCATCTATGCCGAGCAACTGGGCCGGGCGTGTGGACATCAGCTCAATCAAGCGTATCAGCTCTATCTTCCCGCTTGCCACAAGTGCCTGGTGGCAAACGCTGAAAGCCGTCTCGAAACCTATTATCCCAAAGGGCGCCGCGTCGAACTCCATATCCTTGTCGGTTTCGGAATGCGGAGCATGGTCGGTGGCTATAACCTCTATGGTCCCGTCCTCTATTCCCTTTATTATGGCGTTTATGTCGGCCCTTGTACGAACGGGCGGGCACATCTTGAAATTTGTGTCATAGCCTTTAAGGCAGTCGTCCGTAAGGGCGATATGGTGGGGGGTTGCCTCCGCGGAAACACTGACTCCGCGCTTTTTCGCCTGCCGTATCAAGTCCACCGACAACGCGCTTGAAATGTGCTGAAGGTGTATGTGCGATTTCGTATACTGGGCCAGTATTGTGTCGCGCGCCACAATTATGTCCTCCGCCGCCGACGGCCAGCCACCCAAGCCGAGGCGCACCGACCATTCCCCCTCGTTCATCTGCCCGGAACTCGTCAAGGAATAATCCTGGCAGTGGTCCATCACAAACAGACCGAACATTTTTGCATAAACCATCGCATTGCGCATTATTTCGCTGCTTTGCACGCAAGAGCCGTCGTCAGTCACCGCTATTACGCCCTGCTTTTTCAGCGATCCCAAAGGCGCAAGCTTTTCGCCTTTGCGCCCCTCGGTTATGCAACCGCTCTGGTAAACCTTAACCTTTGCGGTTTTGGCTATTATGTCGTTTATAAGCTTAACTGTCGATGCCGAATCAACCGCCGGAGATGTATTGGGCATGGCAACCACGCTTGTAAAACCGCCTGCCGCCGCAGCCGCGGTGCCAGTTGCTATGGTTTCTTTTGAGGTTTGCCCGGGCTCCCTCAAATGCGCGTGCATATCCACAAAACCGGGAGCCAAAACCAGCCCGTGCGCATCGACAACCTGCGCCTTCGCCGAAGCTTTTTTTACAAAAACCCCGTTCGACACGCAGACATCGCAAACCTTGTCCAGACCGGACGAAGGGTCAACAACCCGCGCGTTCCTGACAACAAATTCCTTCTTTATAGAGCTCTTCATAGCAAATCCAAAGCCTGTTTATTGCGCGCCTATTTCGATCTTAGCGCCGCGTTTTTCTGCCTGGTGGCCGCATTCATGCAAAGGCGCATCACGGCCATTCTAACCGCCACGCCGTTTGTGACTTGGTTCAAAATAACCGACCTGTCCGAATCCGCGAGTTCGGAATCCAATTCCACCCCTCTGTTTATCGGGCCCGGATGCATTATTATCGCCCCCGATTTCAATAGAGGCTCCCTCAGCTTCCCCAAGCCGAATATGTTTGCATACTCGCCTATCGACGGGAAATAATTCGCCCTCTGGCGCTCGTGCTGTATGCGCAAAAGCATCACCACGTCGGCATCGGAAATTGCCTCGTACAAGTTGTATGTCACCTTTACACCAAGTTTCCCAAACTCCGGCGGAACAAGCGTTGAAGGCCCCGCCAAAGTGACCTTTGCGCCAAGCTTATTTAGCGCATGAATATTGCTTCTTGCAACCCTGCTAAATAAAATATCGCCCAATATCGTAACTTTTCGCCCCGCAAAATTGTCCGTCCCGCCGAATTTCTCGCGCATGGTAAAAGTGTCAAGCAGAGCCTGCGTCGGGTGCGCGTGCGCCCCGTCGCCCGCGTTTATTACGGGAATCTTTATCCTGTCCGCAAGATACTTTGCCGCCCCGGACGCCGAATGGCGCACTATAATCATGTCCGCCATCAAAGCCTCTATGTTTCTTGCCGTATCCTTGAGCGTCTCCCCCTTCACCGAGGACGACGCCGCTGACGTCACGCTTATTACGTCCGCGCCAAGCTTATGCGCGGCCATCTCAAAGGCGGTTCTCGTGCGCGTGCTGGGCTCGAAAAACAGGCTTACAACGGTCTTACCGGACAAGTACGGAATTTTTGTCGAATCGTCGATTAGGGACTTTTTAAATATGTCCGCCAATGCGAAAACTTCCCTTATCTCGTTAAGAGACAAATCCTCAACACATATCAGGTCTTTCTTTGACCAGGAGGAATTTTTTAGAAAAGAGTCAACTATCATGGTCGATTTCTGGAGCCTAAGCACCCCTCCATATTTGTCAACCGAGAAAACCGCAAACTTGTCCCTTCAGTTCCTTCAAACGCCCCATTCAATATCCCACCTCACAGCGCTAAACCACTCTCAGGACGCGTACTTTTTTGATTTCAATTAAGCCTGTACCCGCGCCGGAATGTTCCTCCATTTTTCGCTGTTTGAAGCCGTCGGAAGCCCTCCCGCAAAATATTTCCGCATATTTACCCCAACCAACCGCACCACGCCACATTTTCCCAGTGCCGGTTCAGCAGGCAGCATGCCGCAAAACGCCCCTCACTGCGATGCCGACCAATGCAAAAACTCCCCTCTGCCCTCCAAACAACACACACCAAATTTTAAACAGCAAACAACCTTCTCAATTTACCAATACCCAAGTTGTTATCATCCCAAAACTCCTCCCGGGCGCCGCTTCGCACAAATTCTTAAAAAAACAAACGGCCCCCATTTCGGAAAGCCGTTTGCACATAAAAAATTAAAAAGTACCCGGAGAGGGGGTCGAACCCTCACGACCGCGAGGTCGTCAGATTTTGAGTCTGATGCGTCTGCCAATTCCGCCATCCGGGCATCGCATATTTTCGCAAGTAAGAACTAAACCTGACTTGTTGTCAACAATATTAACTCCTCCGCAACGCGAAAACCCTATTTTCCCTTACGAAACTAAATTCCCTTTATCTGGAACAGCGACGTCACCGACATATTGTTGTGCACGTGCGCTATCGCCTGCGCCAGAAGGTGCGCAACCGGCAAAACGGTTATCGGGTAATCCTTGTAGCGCTCCTTTGGCGGAGTGGAGTCTGTCACAATCAGCTCGTCAAGCCACGGTTCTGAGAGCCTGTCGTATGCGCTCTCGGTAAGAATCGCATGGGTGACCGCCGCCCTTACGGTCTTTGCCCCGTTTGCCTTCAATATCTTTGCGGCGGCCGTCAAAGTCCCGGCGGTTTCGGTCATATCGTCCACAACAAGAATGTCGCGCCCTTCAACCTCTCCAACAAGGCTGGTGGCCTCGACAACCTCTGCGCTAACCCTGCGCTTTGCTATAAAGCCCAAAGAACAATTAAACAGGCTTGCATACGCCTGCGCGCGCTTTAGGCCGCCAACATCGGGAGAGAACACCGTGGTATTTGAAAGATCCTTATCCTTCAGGTAGTCGAATATTACCGGAGACGCGTAAAGATGGTCGCAGGGAATGTCGAAAAATCCCTGAATCTGGGTAGCGTGCAAATCGAGAGTCAAAATTCTGTCGGCCCCCGCCGCCACAAGGAGGTTTGCAATCAACTTTGCGGTTATCGGAACGCGCGGCTGGTCTTTTCTGTCCTGGCGCGCATATCCAAAGAACGGAAGCACCGCCGTTATGCGCTTGGCAGAGGCCCTGCGCGCGGCGTCAATCATAATAAGCAACTCCATGACGCTGTCGTTGCTCGGATTGCACGTTGGCTGTATTATAAACACGTCGTCGCCGCGTATGTGGTCAACTATCTTGACGAATGTTTCGCTGTCCGGGAATGACTGAACCAAGGCGTTGCCCAATGGTATGGACATCTCTTTGCATATCGCATTCGCCAAATCAGGATGAGTCCTGCCCGTAAATATTTTTATGTTGTCAAGTTTCATCAATTATACCTTTTAAAATAGCCTGCCTGCCAAAAACCGCCCATTTGGACGGCAATTTCCAGACACTAAGAACACCCCTTTGCTAATCAAGAAAAAACGCCCTGCCAACACCCTACTTTCCAAAAGTCTTTTTTTGGATATTGAGCGCCTTTTCAACATCTTTCAGCCTGTCGAAAAAGTCCGGCAGCTTGTCCAGAAGCACCTCTATTTTGTGCGCATGCATGTAGGGGCGCGGGGGCGTCCCGCGGACGTAGCTCTTCGGGGGAATGTCCCCATTGACCCCGCTCTGCCCGCCTATCATAGATCCCGCGCCTATCGACAAATGGCCCGCAACTCCAACCTGTCCGCCCAACACGGCATAATCACCAATTTTTGTGCTTCCAGAAATTCCCACCTGGGACACCAAAAGCGCACCCTTGCCTATTTGCACATTGTGCGCCACTTGAACCAAATTGTCTATTTTTGTGCCGGCCCCTATGACCGTCTTGTCGAAACGCGCCCTGTCCACGCAGGTGTTTGCGCCTATGTCGACGTCGTCTTCAAGCACAACTATCCCAACCTGGGGAATCCTCACATGGCGTCCGTCAACAAATTCGTATCCATACCCGTCAGAACCTATCACAACCCCCGGCTGAAGCCTTACCCTCTTGCCCAAAATGCAGTGGTCCATAACCACGCTGTTCGGCATCAGCACGCTGTCTTCGCCTATTTTAACGTGCCTGCCTATGTAGTTGTTGCCGTATATCACGCAGCCCTCGCTAATCTCCGCGCCGTCGCATATCACAACATTCGGCCCAATATACGAGTTGTGGCTGACGCGCGCATTCCTGTCTATGACGGCCGTAGGATGTATCGAATAATGGGGCTTTGCATACAATTCCTTTTCTATCAACGCGCAAATTTTTCCCAGCTCCGCCGAAGGATTGTCGACGCGCACTACAGTGGCCCCCTCTGGGAGCCCTGCCTTGTAGCTCCTTGGAAGTATCACCGCAGACGCCCTCGTAGAAGGCACCTCCGCCGCGTATTTCTTATTTCCAAGAAACGTAATCTGCCCCTTTTCGGCCTTGTCGAGCGCACCTATAGAGCTTATTTCAATATCCGCATCGCCGATCACTTCGGGATTGTCGAACAACTTAACTATCTCGGACAATTTGCACTTCATAAATTTCACCTCTTTGAATTGTCATACGCCACTCGCGAGTGCAGCATGTTCAGCATCGTAAACACGAAACTTTCCTTTATCTTCGACACCTGCCTTATCGTCACGGGACAATCCTCAAGCTGGCCGTCGTTTATCTTGGAGCGCACTATCGCATCTACAAGCTCCTCTATTCCATTCTGCGTTATCTTTTTTAGCGAACGCGACGCGGCCTCGCACGAATCCGCCAGCATGATTATCGCGTTTTCAACCGTCTTTGGCTTGACGCCTTCGTGCCTGTAAGTGCTTTCCTCTATCCCCGCCTTGCGCAAAATCGCATCGGGATCATCTCCGGAGGCGTCCTTTGCCATTTTCATGGCCTTGTTGTAAAAATAGGCTATTATAGAGGTCCCGTGGTGTTGGCTAATTGCGTCCAAAACCTGCTTTGGCAACTTTGCCATCCTTGCGAGTTCCAAACCCTCTTTTATGTGGCTCTTTATTATTAGGGCGCTCATCGACGGGTTTTGGTCGTCGTGCGGATTTTTCCCCTCGCTCTGGTTTTCCGAGAAAAACTCCGGCTTAACTATTTTCCCGATGTCGTGGTAGAGCGAGCCTATCCTGCACACAAGCGCATTTGCCCCCACAGCCGCCGCCGCCTGTTCCGCCAAATACGACACCATCACGCTGTGGTGGTAGGTTCCCGGGGCCTCCATTTGCAGCCTTCTCAAAAGCGGATTATTAAAATCCGTAAAATCCAGCAGCGTCACATCGGAATATTGGTTGAATATCCGCTCTATCAGCGGCAGCAATCCAACCGACACTATGCCCGTCAGCGCCCCCGCTATCAGCGCCATCAACGCCTGCCTCAAAAATATATCCGCCGGCACCCCCGACGCCCAGCCTATCGTAAGCGCGAACAGCGCTATGAAGGCCCCGTAGAAAACCCCGCCAAGTATCACCCTCGAGCGCGAATTCGCCCCGTTGCAAAAGAATATCGCCAGTAGCGCCGACGCCAAAAACAGCACGAAAAACGCCACGCCCTCACCTATCATCATCGCCGTGAGAGCGGCCACCAAAAGCGCCATTACAAAGCCAGTGTACGCCCCGAAAAGCAAAACCTGTATTATTGGCCCTATCATTATCGGCGTCACATAGGTAAGTATCTGCAAAAACGTTGTGTCGGTATCAAAATATCCGCTGTTGGAAAAGTGGATTATCACGCGCTCAACGCCCAAATTTATAAGCAGCAAGGTTGAAAATATCGCTATCGTGCGCGGCTTCCTATTCTTGTTTGTCTTGCTTATCGTTATAAAGAGCGTGGCGGCCATAACGAGAAGAAAGCTGACTATAAACTCTATGTAGTTGCGCGTTTTGGAATAGTCGAAATTCCCGCGCTTGGACAACTCTTTTTTGTATGCGCGCATCTTCTCAATACTGATTGGGGTGTTTGCCGAATTGGAGTCCACAAGAGTCTCCCCGCTCATTACCCTAACAGTCACGGGCTGAACCTTTCCCCTTGCCTCGTCGCGCTTGGCCTTGGTCTTATCCGCGTCAAACTCTATGTCCGGGCGTATTTCCGGATTCAACGCCCTGTACAGCGCGTACGTCAAATGGTTGTTCAAGCCAAGCGATTTCATCGCGTCGAGAAAAGAGGCCCTCGCATCGCTTTCACTCTTGGCCTGCGCGCTCTGCACACCCTCTACGTTCGAAAGCCCGCTAACCGCCGAAAATATTTCGTCCCCGTCCTGGTAAACACCCTCCCTAAGCAGGTTTATTAAATGAAAACTCGCCTGCCTGACCACATTCGCGCGGTTTTTTTCGTCGGTATACTCATACATCGTGCGGATGTCGTCGGGGCTTATATTCATGCCGGCACGCTTGCGCACGTCGGAGCTTATGTCCTCAAAAAAGGCCGCCAACCCGTTTTCCTCGGGAGACAGAACGTCGTAGGCATATTGGGAGTCGTTCAATATCCCCATCAAAACCTTGATTCTGTTGTCTACCGAATCTATATACGGCGTATTTATCCTGTATATGGGGGCGACCCTCTCCGCTATCTGGTCGCGCCTCGACTGAGTGAGGGAATCGCTAACAAATGAAAACTCGAAAGGCGAAACTATCGTTATCTGCGCCGCCTTGTTCGGTATTAGCTGCGGCACAATATACGGCTTGTACGCAAAACAAACCATGTACACCAACACGGACATCGCAAGAATAACCGCCGATATCGCAACAAGCCTATATCTCTTGAACATAGACCTCCGTCCGCCCGGTTCAAACTTGCGCTTTATTATCTCCGCGCGGTACTTACCTATACTCGAAAGAACCCTCATTGCTCAAGACTCGCCCTATAGGCATTGACAATTTTCGTCACAAGCGGATGGCGAACAACGTCCTCCGAATCGAAGAAAAATATTTTTATTCCGTCTATTTCTCCTAGAATTTCAACAGCCCCCTTCAGCCCAGACTTCTTGTGCCTCGGCAGGTCTATCTGCGTTATATCGCCAGTGACCACCATCCGCGAGCCCTCCCCCAAGCGCGTCAGGAACATCATCATCTGCTCCATAGTCGTATTCTGGGCCTCGTCCAATATTATGAAGGCATTTGAGAGCGTGCGCCCCCTCATGTAGGCCAGCGGGGCTATTTCTATCACATTGCGCTCCATCATCCGCGCCGTATCCTCCGGACCGATCATGTCGTACATGGCGTCGTACAGGGGGCGCAGATATGGCAAAAGTTTCTCCTGCAAATCGCCGGGCAAGAATCCCAAGGCCTCGCCAGCCTCTACGGCGGGGCGCGTCAGTATGATTTTTTCCACGCTCTTGTCCTGAAGCGCCTTGAGAGCCGCCGCAACAGCCAAATAGGTCTTCCCCGTTCCAGCCGGGCCAACACCAAAAACGATGTCGTTGTCTGCTATGGCCCTAAGATACTTCTTTTGGCTAATATTCTTGGGAACTATGCTCTTGCGCCTTAAATTTAAAACTATCGGATTGTTGAAAACTGCCTCTATCTCTGAAAGCTTTCCGGCAGCCGCCCTCTCAAGCATGCTTTTAAAGTCGGAATTGCCTATCCTCATTCCCTGCTTTCGAGCGGCCGCCATCGTTTCGAAAAACTTTGACGCAGTCTCGACCGGAGCCTCCGCGCCCTCGAATTTTATCCACGCGTCGCGC
Source organism: uncultured Verrucomicrobiota bacterium (assembly GCA_949287395.1). Classification (GTDB taxonomy): domain Bacteria; phylum Verrucomicrobiota; class Verrucomicrobiia; order Opitutales; family Intestinicryptomonadaceae; genus Merdousia. Next base: position 8,561 of record CASEFZ010000102.1, read on the forward strand.
GTGACTATCTTCACCCCAAACTTGCTCTCGGCAAGCTCTATATTTTCGGGGCGGTTGCAGTACGTTTCGGCCAACTGCGAGGCGCTGTCGAAGTTTATTGTTTTATCCATGGTCTAAACGCCTTTTTTAACTTTTCCACTTCCGGCCGGGGCTTTGCGCCTATTTTTAGGAACAAACTCTATTAAGCGCCCCCAAAGCGTGTCCATAGCCTCGGGAAGAACGCGAGTGTTGGATATTACCGGCATGAAATTGGTGTCTCCGTCCCACCTGGGAACAACATGGCAATGCAAGTGCTGCGGTATTCCCGCGCCCGCCTTGGAGCCTAAATTCAAACCCACATTAAAACCGTCGGGATTCATGGCCTTGGCAAGTATCGATTTCGCCAAAATAACGGCGTCAAAAAATTCAGCCCTCTCCGCCTTGGAGAGTTTTTCCAAGTCGTCAATCTCGCGTTTGGGCAAAACCAGCAAGTGCCCGCAATTATACGGAAACTTGTTCATAACTATGAAGCTATGCCTGCCCTTCCACAATATGTGGAATTTGGCAAAGTCTTTAGATTTTGCCATCTCTGCAAACGGGCTTGCGCCCTTAGCCGCCTTGCGCTCTTTCGGCGCCTCTATATAGGCCATCCGCCAATATGAATGAAGCCTCTCCATACCTATTCTCACATTCAAACGCTTTTGAATTCCATTTTCAAGCATTTTAAAGCTTTAAAGGCTTTACAAAAATTCCCCCACCCGCTCTTTGAAAAAGATTTCTGCCGCATTCTGCGGCCGCCGCGCGCGCCGCGGCAAATTTCTCCGTCCTTCCGGCTCCAAAGGGCACAGCAATCCGCCCTATCCGTTTAGACCCGCCCAAAACAGCGCCGGAGATTTCGGGTTTGAATTGTCCCGGATAAGTTCAAATTTGCCAACGCGCCTGGTAAAAAAATCGCTCACAACTGCAAATTCGTCATTTCCGCCGGGATGCCCCGTGTAGCTTAATACGCTTAAAGCGCACCTACAGCAACCTATCAAATCCAGCGACACCTCCAGAGCCTTCAATGTGCCAAGGGGCAAAGTTTTCACCGATTTGTCTGAGCCCGGCATCCAGCCCAAATTAAAAAAAACCACGCCTATCTTTCCAACTCGCGATTGCGGAATAAAATCTTTCATATCGGCGTGCGACGCATTAAAGAAATTAATTTCTATATGCCCTCCTGCATTTCCTCCCGCGAAACCGGCCTTTCTCAAAAGATCCAAGCTCTTATTTACCGCTTCCTGCTGCACGTCAAATCCGTAAAGAGCGCCTCCCGGCGCCAATAGGCCTGCGGCGAACAAGGCGTCGCGCCCCAAGCCAAGAGTCGCGTCCAAGGCGCATTCAATATTTCCAACCCCAAGGAACTCCAAGGTTTTACGGTGAGACTCTTCAACAAAATTCATCGCAATTTCTCCACACACAGAAAGTGGCGGTTTGCGGGCAGTTTTACAAGCAGTAAAACCCGCCACCTGCCAAACGCCCATTTATCGCCTCGAAGGAAAGCATAAGATGCGCGCGTTCGCAACCTTTCCCTATCCTCACCTTCCCACTAAAAAAGCCGACCAACCCGGCGCGCCTCGCAATGCAAAATGTTTTTTTCACAAAAGAGGGGCCCCCCTCCACCGGAAGCCCCAAAAAAGAGAAATCGGCCCAATAAAAGCGCGCACGCGCGCCCCGTTAAGCCAATCCGCGCTCGCTTTCTCCCGCGGCAAAATCAAGTATCATCTTTATCACCCGCGAATTCGCCGACTCCCTTGAAGCCAATTCCTCGAGCGCGTGCGGGCGCGACAACCTGCGCCTGTATATCAGCTTAAAGGCGCTGTAAACCATGTCTATTTCTTCGGTTGTAAAACCGTTTCTTTGCATGTTTATTTTGTTTATTGCGCAAACTTCCGCCGGAGACCCGTCGGCCATAAAGAACGGCGGCAAATCTTTTACCAGTTTGGAGCTTGCGCTCAGCATGGAATAGGCGCCCAAGCGGCAAAACTGGTGCGCGCCGCTTCCCCAGCCTATAACAGCATTGTTTTCCACACGCACATGCCCGCCCAACGCGGCGTGGGAACTCATGACAATATTGTCGCCAACAATGCAATCGTGGGCAATATGGCTGTAGGCAAGAATGTTATTGCTGTTGCCTATGACGGTAAAATTTCCGTCTGCGGTTGCGGTGTGGGCGGTCGTGTACTCGCGGAAAACATTGTTGTCGCCGATTCTGAGCCCCGGCTCCCCGCCCTTGTACTTTAGGTCATGGGTCTTTCCGCCTATGAACGCATAGGGAAACACCTTGTTCGCGCGCCCCATGACAGTCTTGCCGTCCACCGTCGCATGGTGCGCTATCACGCAGCCGTCGCCCAATTCAACCTCCGGGCCAATATACGCATATGCGCCAACCTCGACGTCGCAACCAAGCTTTGCGCCGTCCTCTATGACGGCTGTCGGATGTATCTTTACCATACAACTCTTCCTAAGACACAAGTTTCTTCTACGGCGATTCCGCCGCATTCATCACCGTAAACATCAAATCCGCGCTCGAGACGACCTTTCCGTCCACCCTGCATTCTCCGCTTGCGCACGCTATCTTGTCTCCCCGTGACTTTGTTATCTTTACAGTTATCTCAAGCTGGTCGCCCGGCTTCACCGCCCTGCGGAACTTTACCTTGTCCGCGCTCATGAAGAACGCCAGCTTGTCTTCCCCGTCCACATGGCGAAGCATAAGTATCCCGGCCGCCTGCGCCATTGCCTCAAGCTGCAACACGCCGGGCATCACAGGATTCCCAGGAAAATGCCCCTGAAAGAAGGGCTCGTTTATGGTTACATTTTTTATCGCGGTAAGCTCTGCCTCGCCGGAATCCACCACCCTGTCTATGAGCACGAAAGGATACCTGTGCGGCAACAGCTCAAGTATGCGGCGGGTGTCGAGCGTCGATTCCGTAAACAGCTTGTGCTTTTTTACAACAACCTTTTTTTCGGCCGCGGGCGCATTTTTAAGGCGCTCCATCTGCTCGAATATCTTCATCGTCAACTTTGCGTTGAGCGCATGCCCCGGGCGCACCGCCACAATGTGCGCCTTTAGCGGAACGCACAAGAGCGCCATGTCGCCTACAATGTCAAGTATCTTGTGCCTGACAAATTCGTCCTGATACCTCAGCGGCTCCTTAGAGATGATTTTGTCGCCCTTAATGACAATCGCGCTGTCCAGGCTGCCGCCCTGGATCTTCCCGAGCTTCAGCAATTCCTCAATATCCTCGTAAATTGTGAACGTGCGCGCCGGAGCCACGCCAAGCTGGTAAGACTCCGGATCTATATCCATCGACAAGTGCTGCGTGTGTATCCCCCTGTCGTCCGCCGAAGTGCACGTAATTTTAAAGCCGTCGTACGGCAGGGCAATTATAGACCTGTTCCCGTCGGAGACCGACACCGGCTCTTTAAGCTCAAAATAGACGCGCTCTGCCTGCTGCTCCACCGGTTCGCACTCCTGAATCAGGTTGACGAACAGCTTTGAAGACCCGTCGAGAATCGGAGGCTCCGCCGCGTCCATTTCTATGTAGCAGTTGTCTATGCCCATTCCCACAAGGGCGCTCATTACGTGCTCAATGGTGTGAAGCTGCGTGTGCCCGGACGTCACCCCGGTGCTGCGGACCAAATCGCTTACCATCTTTATATGCGGCCTAACCTCCGGCTTGCCGAATATGTCTTTGCGTCTGAAGACAATTCCAGTGTTCTCCGGGGCGGGCTTCAGCGTGAGTGTGACCTGCGCCGCCGAATGAAGCGCCGTGCCGCTTATGCTTCCATCTCTTAATATGGTGCGCTGTTTCATATTATGAAATAGACCTTATAAACCACAAATGCCAACAAAACGCAAAACTTTTTTTATTTGGCTCCTCCCCGCAAAAATGCACCCAAAAAAACGCATTCGCCGCAAACCCGCACAAATTTTCAAGGCGCATAAAAAATAAGTCTCACGCCTTTCCGTGGAGTTTCCCCGCCCCGTTTAAAATATTTCCAAATGCGAGCGCCTCAGCCGCCCGACAAACTGCCCGCATACCTGTTCAAGAGCCACACGTAGCGGTCGAATAAATTGGCTATTTTTGAAGCCGCCTCCTCTTCCTCCGCGGGTAAGCCTGCCGACTGCGCCGAGAATTTCCTTCTAAAGTCTTCAACCTGCCGCCCCATCTCCGTGCAAAAAGCGCAAAATTTTACAATATCGCCCAATTTAGGGTTTGCGCAAACCTCCACAAACGCCGACGACACCTCTTTAAGCGCATCAAAAAGCCTTTCAAACTCCGCGCTTGGCCCCCGATGGAATTGCTCAAGTTTTCTGCCGAGATCCAGCAATGTTTGTTCGGCAAGTTTGAGCGTGTAGTTGCGCTCCTTCAAATTCAATATTTGCTCCGTCGCCACCGCGTCGAGATTCGTATTCATCATTGAATTTATGTAGTTGTGCAGCACGTCCTCCACAGGGGATGCCCCAAGCTCGTCCAGCGGGATCTTCTCGCTTATCCGCCTCCTGACGTCGGCCACCATTGAAGGCAAGCGCCGCACAAGGCGCAGCTGTTCCTTATTTGCAAGCTCTATGTCTATGGAATGGTCGTTTTCGCCTGCCAGATCTATAAACTCCGGGCGTTCGTCGCGCTCGGCCTGCGATTCCGGTGAAAGCTTTGCAACAATGTTTCTGCACTGTTTTGAAAAGAGCATTATCGCTGCGCAAGCCGCCAGGTTTGCCGCCACAATTGCAGTTGCCGTCGCTGTCTGCGAAGAGTATCCCGCCGCGCTCCAAATGCCCGAAATGTATCCCGACACCCCCGAAATATTTGCCACCAACAGCCCTCCGTAAAAGACGCCCACCACCACATAGTAATAATAGACTACATACAGCACAACCCGCCTTGCCGCCCCTGGAAAGCCCAGCGCGAACAAATACGCGTTAAACGACGACCCCAAATGCGCGCCCATCGCAAAACTCATCGAGGTTGCCCATCCGACCCCGGAAGTGGACATCGATATTGCCAACAGCATCATAGCCGGATAAGACTGCGTCAGCACAACCAGAAGCGCCCCCGCCAAAAATGCAAATAGCGGCATCTGGTTCCCCGCGCGCAGCACCTCGTATATCTGGGGGAAAGTCATAAAAGTCTTGGCCGCCGACGTAATCATAACCAGCCCCAGCAAAGTCACCGCCGCGGCCAGCATTGCCGAATACACGCCCTCAAATGAGCGCGGCTTTGAAATCGAATACGCAAAGCCCGCCGCCCCCGTCAGTATGAGGGCAATGTAATCCATTGGCGACATTGCTATTCCTATAATCAGGAGCGTTCCTATGTTTGAGAACGTTATAAACACCAAAACCTGCCCCGGCCTTATAAGGCCAACCGACACTATGCTTGAAAACAGCATGGCCAAAGTTCTGCTGCTCTGGCTTACAAAGCCCAAAGACACCCCCCACAACACCCCGCACAGCGGATTCTTGGTCATGACCCGCGTAAAACTTTTAAACCGCCGCCCGACAACGTTTTTCACGTTGGCCGAAAGCATTTTTATGCCTGTCAAAAACAGGCCTACCCCGGCGAGGAGAAACACTGCTATTGAAATCAGGCTCTTGTCCGAAAATTCAAGCATGCCGGAACTCTACACAAATTGCCTCCGCCACTCAACAATAAACGATTCACCTCCGAAGTCACACTCCGTGCGCTCGCCTACCCCGTGCCGCGCTCTTTCCGCCAGGCTTTTCCCTCAGGCGTACAATGGCAAAAACCTCCGCCCATAAAAAATTTTTCGCCACGCCAATTTTAAATGGGCGCAAAATTTCCAGCAAAACCCGCCCCGCACCTTTTAGCTTTGACAGACAATTTTTTTTGGCAACAATGGTGTGCCCTGCCGGGTCTTGGCCCGGTTCGGATAGGGGAAAGGGGAAAATATATGTCAAAGAAGTTTCTGTTTTCGGCGCTTTGCATCGCCGCTTTTGCTAATATGTTTGCGCAGGCTTGCCAAATTTATGTGGATACAAACGGAAGCGACACGAAAGGCGACGGGAGCAAGGCCGCCCCGTTTGCCTCGCTGAAAAAGGCTGTGGAAAAGTTTTCGGAGCTCAAGAATGGCGGTGTAAAGGCAGGCAAGATTCTCTTCTCGCCGGGTTTTTATTTCTTTGAAGACTCCGTTAATTTTGACTGTGACATTTCCCCAGAAGACGGGGCTGAACTTCTCATAACCTCCGCCGCCCCCGGTTCTGTCAGATTTACCGGAGCCAAGCGCATAAGCGCCGACAAGCTTGTTGAGGTATCTGACAAGGCCGTGCTGGGCAAACTTCCCAAAGAACGCACCGCAAAAGTGTTTTGCCTAAACCTAAAAGAATTCGGCATCCACGACTATGGAACCTTAAAGCACGTGGGTTTTACCCACAAAATAGAGCCTGTCCAAATGGAGGTATTTTTGGACGACGCCCCCCTCGAGTTGGCGGGATACCCCAATAAGGGCATTTTAAAAATAGGCGACGTTCTGGACCCCGGCTGGATAGCCGCCGTCGCCTCCGGAGGCAACCCCGACGCAAAAAAATTAAAGCCCGACAACAACATAAGGGGCGCCACATTCAAGTACGATTTCGACAGGCCTGACAGATGGGCAAACGTCAAGAATGCGTGGCTTGACGGCATATTTTCAGTGGGCTGGGCCGACGACAGAAGCAAAATAAAGAGCATAGACACAAAGAATAAAACCATAACCCTGCAATCGCCCCACGTTTACGGCGTGCGTACCTGCAACTTTATTGAGGGCAAAAGCGACTGGTCCGTCAAACAGGATTTAAATGTGAGGGGATACCGCGCCATAAACCTTCTTGAGGAACTCGACAATCCCGGCGAATACTACATAGACACAGAGACAGGCATGTTCTATGTTGCCCTCGACAAAAAGCCAAAAGGCGGATTTTTCGATTTCAGCGTCAATGAAAAGCCCTTTGTGGTTTTAAGAAGCGCCTCAAACATAAAATTTTTGAATATAGATTTCGCCGCATCCCGCGGCCCGGGGTTGGTTGCCCTGAACTCGCGGCGCATCTCATTGACATCGTGCAGATTCTTCAATCTTGGAAACTACGGGGCGGCTTTTGGCAATATTGGGACAAACCACATTCTCTACGATTCCGGAAACATAGGCAACAGCTCCGCCGCATTCTACCCGAGCACCAAACAAATAAAGGATTGGAAGATCAGAAACAAATTCAACAACTACACCTCGCAAATAAAGGTCCAAAACTGCAAATTCTTCAATTTGGGAATGGGTGGCTTGTTTATCGGAGGCGGCGACAGGGTCACATTGGAGAGTTCACAAAACCTTGTGACCAACTGCGAGTTTTACAACAACGCGCGCATACGCAAATTGTTCAGCCCCTCGCTGAGGCTGGCCGGTGTAGGTACCGTGGTTTCGCACAACTACGTTCATGACCACCAGCACATGACAGTGGCGCTCGACGGCAACGACATCGTTGTGGAAAAGAACGTGTTTGAGCGCTGCTGTTTAAACTCGAGCGATATGGGCGTAATATACACCAACCGCGATAAAAGCATGCAGGGAAATATCGTCAGGTACAACCTCTTTTTGGACAATCCTCCAGCCCATCCCGAAAACCACGTGTGCGGCGTCTATATAGATTGGGGAACAGGCGGCGGATACATTGAAAGAAACATATTCTGCAACACCGGCGACTCTTTTTTCGGCGCGGTTTATTTCCACGGCGGGCACGATAGCATTGTTAAGGAAAATGTCTTCATCGACTGCCTTAGGGTTGCCCTTCACCTGCATTGGGACGAACGCAGATACAGATACAATGTAAACGAAGAGCTCAATGTGTTTAAGCTGTATACGGGCAGCGCAGAATGTCCCGTAAATATCAACAGCCCCATATACAAGAAAAAGTATCCAAATCTCGGCAATATTTTTATAGAAAATTATCCGCGTAAAAACACTTTTGTATCCAATTATGCCTATAATTCTGGTTGGATTATGCATGGAGAATGGTCCGCGCGCGGCAATGCCGAAATGAATCCCTCCGCTGAGGTTCCCCGCCCAATAAAGTGGGATGCGGCAACATTAAAAAAATATTTCGGCAACAATTGGATTGTCAACGTTGTGCTTTCGCAAAAGCCCGGCTTAACAAACTGACCGCAAACATTCTCCCGTTGCCTTGCCGGTATTGCCGCTTGTGAATGAAAATTTTCCGGAAGCAGTCGAGTTGCTGTCTTGGCCCAAAGTTTCCAACGCTGCACAGTAGTGCCGCCCACATGCACTATGGGGCGGCACTGTTGGTTTTGCCACATTTTTTCGCGGTACCCGATACTATTTAACCGCGGCATTCCAAATACCGGGCGCAGGTGCTATACGCGCAATTTTTTTTGAAATTGTGCGCAAAAATTTTGCTTCGCCTTCCATTTGAGCCGCCTGTTCTCACAGCATGTAGCAGGCATAAGAAAGCTCAAAAAATTTTGCCGCACAAAAGAAGTTCCCAAGCGCCCCAAAAAAGGCCGCAACCCGTCCGGAATTGCGGCCTTAAAAAAATCGGGGCGAGTGGATTCGAACCACCGGCCTCTACGTCCCGAACGTAGCGCTCTACCAGGCTAAGCTACGCCCCGTATTTTGTACCCCAACCTTATGTATCTTTGCAAAAACTTTTCAAGACTTTTTTATGTTAAATACTCCCCCAAACTATGTTTTTAACTCGAAATGAGTTTTCCCGGCATATCCAATCCGGCGCAAAGCGGAACAAAACAATTTTTTCGACAGTAAATTGCAACGGTTCTGGTGCGCACGCGCGCATTGGGCATTGCAAAGAGTTTTGCTAAACGCGCAAGACTTACGCCAAACCAGCAAGAAAGGCCTTTTGCCTTAAGTTAATTCCACGCTACATTCCTATATCTGAAGGCAAATAAACTAAAAAAGCTACTTCTCCGCGCCCTTGTACTTTATCAGCGAGAGTGGAATAATCAGCGCATTCAACCCCACAAATACAAAAAACCACTTCCATCCGCCTTCGACGAACCCGTAAGAGTGAAGGCCCACCCCCATCAGATTTACGCCGAACCAGGCCCATGCCACCACTATGTTTCCGCCGACAGCGAGAGCCAAAAACACCCTGTCGCTGACAAGCCTCAAAGCTTTTGCGTGTATCGCGGCGGCGCACCACAAAACTATCATCAACGCGCCGTTTTCCTTTGGGTCCCAGCCCCAAAACCTTCCCCAGCTCATATCAGCCCAAACTCCGCCAAGCATTGTTCCCAAGAATGAGAACATCAGCGCAAAACATAAAATTGCGTACACATTCCTTGCCGCCGAACCCGTGGCCTCTCCAAAGTCGCCTTTGTCAAACACATTGCATACCAGCCTAAACGCAGCCGCAAACCCCGCCAGAAACACGCCGCAATATCCCACCATTATAGTCACAACATGAACCGTGAGCCAAAAGTTGGAATTCAGCACCGCCCTCATCATTCCCATTGTGTCGCCGCTGTGGGGCAAATTTACCGCCACAAGTATCGACACCCCGCCGGTCAGGACGCTCGAAACCCCAAAACCTACTCCCCTGTTTTTTATAAAGAACACCAAGCCCGCCAAAGCCGCCAATGCGCCGGTAAAAACTACCGACGAATACAGATTGGTCACCGGGGGCCTCATCTGAATGTACATTCGCGCCAAAATTGCCGCGCACTGCGCGCCCACGGCGCACGCCAGCACAACTTTTGCCACAAGCCAACTTCTGTCGCGCTGCTTGCGCCAAATTGCGCCCAATGCTATCAGTAGCGCCCCCAGCATGTACAAAATAAAGCCTCCGAAAAACGGATCCACCCGGTTTATCACGTTTTCAAGGCCAACCTTGAAAAAGTTTATGGACGCTTTCTTCTCCAAAATTTCAAAGATTTTTGAAAGCTCGTCCCCCGCCGCAACGAGGTTTCCAGAATATATGCCGTCCAACATTTTCCCGTATGAAAACAGGGCCTTCGCAGACTCGCCTTCTTTGGACCAATCCAAATCCCTGTCCAGCATGGCTTCCGATGGAGTCGCAAAACCTCCCTTATAAGGCAAAGCGCGAATGACAGAATTGGGATATCTCTTCTCAAAATCCACGTTTGAGCGCAATCGCGACAGATAGTCCGCAGCCTCCACCAATTTGCTTTCGTCGGGTTTTCTATTCTGTTCCCGCGCGGCGGCGTACTCTTTAGTGGCGGCATCTATAGCGCTTTTCCACGCCGAGACGGCCTTCCCGAAACCCTCCACCGACGGAAGTTCCACGCCGAATGTATTTGCCAATACCGCATACGCCAATGCCGAAGCAAGCGCGTCGTCGCAGGCCCTTGCGTACGGCGTCTTTTGGCCGGACACTGCCCCGGAATAAATGTCTTCGTAGCGCCGCGCAAAATCGTTGTAAGAATAATTGCGCTTGTCCACCCCAAGCAATTTTTGAAGATCCCTATTGTCCGTGCGGAACACCGGCACGTCGGCCATTTTTGCGCGCAATGCCCCCATGCGCCAAAGCCATTTTGTTGCGGAAATCTTGCGGCCGTCCAAAGTGGCCGTTTCTCTGCCTCCTATTGACCTCAAAGCGTCGGACGCCGCGCTCGAAAGCGGCATAATTCTCCCGGCCTTCATCACCGGGAGCGACGACACGCTCCGCTCAAACACCGAGTCGTACAGAGGATCGCCCAGGAAAGCCTCCCATATCGCCAACGGCGCCGCCAGTATCGCAAGCGACACAAACAGCGCAAAACTCACCGTGTAGTTTCTAAACCTCATAACCTTCCCGACTTGCCCGCAACCCTTGGAATAAATATAATCAGCATTCCTATGAACACCCCTCCCACGGAAATCCACGGAAGCATTCTGGCGTGGTTCTTTACCGCGCTTAAGACACTGACCTTCCCCCCCTCCCCAAACGACATCTGGTAAAAGGTCCACCCGCCGAAGGAAGCCGGATTGTTCATCTTAATCACCGCCGGGACACGCCCGCCTGAATGTTCAAAAAAAACCTCGCTCGAATAACTTTTGGGGATATCGCTTCCCTCCCACTTTTCCTCTTTAAAACTCTTCAGATTCACGGAAAACGGGAGTTTTTTAACCGTCATCGGCGCTCCGTCTCTGCCGCCAACCATTATTGTGTCAACCGGCACGCCTTCGCGCAGAGCCATGCTTCCCTCAACGCGCACAAAATATTGCAGCGCCCCCGACACTATTAAAAGCGCCAAGGCCATATGTGTGACAGCCACCCCGAAGCCGGACAGCCCGAAGCGCGTAAACCGCACCCCCGAAAACATTATATTTACAAATCCCAACGCCCCCACAAAAGCGCCACCAAACATTGGAATTTTCAGCCCGCCTATGTCGGCCAAACAAAAAAAGCTCTCGAAGTATGTCCTCTGGGCCTCCATAATTCCCACGTTGCGCTGCGCAAGGGTGCCGATAAAGACAAGCAACGTCCCGTATACCAACAAGGCCACAGTCAGGCGGGGCGACGAAAGCAACTTGAAAAGTTTTCCAAACAACGTTATCTTCATCAGATTTAAAAGCCTCCTTAAAGAAACCCGCTTGAGCAAAAATTAAACATTGAAACGGAACAGCGCCACGTCCCCGTCCTTGAATTTGTAGTCCTTCCCCTCAAGGCGATACTTGCCGGCCTCGCGCGCCTTGACAAGACACCCCGCGGAAATCAAATCGTCGTAGGAGACAACTTCGGCCTTGATAAACCCGCGCTCAAAATCGCTGTGTATGACGCCCGCGCACTGCGGGGCCGTCATGCCCTTTTTAAAGGTCCATGCGCGCACTTCCTTCTCCCCTGCGGTAAAATAGCTCGCCAAGCCGAGAAGGTCGTACGTGCGGCGTATCAGTTCGGAAACTCCGCTGCCTTCCACGCCAAGCTCCTTTAGATATTCGGCTGATTCCTCCTGCGAAAGCTCGGAAAGCTCCTCCTCCAGGCGGGCGCATATGCGGCAGCTCGAAGCCGCATGCTCCGCGGAGACATACTCTCTTACGCGCTTTTCGTAATCGTTCAGCCCACCCGCCAAATCTCCTTCAGAAACATTGCACGCGTATATTACGGGCTTCGACGTAAGGAGGAAAAACGAATTCACCCGCGCGGCGTCCTCGTCGGAAACTTCCATAGTCACAGCGGGTTTCCCGGCGTTTAGATGGTCGAACAGGCGCTCCAAAAGCTCAACGTTCTTAATGGCCTCTTTGTCCATGCCCTTTGCGCGGCGCCTGTTGTTTTCAAGCTGCTTTTCGCACGACTGCAAATCGCTCATGACAAGCTCCGTCAACACAACGCCGATATCGCGTATCGGGTCCACTCCGCCCATGCTGTGCAAAACGTCGTCGTCGTCGAAGCAGCGTACAACGTGGACTATCGCGTCAACCTCCCTTATGTTGGCCAGAAATTTATTTCCAAGCCCTTCGCCCTTGCTCGCGCCCGCCACAAGGCCTGCTATGTCAACAAACTCAACCGCCGCCGGTATTATCACATTCGTCTTTGCAATTTTGCTCAGCGGCAACAGGCGCGAATCCGGCACCTCGACAACCCCAACATTCGGCTCTATTGTGCAAAACGGATAATTGGCCGCCTCCGCCTTCCTGCTTCTGGTAAGCGCGTTAAACAGCGTACTCTTCCCCACGTTTGGAAGACCCACTATTCCTGCCTTCAACATAAAATTTCCTTTCCAAAAAACGGGTAAGCACCCCGCTAAAACTTTGCAGACTCCAAACTCAACAAACGCCCTACCCAATAAGGCAATACCGAATATCAATCGCGCGGGCCGTACTCTAACACCCTATCTCCGCAGCGTATGCTGACATGGTTTTTCCCGTCGGCGCGCCTGGACTTTTCCGTCCTGCCTATCACCCGCGCGTCTATCCCGAAAGATTTTGACACCTTCACAACCTTGTCAGCATCAGAAGGCTTGCAGTAAACCTCCATCCTGTGCCCCATGTTGTAGACCTCGTACATTTCCGAATCTCCGGTTCCGCTCGCGCTCTGAATTGCCTTAAATATCGGCGGCACAGGCATCATATCGTCTTTTACGAAGTGCACCCCGCGCCCGAAACGCACGCACTTGGTCTGCCCTCCGCCCGAACAGTGGACAAGCCCCTTCACCAAACCGGGATGCTTCTTCAAAAGTTTCATAACCACCGGCGCGTAAGTGCGCGTGGGCGAAAGCAGAGCCTCTCCAACAGTCATGCGCGATTCCGGAAGTTTGTCGTCAAGCATATAGGGCCCGCAATAGACAAGCTTCTTGGGAGTGTTTGCATCGTAAGTTTCCGGATAGGCTTTGCGGTAATACGGACAAAGCATGTCGTGCCTTGCGCTCGTAAGCCCGTTCGACCCTATTCCGCTGTTCTCGAAATCCTCGTACGAAGCCTTCCCCCAAGACGACAGCCCAACTATCGAAAGCCCCGGCCTGATTTTGTCGCCCGTTATGACTTCGGACCTCTTCATAACCGCAACCGCGCAACTGTCCACCACAACAGCCCCGGTCAAATCACCCGTATCGGCAGTCTCGCCCCCGCCGGAAAAAACCTTTACCCCAAGCTTGCGCAACTTCCCGAGAAACTCCTCCGAGCCGTTTATCAAATTTGCGAGGGCGTCGGCACCAACATTCTTTGCGTTTCGGTTGACCGTATTCGAAAGCAATATCCGCTCGGCGGCGCCTATGCACAGCAAATCGTCTATGTTCATTACTATGGAATCCTGCGAAATTCCCCTAAAGACCGAGGCATCGCCGGTTTCCCTATACCAAAGGTACGCTATTATTGACTTTGTTCCGCTGCCGTCCGAATGGATCACATTGCAGCGCGACTTTAAGCCTGTCAGGTAGTCTTTTGTTATCTTGCAAAACGCACCCGCAAATATGCCGCGGTCGAGCTTGTCAACCGCCGCGTGAACATCCTCCTTGCCCGCCGATACGCCGCGCAACGCATATCTGCCTGTCACAGTACTTGACGCCATACTATCTCACAACCTCCTGTCCGTCCATAAACGCACCGAAAATGCCCCTCAACTCCGCATGGGTCTTCGCAACCGGCAAATCGGAATTCTGGGCCGCAAAAGAATCGGTAGGTCTAAACAAAACCGCCCTGTCAGCCGCACGCAACATCGACAAGTCGTTGTATGAATCGCCCGCCGAAAACACCTTAAAATTCAACTTTCTGAAGCCCTCCACCGACAGGCGCTTGTGGTCGCGGCACCTTATGGTGTATCCGTCTATAAAGCCGTCTGCGCCGACATTCAGGCTGTGGCAGAACAATGTTGGATAGCCCAACTTTCGCATGAGAGGATCCACAAACTGCTCAAATGTGTCGGAAAGTATCACAACCCTCGTGCGGGACTTCAGCCAATTGAGAAATTCCAGCGCCCCCTCCAATGGCTCCAACCCCTCTATCACTTTCTGTATATCCTCCAGCTTCACCCCGGCCCGGCCCAATATGTCCAAGCGATACCTCATCAGCTTGTCGTAATCGGGCTCGTCCCTAGTGGTTCTTCTAAGCTCGGGCATTCCGGCGGCATCCGCGAAAGCCACCCACATCTCGGGAATCAAGACCCCTTCCAAATCAAGCGTCACCAAATTCATATCGCACCGCAGCAGATCTACTTGGACGTATACACAAAGTCCGGCTCTTTCACAGACCCAAACCCCGCCGTATGCATAGGCTTTTCAGAGCCCGTCTCGGTGTCGACAACATAGAGCCTGCGCATCTTTCCAAAGGCTTTTGCGCAAATCAAATGCCTGCCGTCGTTAAGCCAAACCGGCGACGACGCGCTCACCCCCCTCGTCACACACTTCGACTGCCTCTTCAACATGTCGTAAACAAAGACCTGAAAGTCTGACCCCTTTCCCGCGCGCTGCGCACCCGTAAAGGCAATCAGATTCGGCTTTACCCAATTCCAAACCGGTTCCGAACAATATCCGCTAACGTTCGTCGGCAGGCGCGTCATTTTTCCGCCGTTGGCCGGGCATATGTAAATCTGCGGCTTGCCGTACCCGGAGTCGCTTGCAAAAATCAGCTTCGAGCCGTCCGGCGAGAACCCCACCGAACTCTCCACCGCCGTAGGAGTGTTTGTGATCCTCTTAAATCCCGTCCTGTCGGCATTCGCCGTCCAAACCTCCGCATTGCCGGTGCTCGACAAAACCATCGCAACTTTCGAACCGTCCGGCGAGAAAGCCCCTCCCGTATTGCTGCCCTTAAACGACGCAAAAGCCCTGCGGGAATTGGCGGACAAGTTTATCTCAAACAAATCCATAAATCCCGAACGGTAGTAGCCGGTGTACATAACCTTTTTGCCGTTCGGCGAAAAATGCGGCATAAGAGAAGCCGCTTTGTCGTTGGTAAGTTTCCTAACTTTCTGGAAAACCATGTCGGAAACGCAAATTTCGCTCAAATCGCCGCCGTCCCTCGAGTAGGAGAATGCGACCGTCCCGGCGAAAAACCCCGGCGCGCCTATTGTTTTATTGACAACAACATCGCAAGCCTTCATCAGCGCGTTTACCAAGTTCGCGCCGCTTACGGTCTCTTCGTAGGAGCGCCCGCCTTTTATTGTAAGGCGCACCGAATCCGGGCCGGCCTGCGAAAATGCGAACTCAAACTGCGCATCCGCCGGACGCGCCAACTTGTAGCTGCCATGCAAGCCGAATGCCCGCTTAGCCAATGACTCAAGCTGTGGCGAATCCGAAGTTATAGCAACCCTGTAAACCGGAACGCTCAATTCTCCGGAGTCTTTAACCACCCTGCCCGCGTCCAATATGTCGGTTTGCGCGCACGCGCACGCCCCCACGGCGACAAGCGCAACTCCTGCCAAAAATCTTCTCATCATAGTCGTCC
>CASEFZ010000103.1 GCA_949287395.1 uncultured Verrucomicrobiota bacterium
GTGGTGGGGCTTTTTGAGGTTCTAAAGAACTACTCTTTTTTTAAACGCCTTGCCGAGGCCGTGGTTGATTGGATAGACAAATATAGGCCAAGGGCGGTGTGTTTTGTTGATTACCCGGGGTTCAATTTGCATGTGGCCAAGATGTTGCGCGCGCGCGGAATAAGCGCGCGGGGCGGGGGAAATGTGCGGGTTTTATACTACATAGGCCCGCAGATATGGGCATGGAAGGCCGGCAGGCGTTTTAAGATGGCCGAACTTATAGACGACATAGCGCTCATATTTCCCTTTGAGCCCAAGTGCTATGCCGACACTGCGCTAAAGGCGCATTTTGTGGGGCATCCGTTTATGGACGCCTCATACGTCAATCCGCTCTTTTACGATGCCGATGGCGATCTATTGTTGTTGGCGGGCAGCCGAAAAGCGGCAGTTTCGAGGATATTTCCCAGAATGTTGGATACGCTCGCCTTGCTGCCCGGCGTTTCGGCAACAGCGCTATATCCCACGGAAGAGATATTAAAACTTATGCGGGCTGAGCTTGATAAAAGGCCCGAATTAAACGGCAGGGTTAAATTTGTCTCAAACAGCAGCGGGCGGATAGGGGCGCGCGCGGTTATGATGAGTTCGGGCACAATGTCGCTGGCGTGTTCCCTTGCGGGGATTCCCGGTTTGATTGTTTATGTGGCAAATCCGTTCACATATTTTGTGGGGAGAATGCTTGTGAAGGTAAGGTATCTCAGCATAGCAAACATAGTGCTGGACAAGCCGGCCTGGCCGGAATTTATACAGTTTGCGGCGGTTCCGTCAAAGATGGCAAAGCGCGTTGGGCTGTGCCTTACAGACAAATCGGTTGCAGAGGACACCCGCAAAGATGCGGAAGCTCTAAAAGACATATTGAAATCTCCCCCGAAGACATCGGCTGGCGAATGGTTGGCCGGGCAGTGCATGCAGTATTAGCCGAAGAATCGCCCTTTCGGTAGGGGGAATATTTGTGGCGTGCTTTGTGCGGAAGATTGAGAATATATTTTCATGGGGTATCGCAGAGCAGAAATTTCTTTAATTCTGCGGAAATTGCGGGCGCATTTTTTAATTGCGCCTCTCTTAAATTTGGCGCGTTCTGCCTGTTGCGGCAATTGGCCGCTTTTTGCATGCGCAAAAAAAACCGAACCGGTAAATTGCCGGTTCGGCCTTTAAAGAAAGTTTAATAAAACTATTTCCTGACGCGCGAAAACTTCTTCTGGAACTTTTCCACGCGGCCGGCCGTGTCCACAAAGCGCTTTTCTCCGGTGTACGCGGGGTGCGAGTCCGAAGTTACGTCGCGGGAAATCATGAAATAGTCGACCCCGTCGACATTCTCAACCTGCTTTCCCTTCATCGTGGACGAAGTGTAGAAGCGCGCCCCGGAGGACACGTCCACAAAACATACGGGATGAAAATCTGGATGAATATTCTGTTTCATTTGAAAATGACTCCGCAGCTGTTATCCCTGCTTTGCCTTGAAGCGGGGATTGGTTTTGTTGATTATATATACACGGCCCTTTCTGCGCACAACCTTGCAGTCGGGATGGCGTGTCTTCAAAGACTTGATTGACGATACGACTTTCATGTCACTCTCTGATTTATAGTTTTGTTAAAAGCCAAACATGAAATACCTTCGGTGCGGCGATGTCAAGCAAGCTTTTCCCTTTTTTTGGTTTTTTTGACAAAGCCGCCCCAGTTTAAGTGGAATTTTTACTTTGAAGCGCTTTCAGGCATATGGCGTTCGTAGGCAGCCACCGTGTTTTTCATCAACATTGCAACCGTCATCGGGCCCACACCGCCGGGGACGGGCGTTATTTTGCCGCACTTTGGCGCAACCTGCTCAAAATCAACGTCGCCAACCAATTTGTACCCGGTTTTTGTCGAGGCGCACGGCACCCTGTTTATGCCCACATCTATCACGCATGCGCCCTCTTTGACCATGTCGGCTGTCACTGTTGCGGGGCGTCCAACCGCCGCTATTAAAATGTCCGCCTGGGAGCAAACCTGCCCTAAGTTTTCGCTCTTTGAGTGGCAAACCGTCACCGTTGCGTCTACCCCGCGTTTCGACAGAAGAAGCGCCAAAGGCTTGCCCACAATTATGCTTCTGCCTATTATCACCGCGCGCTTGCCCGAGGTTTCCACCCCAGACCTCTTTATCATTTCCAAGATTCCCGCGGGAGTGCACGCCACAAAAGCGCTTGAATCTTCTTGGCACAAAAGGCCCAAATTTGCGCAACTAAAACCGTCCACGTCTTTGTCGGGCCTCACCCTGTTAAATGCTTCGCGTTCGCTCAAGTGCTTCGGCAGGGGCGCCTGTATTAAAATGGCATCAACGCAATCGTCGGCATTGAGGGTGTCGATAATATTCTCCAGTTCGCCTTGTGAGACCGATTCTGGCAATAAATGCAGGCGGCTGTCTATTCCTATTTCCTGCGCAACCCTCGCCTTCTTCTTCACGTAGGAGACCGACGCCGGATCTTCCCCCACCCTTATGAAAGCCACGCACGGCTTCCGCTTCCCGCCGAATTTTTCAAGCTTTGCCTTCAATTCGGCGTGGATTTGTTTTGCAATGAGATTTCCGTCTATGATTTCTGGCATGGTGTCGCGAAGTTGAAAGAGTTTTTATTTTGGCGCTGTTGCGCAAATTTGCCGGCTACCTTTTCAATCTTATGGCATCGGCTCTCAGAACGCTGTTGCCATCTATTTTAACCAAATGCCCGCGCACCACTACGCATTTGCCAATCAGCCTGTCTATGCGCTGCGCCACGAGCCTTGATGTGTCCATGTAAGAAATGAACTTGCCGTTGATATCGTAAAGCGCGTAATAAAATGGCGCGGTTGAGCGTATGGGCGAATAGACCGAACCCGTATATTCAAGCACGCACACAAGTTCCACGGGCGTATCCGGAGTAATAGTGGTGTCGGTGTTGCACGAAAACAGGCACGCGGCGCAACACGCGGCAACCCAAATGCGGAAAAACTTGCACAAAACGGTATTCATGGGGCGCAATTTACCAGCCTTATTGTCCATTGCAAGGTGTTTTTTGCGGCAGAGAGGCGGCTCGCCAATAAAAAACAGCAAAAAATTCTGCGCGCAGATGGCGGAATTGATGGGCGCGGCTTTGCAAACTCTCTGCGGCAAAACAAAAAATCCGCAGAGTTCCCCCGCGGATTTTACGAATTTTTTTATGCAAGCTATTGCCTTTAGGGATTTTTTTCCAGCTCCGCAATCAAGGCATCAGCAAGCCCGTCAAATACCGCCGCCGACTGTTGCGACACTTCCGCCGTTTGCAGAGACTTGTCTATTGGTATTCTTGCCAACACCGGTATTCCCAAATGCGCGGCGGCCCCGTCCGCAAATCCCTCCCCGAAGAGAAATTCTTTAGAGCCGTCGGGCATCTCAAAATATGCCATATTCTCCACAATGCCAAACATCTTGACATTGCTCTTCTCAAAGAGCATGGCGCCGCGCGCGGCGGTCTGCGCCGCAAGCGAATTGGGTGTGGTCACCACAACTGCCCCGGAAAGTGGAACTGTCTGCACGACACTCAATACTGCGTCTCCGGTTCCTGGGGGAAAATCGAATACCATGACGTCCAAATCCCCCCACGCAACCTCCTCGGCAAACTGTTTCAGGGCTCCGCTTACCATGGGGCCTCGCCATATCAGCGGCTGGTCGTCGTCGACAAGCATTCCCATCGATATTACCTTTATTCCGTCTATTTCCGGCGGCACTATTTCCTTATTCTCATTCACCGTGGGAAACACTTTTTTGCCGAAAAGTATGGAGGCGCTTGGCCCGTGTATGTCGCAGTCCATCAGACCAACCCTCGCCGACGCCCCGGAAAATTTTTTGGCGAAGGCCCTCGCCAAATTTACCGCAACAGTGCTCTTCCCAACTCCCCCTTTGCCGGAGGCAACCGCTATTTTCCAGCGCACCGATTTCATTGTGTCTTCGTTGGCTTTTGGGGCGGCGTTGGACGGGTTTTGCTCAAGCAGCAGCACCTCAAAACGGCGGCCCGGAAAGGCTGCGTGCAGCACCTCCGAAGCGCGCTTTGTTATGTCCAGGGCCTGCTCTTTGTTCCCCCCGGTGTATATGCGCACTTCCGCATGGTTGCCGTCAACTTTTACATACTTGACCATGCCAAAAGACACTATGTCTTTCTCGTACGGCGGATATTTTATTGATGATAAAACCTTAAGTATACCTTCTTTGTCCATAATTTGCCTCTAATTTCAAATTAACGCGTTAGCGCCCGCTTTACTATGGCTTCCGTGGTGGGTTCCGCCCCTTCCGACAAAATGCTCGATAGCGCCGCCGAGGCGTATTTGTCTGCATCGGGAATTTTCATCCCGAGCGCCGCGAGCGCCGCAACGGCGTCGCGCAAACAATTTGGCGCGGCCTCGGCCGGCGCTCCACCCGGCATCCTTTGCGCCGTAAGCGTCTGCCCTCCGCTAAACATCGCATCCCTGAGCTCCACCACAAGGCGCTGCGCCGTTTTATTTCCTATTCCGGGGCATTTTGAAAGCATTGCAACGTCGCCTGCCGCTATCCCGGCCTTCAGCGTTTCAACGGACATTCTGCTCATCATGTTAAGGGCGATTTTCGGGCCTATGCCCGACACTTTCTCCACCAATGTCTTAAAAAAATCCCTTTCTTCCGCCCTTGAAAACCCGTACAGAGACTGCGAATCCTCCCTGTACACCGCCAGGGTGTGCAGCAGAACTTCCTCTCCCGTACACGGCAATTTTTCCGCCGTCGTGACTGGAATATTTACCTCGTAAAATAATCCACCCGTTTCCACCACTGCGAGTATGGGTGTCGAATATGCGAGCCTTCCCCTTATTGCAACTATCATTTTTTTCTCTTTCTTTCTCTCTACGATGTCCCAATGTCCGTTTTTTTCAAACCAATATTTAGGCCGCTAATTTCATTTTGCGCGCAGAATTGCCAATGCCCAAAAATGGTAGGCAGCCGCATTCCCAAAGTTCCTGCGGAGAGCGTTTTTTTTGCGGAATTGGCCCGAAATTAACTTGGGCGCATTTTGCGGCCGGGATAATTTAAACAACTTTTTTTAATGTGCGCGGCATACCCGCATATTCGGAAAAGCCAAAAAAAACCTCAACCAATTGCCAAAGGAGGCCCTATTAGATTGGCGCGCCGATAGACCGGCAAAACTTTTGAAATTTTCAAATGCTCCGCGTTTCAGAATCAGTGCTGGACAAACATTGCAAGGGCGCACCCCAGCAGGGCAATCCCCGTGGCTGCGCCGCCCCACCTTTGCATCCAGGCCCAGTTCGCCCTCGAAAGCCCCAAGTGCACCAGCGCCACCGCGGCAAGCATAGTGGCTATGGTGGACAGGGAAAACACCGCCGCCGCACCAATCGCGCCTTCCCAATCAGATTTTGCCGCCGGGTAAACCACCAGCGGAATTAAAACCTCGCACGGCCCGACAGTGAACACCAAAAATAGGGTCCAAAAGTTAATTTTGTCGGCGCGCTTGTCTTCTTTTGCGTGAAAGGCGTGCTCGCAGCCGCATACCGGACACTCGCACTCTTGCGCGTGGGCGGGAATTTTTTTTGAGCATATGGCGCTTCGCAAACCGTATGCCGTGTATGCGGCGGCAAAGCCTAAAAACAGCCACTTTACAAAATTTGCCCTCGTTCCTTCGAGGCTTTCAAGGGCTTCCACTCCCGAGCCTAACAACATTCCCGCCGCGCATACCACCATCGACGACACAATGTGTCCCGCCCCGCAGAACAGCGCATTTTTCAGGGTCTTTGAAAGGGTCCACCCGTGCGTTTTTGCCAGGGCCGCGAACGGCAAATAATGCGCCGGCGAGGCCAGCGTGTGGATAACGCCAACCGCCGCCGCCGTTGCCAATATGGCGAATATCGCATTTCCAGAGTTTGCGGCAACCATAAGCGCCCCGTCAAATTGAATTTATAATGTGGGCGTTGTATCCGGCCCCAAAACCGTTGTCTATGTTTACCACGCTGACTCCGTTTGCGCACGAATTTAACATTGACAGCAGAGCCGTTATCCCCCCAAAAGACGCCCCGTACCCAACGCTTGTAGGCACTGCTATTACCGGGGCCTTCAGCAGCCCTCCCAAGACGCTTGGCAAAGCGCCCTCCATGCCCGCCACCGCCACCACAACCTTGGCTTTGCGTATCTGGTCAAGGTTGTCCAGAAGCCTGTGCAGGCCCGCCACGCCGCAATCGGCAAAAAGCCTTACGCTGCTGCCGAGAAATCTTGCCGTCTCGGCTGCCTCCTGGGCAACGGGCAAGTCGGCCGTGCCAGCGCACACCACGGCTATGAATGTTTTTTTTGCGCGGCGCCCGGGCTTTCTTGCCTTCGGCGCGCGCCTGTCTATTGTCACTATGCGCGCCGCGTCCGAATAGAGCGCGTCCGGAAAGGCGCCCTTTATGGCTTCAAAGGCGCCTTTAGGCACGCGCGTGGCCATCGCCGCACCGAATTTCTCAACAAGAACTTTTGCTATCTTTATTATCTGTTCGGGGGTCTTGCCTTCGCCGAAGATGACTTCCTCGGCTCCAGTCCTGCGAAGCCTGTCCAAGTCCACCTTGGCGCAGCCTATGTCTGCATAAAAATTTTCGGATACGGCCTTTTCGGCCTCGCGCTCCGTAATTTTACCCTCTTTCAGCATCTTCAATACGGCGGAAATTTTCATGATAAATTTTGCGTGTGGTTCATGTTTCCCCTGACATATCCATGCATGTCAAGGCAGACGAATTTAAAGCCAAGGCGCCTTATGCCTTCGGAGAGGCCCGCCAGCTTGTCAATATTGTTTGCCAGGCTCGAATTGTTGGCAAGCTCTATTCTCGCAAGCCCCCCGCCGCAATGCACGCGCACCCTCACGCCGTCAAAGCCTGCTTCGATAAGCATTCCCTCAGCCTTGTCAACGCGCTCAAGAAGCGTTGTGTCAACCTTTGCGCCGGTTTCAAAACGCGTCATCAGACACGCGTACGCGCTTTTTTGCGAACAGGACAAGTTATGCTTGCGCGCCAGGCCCCTGATTTGCCCTTTGCCTATTGAGGCCTTTAGGAAGGGGCTTTCTATTCCCAGCTCTTTCAGTGCCGCCATTCCCGGGCGGTAGTCCGAGAGGTCGTCGGCATTCGTGCCGTCGCAAAGGCGGGGAAATCCCAGCTTTTCGGCTTCAGATTTCAGCTTTGAAAACAGCCGCATTTTGCACAGATAACACCTGTCGGCAGGATTGCTTTTTATTGCCTCAAAAACGTCGTCCGCAAAAATTTTTACGTGCCGGATACCCGCGCTGCTGCAAAAATCCTCCGCTTCGCCAATCTCTCTTTTAGACATGTACGCCGACACCGCGGTAAGCGCAAGGCAGTTTTCGGCCCCCAGAATGTCGGCTGCAACCCTCAACAAAACGCAGCTGTCAAGGCCCCCCGAAAGCGCGATTGCCATTTTCGGCGCGCGCCTTATTTCGCACTCAAGCGGATTTGAGATATTTGCCACAGCCTTTAGCCTCCAAAAATCTCCCTCTCAATTTCAGAGAGGCTTTTCCCGCTTTTTTGCGCGGCGGCGCGGAGGTCGTCGAAGTCCGCCTTGGAAGTTTCAAACCCGCCCCTTGAAGCGGTCTTGACGCGTATTTCCCCATAGGGGGTTTCAACGCATTTTTGTACCCTTCTTATTGAGGAGCGTTCCGCCGCGAAGCTGCGCACCCCAAGGGTTGTGGAATGTGTAAAGAAAACCGACAACAGCGCATTGCGCAAATTTTCCCCGGCGAGCGCGCAAACTTTGCACCCGAGGCGCCCCTTCTTCATTGCAATACTTTCCTGCCAGACGTCGAGCGCCCCGGCCTCAAAGAGCTTTTCGCACAAATAAGATATCTTTTCCGCAGGCATATCGTCGATATTTGCGGCCAATTCCACAAGCCTTTCTGTCGGGGCACAGGCGGGGCTTGGGCCTTCGGCTGGCGCTTCAAACAGGCAAACTCTCAAAAAGTTCGGAAGCCTGTGGCCGTCCCTATGGCCTATTCCTATCCCGACCCCGAGATTTTTCAGCACTTCTGATGCCTCTTGCGGCTTTGCAAGCGCCGCTATTATTGCCGCGCCCGTGGGCGTGGTGCATTCGTGGTGCACTCCACCAAGTTTGAAGGGAAATTTTTGCGACAGCAGCGCCGTTGCCGGAGCCGGAACCGGCATAATTCCGTGCGCGCAGGCCACCGTTCCCGACCCGAGTTCAACAGGAGTGTGCGTGATTTTCTCAATGCCCAATTCGTCGAGGCAAATGGCCGCCCCCACTATGTCGATTATCGAATCCACAGCTCCCACCTCGTGGAAGGCAACCTCAGATACCTCCTTGTTGTGGACCTTTGCCTCGGCTTCGGCCAGAATTGAAAAAATTTTTAGAGAAGTTTCTTTTGCCCCCTGCGGTATCGAGGAATTCTCTATCAATTTTTTTATGTCTGAGAAAGAGCGGTGTTCGTGGTGTCCGTGGCACTCGTGGTGCTGGTGGGCGCTGTCGTCCGCGGCGTTCGCGCGCGGTGCGGGTGCGTTGCCGCTTTCCCCGCAGTGGTGCGCGTGCGGGTGCTCGTGCGAATGTTCATGGGCGTGCGCGTGCGGGTATTCGTGCCCGCCGCTTGGGGCGGCTTCGCTTTGGTGCTGGTTGAGATTTTTTTCAATGCTGAGCGGCATTTGGGCGCTTTTTACGCCGCGCAAATGGCTGTCTTGATTTTCGGCGCATTTTTGGCAGAGCACATCTGCGCGGGTTCCCCACACGCCGCCCCGCGAATCTTTTGAAAGCTTAATTTGCCACCCTCCAACCCCAAGAGTGCCCAGTTTCTGCCTCAAGTTTTCGGCGTCGGCGCCAAGGTCTATAAGCGCCGCAAGAAACATGTCTCCGCTTATTCCGGCAAAACAGTCGCAATGCAAAATCTTCATGGAGCCAGTATTTTTTTTTGTGGCGTTTTTTCAACATTATAAAAAAATGTGGCGCAATTTAAGATGGAGAGCGAATTTGCAAGATACGCCCGGCACGCTGCGTTGGACGGCTTCGGAAAAAGCGGGCAAGAGAAGTTGGCTGCTTCGGCGGTTGCCGTTGTTGGCGCAGGCGGCGTGGGAGGGGCGGCGCTCCAACTATTGGCATCCTCTGGAGTTGGCAGAATTTTTATTGTGGATAAGGACTCCGTTTCGCTGTCGAATTTGGGCAGGCAAACCCTGTATGCCGAGGCGGAATTGGGCCTGCCAAAAGCTTCCTGCGCGGCGTCAAGGCTGTCTGATATAAATCCCAATATTGAAATTTTCGCCGTAGATGCGGATTTATTCGGGGGGGATTGCGGCGCGCGCAAGGCCGTATTGTCGGCCGATATGGTGGTGGATGCAACTGACTCGTTTGCGTCGAGGCTGGGTGTTGCGCAAATTTGCGCGCAAGCATCGCTCAGGGTTGTGGTTGCGGCGGCCCAGGGATATGTGGCACAAAATACACTGTGCGCGGAGGGCTTTTATTTTGATTCGCTTCTTGCCAATCCGCGCGCATGCGAGGCGGAAAAAAGCGACGCCGTAGCAGTGTTTGCGCCGGCGGCGCACGCGGCGGGCGTGATGGCGGCGGGAGAGGTCATAAGGGCTCTTGTATCAGGCTTTGCAAGCTACAAGGCGGGTCTTTTTTACTCTTTGGACATGCGGAGAATGAGCTTTTTTAAGGCTGACTTGTCAAAGCTCGCCTGAGGGAAGGGCGCAGCGGGTGCTCATTCGGTTTTATATTGGAGTGTTGGACAATATTTTCGCACTTGCCCATAATGCATTCGGCGGTCCGCGTGCCGAAATTAGGCGCATTTTAGGGCGCGGCATAAAAGCGCCCCGGAAAATGGCTTTTGTGGCAAGCAACTAAATATTCTGCAAATATAAAAATTTCGCATAAGGCGCTTTGCGCCCTGGGATAGTCCCGGGTTCAAAACTTGGGAAAATTTAAATTCGGGCGGGGGATTTTTTAGAAAAATAAAAATTTCCAAATGGAGTTAAATTTTGTTGAGATGCGCCCGTTTGTAGTTTAATACCCAGCGCATATGAAGGAGGGCAATATGGGAAAACTTAAATTACTACTGGCAGCGTTCGTTGCGAGCGCTCTTCTTTGCGCGTGCGCAGAAGATAATTCCAACAAAATTGAGAAGGCGGATTTGCAGGCCTTGATAGACGCGGCGGCAAAATCTCCGGAAAAAGTTTTAACACTAAAGAACAGGACCTATCTTGTAGATAAGCCCATTGTTTTGGACAACAGACACAGCGGCCTGACCATCACCGCCGAAAATATGGCGATTGTAGCCGGCGGTAAAAAGGTGGATAATTGGGTCAAAGAAGGAAATCTTTTGAAGGCGAAAATTCCGGGGGACGTGCCGATATTCTCGCTTTTTATAGACGGAAAACGCGCTGAGCTGGCGCGCTATCCGGATACTGCAAGCGACCAATTTTTATGGGCTATGGGCCCAAGTTCGATTCCCACCGAGGCTGGGGAAAGCTCTTCGCGGGCGGCTAACCGAAACGTCATAATGCGCAACGAGGACATCAAAGAGCTTCTCAAACTTTCTCCGGAGGAGCTCAAGCGCGTTTACATAGACTTCTACATGGCTTGGTACAGCCCGCGCATTCAGATAGACAAGATTGTTCCAAGGAAGGACGGCAAAACCAGTGTGGTTGTGCTAAACGACAGAGTTGACGGGAAGTACACCCAGCCCTTCCGCTTCAGCCAGACGCCCCACTACCAGATTGTAAACGCGAAATTTGCCCTTTCCGAGGGCGAGTTCTGGTTTGACCAGCCCAACAGGACTCTTTACTACTGGCCCAAAAAAGGCCAGACGGTCAAGAATCTCAACGCGTGGTATCCGATTGTGGGCCCCATAATTTTGGCTTCGGGGGAGAATTTTAAGAATCCGCTCAGGGATTTGACGCTTAGTAAAATAAAATTCCAGTATGGCAGGCAGATACCGGAGCATGCGGGAAACAATTGGTCGAGCGCCACGCAGGCGGCTTCGTATGTTCCGGGCTTCCTGCGCTTCAACAACGCCTCAAAAATAAAAATAGAGGCCTGCGAGGTCGCAAATTGCGACGCCTACGGCATAGCTTTTGGGAACTCCGTTTGGGACAGCTCCATTACGGATTGCGTGTTTTACGACAACGGCGCAGGCGCCATTCGCATAGGCGGGAGGGCGGCCTCGCGCGCGTTTGACGACACCGACGACATCACCAGCGGAAGAAACCTTATTCAAAACAACATAATATACAACTACGGCCGCTGGAACAAGGCGGGCGTTGGGATAATTATTTTCGACTCACCCGATAACGTCGTAAAAAACAACACCATATTCGACGGCTATTACACGGGCATTTCCGTGGGCTGGAATTGGGGCACAACGCGCACGCATTCCCAGGGGAATCTGGTTGAGAACAACCGCATTTTCAACATAGGGCACGGTGTGCTGGACGACATGGGCGGCATCTATGTGTTGGGGGTAAATCCCGGTTCGGTGGTGCGCGGCAATGTCATTTCGGAGGTAAGGCGCCACAATTACGGCGGCTGGGGCCTTTACAACGACGCCCACAGCTCCCACTACCTTTGGGAAAACAACTACGTCTACGACACCGACGACGGCGGATATTACAAAAATTTCGGCACGGACAACGTGCTTAGAAACAACATATTTGTCAACGGCAGGTACGAGATGTTCGGGGAGGCCAGCAAGTTTGACAATTCGCTTGTCGTTGAAAGAAACATAATGGTTTACTCCGACCCGTGCAGGCTTTTGCGCTACGACAGGTTTATTCCCGTAAAGCAGATACAGTTTAAGAACAACATCTATTGGAATACTGCGGGCGAGCCCAAGTTCGGCAAAATGACATTCCAGCAGTGGCAGGAAAAGGGGCAGGACGCAGGCTCTTTTGTGTTGGACCCAAAACTGAATTTTGCATACGAAAACCCCGTCTTCGAGAAGATAGGGTTTAAGCCTTTCGATGTGAAGCTTGCGGGCGTAAAGGGAGAGCAGGAGAGGCGATTGGCGTCGATATTGGAGGGATACCAGTTCCCGAAGCTGTCGACAAACCCGAAGTATCCCCCATTCTCCAAGGAGGTTGACTTCGACCTGTCCGAATACAAGGTAGGCGACACTCCCGCAGGGGCGAAGACCTGCCAGAATCACGATTCCAGGCCAAACAAGAAGGCTATAAATGTCCTTGAGGAAAACGGCAAAAAGTTTATAAGGCTAACCGACAATACGCAAAAGCCCTCGTACTT
>CASEFZ010000104.1 GCA_949287395.1 uncultured Verrucomicrobiota bacterium
GAATATAAACCTCACCAGAATAGAGTCACGCCCAAGCAAGAAGAAGGCGTGGGACTACTATTTCTTCATAGATTTCAGGGGGCATTGGGAGGACGAAAACGTCACAGAGGCGGTAGCCGAGCTCAAAAAAGTTCTTCCGAAAATCAAATGGCTTGGCAGCTATCCCGCGTAGTAGGACAGTAAAACTTTCAATGTTTCAAAAAATCAGGATACATGCAGTTCCCAATGCGCCGAAATCGGCGTGTGTCGGCGAATACATGGATGCCCTAAAAATAAAACTTGCCGCGCCGCCGGTTGACGGGAAGGCGAACGGAGAGCTGTTGAAATTTTTGTCAAAGGCGCTATCGCTGCCGAAATCGAAAATATCCATATTAAGCGGCGCAACTTCCAGGGAAAAAATCGTTGAAATTCAGGCAGATTTCGACTGCCGAAAAAAACTGTTGTCGGAAGCGGGTTTGTAGGGGCTAAAAGAAACGGGGCGCCCGTTTTTCACCGGTATAAATGCGCGCGCTTTTTGCAATAATTCCAAAATTTCATCCATAAGCACCAAGGCAGCGCTTCCGCTTACTGCCTAAAGTTCAACTTGAATTTGAACCCCTGGGAATTCCGCACTTAAAAAAATTTTCCGGAACATGCAGGGCTTAAAAATCCAATCAAACGGCGCACGGCACACGCCTTGAGTTTTTTATTCCACACCGAAATTTACGCACCAAGCAAAAATCTTCGCCCAAGCCCCGAAAAAATCAAAGCTATAGGCAAAAAAACCTCAGGATCTCCCGCCAAACAAAGCCTGAAATTAAAAGGATTTTTCCCCAAAAAAAACGGGTGCCGCAACTGCGGCACCCGAAAAGTAAAGACCGTCTAAAAAATTATTGCTTTACCGAAACTTCCGCCTTGTCGGCGATGAAGTTTATGGCCTTCTGAAGGAGAGCGTCCGAACGCAGGCGGTTGCGGCGCTGAGGGTCGTTGCGCAACTGCTTTATGAGGTCTTCGGGCTTTGTGCGCGTGCGCATTGCCTCCTGCCAAAGCATGCGGCTCATGTCCTCGTTCTCGACTTTCAAATCGTTTGCCTTCGCAACCCTGTTGAGGAATATGCGCATCTTGGCGCGCCCCTCAGCCTCGCGGCTGGCATTCTCGACAATGGCGTCTTTATTTTTCTCTATGTCCTCGCGGGAGGCGCCGGACGACATAAAGCGCGTCATCATCTCCTCAAGAATTGCCTGGCGCTCATCGTCGACGGCCGATTCCGGAAGGGGAAAATCGCACTTTGCCATAAGCTCGTCAACGGCAAGCTGCCTCTTCATAATCTCGTTGTGTGATTTCTTTTCTGAGGCTATGGATTGCCTGAGCTTATCGCGGAACGCGGCCTCGTCGGCAACTTCAAATGCCTTAAAGAAGTCCGC
Source organism: uncultured Verrucomicrobiota bacterium (assembly GCA_949287395.1). Classification (GTDB taxonomy): domain Bacteria; phylum Verrucomicrobiota; class Verrucomicrobiia; order Opitutales; family Intestinicryptomonadaceae; genus Merdousia. The sequence continues at coordinate 1,404 of CASEFZ010000104.1, forward strand.
ATCAAGCGGAGGAAGCACCTTCTGCCTGACCTCCAAAATTTCGACATCGTAAAGCGCCTTTTTGCCTGCCGCCTCCTTATCGGGAAATTCTGCGGGGAACTCGTGCTCGAGAGTTTTCTTCTCGCCCTTTTTCATTCCCAAAATACCCTGAACAACACCCTGTATACCCGGGGCGTCGGCGTTGCCGGCCTCCTCCCAAGTGGACTTTTGGTCGGCGTAAATGGGCGCCTTTACAAATTCGCTGACGGGCTTGCCGTCTATTGTGCCGGTGTACGCCAAACGGACAAAGTCGCCCTTCTGAATCTCGCGGTCAACTTCCTCGTACTTGGCGCGCTGGTTGCGGTGGAACTCCACGGCGGAATCAACCTCTTCGTCGGTCGCGGCGTCGGACTGAAGCTCCACATGCGTGGCCAAAGAGTCCGGCAATTTCACCTCGGGATAAACGTCGGCCGTAAATACCAGCTCTTCGCCCCCGTCCACGGCAGACTTGTCTATGTTTACCACCGCATAAAGCTCAACATCCTTCAACGCGTTCAGCGCGTCTATCGCCTTGCTGGCAAGCGCTCTGTCGGCGCGCTCCTCAACGGCCTTCGCGTACACCTTCTCCACCATAGCCTTCGGAGCCTTCCCCGGGCGGAACCCGTCTATCTTCGCGCCGCGACACACCTCGTCCAAGGCGTTTGCCTTGTTCTGGGAAACTTCATCCGCGCTAAACTTTACCGCAATCTTCTTGCGGGTATTGCTTATGTCCTCAATTTTTGTATCCATAATGTGAAACCCCTTGCGCCGATATCGAAACACCGCCGCGTTAAAGTACATAAAAGTATGCGCCCATAGCATGTTCCCAACCGCGCGCGCGTCAAGCAAACTTTATTTTTCCGCGCACCAGGCGCGCATTAAAAATTCCGCTCCACCATTCCGCTCAAACTTTCTCAAGCAGATAACATGGAATGAAGTTAAAAAAAACGGGCGCCCCGCAAGAGGCGCCCGCCTTTGGCAGCCAAACTGCAGGCTACAGCTTCGGCGCCGACGGCAAAAATTCGCTTCTGTAGGAATATAAAGACCTTGTGAATTTATCGGCCTCCGGCAGATTCGGGAAGCTCATAGATTTTGAATCGTAGCGCAATTCCCTGCCCGGGTGTATGCAAGAAATCATGCTTAGAAGCGCAAGCTCTGTAAAAGGAGCCGCATATTCAAAATTCGATTCCGACATTCTGCCCTCGACGCACGCGTTCGCCCAATCGGCCTGCGGATTGTACGGGAAACGGTTGCGCGGTATGGTCTTGGCGGGGATCTTTCCGGCCTTCATAAGCTCTACCTGGGCGTCCCTGTCAGTAAGGCGAACCCCGCTGCCCGTATATTGGAATGTCATCGTGTGCTTGGTGCCCACTATGAATATGCAGTTCCTGTTTTTGGGATCTTTCAGAAACTCCGGATCCACCCTCTTTATGCTTTCGGGCTTTCTTCCGCCGTCGTACCAATGCAACTTCACAACACCGTCAACGCCATACTTGTTGTCGAAATACATGTCTATTGACGACGCCTTCGGCCAGCTGAAATCCTTCGACGGCAAAGCGTCGGAATAAATCCTGCTGGGAGCGCCAAGATTGAACGCGGAGTAGGGATTGTCGAGGAAGTGGCACGCCATGTCACCAGCCGATCCCGTTCCGAAATTGCGAAGCCCCCTCCACGAAAACGGGATAAACTGGCTGCTGTAAGGCTGGTATTGGGCAACATTCAGCCACAAATTATAGTCTAAAGTATCCGGCACTTTCGGAGTGGGAACCGGAGGCTGGTCAAAGCCCCAATTGCGGTCAGTCCAGGCGTAAATGTCCTCGACCTGCCCCATGATGCCCGCGTCAAACCACTCGCGTATGGTGCGCCAAGCATCGTTGGTGTGAACCTGGTTGCCCATCTGGGTAACCACGCCCGCCTCTTTTGCAAGGCGCTTGAGTTCTCTGGCCTCCCAAATTGTGCGCGCAAGCGGCTTCTCGCAAAAGACATGCTTGCCCTTCGATATCGCCCAGGCGGATATCGGATAGTGGGAATGGTCGGGAGTGCAAACGCAAACGCCGTCGATGTCCTTATCCATCTTGTCGAGCATCACGCGGTAATCCCTAAATTTTTTTATCGGCTGAAGGGATTTGAAAAGCTCCGCGTCTCTTTCATTGGCGTAAGTTTTCTTCACGCGGTCGTCATCGACATCGCAAAGCGCCGTTATTTGCGAATCTTTGCCCGAATGCAAAATTTGAACCGTGTATTTGCCCTGCCCGCCCCAGCCGACAACAGCCACATTCAGGCGCGAATTAGCCCCTTTAACCTTCGCGGTTGCCGCGCTCGACAAAAACATTATCGACCCCATGGCAGCCGTCCCTTTTATGAAATCTCTCCTTTTCATACACACATCCTTTCTCGCGTTGCTTCAATTCTACCACATCAGCAAAAAAACTTCAAATACCCAAATAAAAAAATTGTGATACTCTAAAGACACGCCGCGCCCCAAACACCCTACTGGTAGGTGTTGTTGGCCTTTTTGTACTCCGCCGGCGTGCAGCCCATCTGCGCCCTAAATTGGCGGTTGAAATTCGACAGGTTGTCGTATCCGTTTTCAAAGGCTATTTCGCTTATATTTTTTCCGCCGTAGGAAATCTGCTTGCATATGTTCAGTATGCGCTGGCGCCTTATGTAGCTCTTGAGGGGTATTTGCTTTTCCTTGGAGAACATGCGCCCCATCTTGGCAACGTCCATTCCCACATGCCGCGCCAATTCGGCCATGGATATGCGGTTTTTATAGTTTTCCATCACATACTTCTCTATAAAAGCCACGCGCTTGTCCGACGAGACAACAGCCGACTTTGTCGTTGAATATACCGGGGTACGGTCGGCCGTTATAAAGAGCTGCGCAAGCTCTAAAAACTCAGATATCCTGCGCAAATTTCTGGAGTTTTCCATCTTCAGGAAGTGCCTGCGCACTTTCGGAGCTATGGAGGGGTCGTAAATATAGGCAATTTCCCCGTTACCAAACAAGTTCCACGCATTTGAAAAATCCACTATATCCGCGAATACGTCCGGCGGAAACTGCATCAAATACCAATCTGTTTTCCTGCATTTTTCATCGGAAATATACGTATGCGGAACATTGGGGGCCACAAGGGATATGTGGTTGTCGTCAACAGAATAAACCATGTCCTCCACAATAAATTTCCCGAATCCCTTTTCCAGAGCCGTCAATTCGCACATCGGGTGGAGATGGTACGACGCGTCAAAATGCACGCGCACATTGTGCACGGTTCTGAAAACCGTGTAGGCGGGCGGAACGGAATTTTCGTACTCCAATGGAAGTTTTTTCATAGCCAACAAAAATGAGATAGTAGGGGTTGTCGGCGCCTTTTCAAATAAAAATCCGCAAGAAACCGCGCCATTTTTTGGAGCCGCGCCGTTTTTTTTGAAGGCCAAAATTTACGGTTGACCGAAGGCGTCAATGCCTATACATTACGCGGCGCGCACCGTAAACGGTGCTGTATGGAGGAGTGAAAATATGAATAGAAGGAATTTTTCAAAAAGTTTGCTGTGCGCCGCCGCCGGCGCCGTAACACTTGCAGCAAGGCCGCTTGCCGCAGCCGAAAGCGCGCCTAAAAAGGCGTTTAACTGCAAGTTTGCCGCTAATGTCTACAAGTGGACAAACCTGTGCCCGAACATGACCAAAGGAATGTCGGATTGCGACAAAATCAAATTTTGGTACGACCAGGGGTTCAGGGCCATTGAAGACAACGACATGATGAAATATCCGCCCGAAAAACAGGCCGAGATGGTAAAAACAATGGAGAAGCTCGGCATGCAAATGGGCGTATTTACATGCGGAATAGGCTCTGGATTTTGGCTTACGTCGAATAGAGACGGCCCCAAGAGCCGCCCGAACAAGGAGGCCGCCATAGAAAGAATCAAAAATGCCGCCAAGACAACCGTTGAAAACGCCAAGCGGGTAAATGCCAAATGGGTGACTGTTATAGTTGGGACTGAAGACAGATCATTGGAACACACATACCAGATGGCAAACGCGATAGAGCAGCTCAAATACGCCGCCGAAATTTGCGAAAAGGCGGGCGTGGTGATGGTGTTGGAAACGCTGTCGTTTACGGCCCATCCGGGGTTGTGGCTTCAGAAGACTTCCGACGCGTATGCGATATGCCGCTCGGTTGGCAGCCCGTCGTGCAAAATCCTTTTCGACACCTTCCACCAGCAAAACACAGAGGGCAGTCTTATCAGAAACATAGACAACGCGTTTTCCGAAATAGGGTATTTCCACCTTGGAGACGTGCCCAACAGAACTGAGCCGGGAACGGGCGAAATAAACTTCAAGAATCTGATTAGCCACATTCACAACAAGGGATACAGGGGGCTTTACGGAATGGAACACCGCCAGAGCGACCCGTCGCCCGCAGGCGATGAAAAGTTGCTGAAAGCATACAGGGATATAGACGTTCCAGCAGTCTGAGAAACGGGTTCAAAAGAAAGTCCTCAGGCAAAAATTGCATTTTCAAAAACGGCCCGATTTTCTTAAGGGTCGTTTTTTTAGCGCGCAGATATTTAAGTTTTGAAAAACCGCCAGAACCCGGGGCTGTTGCAAGCTTTTGAGATTCCCATATCGAATATTTGCCTTCGGTCACAGAGGACGGCGCCACAGTTGCCTGCTTGGGTAAAGGAAGTCTCAAGCATACTTCAGCAAGAAAACGCGACGCTCTGTCAGAAAATTTCCATTTGGCTTAAAGCTGAAGTTCTCCTTGAAAATCCGCGCAAGCTGTAAAATAATGGCGGCACAATGCGACACGACGCCCTGACAAAGTTTGTTCCGTCAACCCGCGAAGAGATGCGCGCGCGCGGGTGGGACGGAGTGGATATACTAATAGTTACGGGCGACGCGCATGTTGACCACCCAAGTTTTGGCCCTGTGCTTATAGCCAGGGTTCTGTTGGACGCTGGATACCGCGTGGGCATAATTTCCCAGCCCGACTGGAAAAATCCTGAAAGCCTTAAAATTTTTGGCAGGCCGCTCTTGGGATGTGGAGTATCGGCGGGGAACTTGGACTCTATGTTAAAAATATACACCGCAGGCAGGCGGGCGAGAAAAGAGGACATGTATTCCCCGGGCGGAAAGGTGGGAATGTGCCCGCCGCATGCGTCGGTAGTTTACGCGCAGCTCGCCAAGCGTGCGTTTCCCGGAATACCCGTAGTGATAGGCGGAGTGGAGGCAAGCCTGAGAAGATTGGCGCATTACGACTATTGGCAGGACAAAATGCGCCCCTCTATTCTTGTCGATTCAAAGGCCGACCTCCTGTGCTACGGAATGGGTGAGCTCACAATGCTTGAGATTTTCGATCGCTTAAGGCGCGGGGAAAACCTTTGCGGCATAAGGGGAACTTGCAGGTATCTTGGAGGAAGGGAATCGGCAGAATTTTCCCCGTCTGAAGGCTGCGTTCAGCTTCCGTCTTTTGAGGAAATAGTTGGCCAAAAAGACGCAATAATGAGGCAGACTGTTGCGGTAGAGGCCGAAATGAATCCGTGGAACGCAAGAAGGCTGTTTCAGAGCACAAACGGAAGAATCCTGCTTGTCGAACCCCCCCGCCCGCCGCTTACAACGGCGCAACTCGACCATTTTAGCGAATTGCCGTTCACAATGCTTCCACATTGGTCTTATTCGGAAAAAATACCGGCATGGGAGATGATTAAAGACTCCATAACAGTTGTGCGCGGCTGCCCTGGCGGATGCGCCTTTTGCGGTCTGGGTGTCCACCAGGGCAAAAACATCATTTCAAGAAGCCCCGAAAGCGTCTTAAGAAGCGCCGAAAAACTTTCCCGGCAGCCATTCTTTCGCGGCTGCATAAGCGATGTCGGAGGAGCGGCTGGAAACATTTACGGGCACGCCCCCAGAGATCCTCAAAAGTGTAAAATGTGCAAGAGGCACTCTTGCATATTTCCCGCTCTCTGCCCCAATTACAACGCTGACGAAATCCCGCTTGAAAAACTGCTTGACGCTTTGTCTTCTTTGGACAACGTGCGCCGCGTATTTATAAATTCCGGCATAAGGCTTGACCTTGCTTTAATGCAGCCCCGCCTCACCGAAAAAATAATACGCCGCCACGTATCAGGGCAGATAAGCGTGGCCCCCGAACACCTCGACGGGCGCGTTCTAAAACTTATGCGCAAGGGCAAAGCCGGTGAGTTTGAGCGCTTCAGAAGCATTTTCGAACGCATAAATTCCAAGAGCGGCAAGAAGCAATATATCGTACCGTACTTCATATCGAATTTTCCGGGCTGCACGGACGAAGAGATGCAGCTAGTTGAAGACTATCTTGCCAAATCCAACTGGAACGTTCGGCAGGTTCAGGATTTCATACCGCTCCCGATGACCATGGGTTGCGCAATGTACTGCGCGGAATGCCTTCCCGACGGCACTCCCATAACTGTAAACAAAGGGCTTGCCCAACGCAGGGCACAGCGCGACATGCTTCATAAAACACCGAAAAAAAATGCGGAGCCGCGCGCGCCTGACAGCACCTGCGCGCACAGCAAAAAAAATTTCCTTCGCGCCCGCGGGCATAAAAAATAGCCACCACATTTTCCCATTGGAACCCCGTATCCAATTCCACGCACATTTTGCAACTGACTAAAAAATGCGTGGAATATCCTGCGGGTTATTCCGGCTTCACAAGTGCGGATTTATTCCGCAATGCGCCCTATACTCCGCCGCCTAAACCTCGGCATACCTAAAAAAACAAATGCCCAAGAGCACAAAAAAAATCAAAATATTTTATGTTTATATATTGTCTTAAATATTATTTTTAAATATTCCGCCTCGCAGATATTCCACAAGCATACGCATCCCTTTCCAAAACCCGGCGGCAAAAGACAAGAACCCGGATGCAAGGCAAAACGCCCGCCGAACGAAGAAATTTTCAACTAAAAGGCTTTAGATTTTAGTTTGAATTTTTTGCCAATACCGGGCACTTCCCCGCTTTAAATCTGTACTTGTCCTGGCGCTGGTCATGGCACTTGGCGCACGATGCCGATGCCGAATTGGAGTGCGGATCGTGGCAAGCCAGGCACGAGAACCCCTCATGGGCGCCAACCGGCGTGCGGTCGTCCTGCGAGCGCACCTGGTGCATATTGTTCGGGCTATGGCACTGCATGCACAACCAGTGGTTCGGATCGTCGGAAGTCTCAACCTCTTTCCCGTCCAGATACATTTTCACTTTTTGCAGCTTGTCGGTGGGCAGGTAACTCTTTTCCGTGCGCATGTATAGGGCTGTCTTAGGAGCGGCCGGCGCAGGGATTGGAGATTGGTAACAGTTCTTAAAATCCGCCACAGGGCTGCGCTCCTGATGTATTCTGTGGCACGCCATGCACGGTATTGCCGGCAAGTTTGCCTGTCCCTCGCACTTGATGCGCCATTTTTCCACCGGCCCGTCCAGCGACATCAATTTCTCTATATTGCCGTCGTAAAACATGCCGTGGCAACGGAAACAATCCCAATATGGGCGCTCGGATTTATTGTGGATTACGTCCTCAAAAATATTTTTATATGTTGTGGAATGCGCCCCGGACTTCCATTTTGCATATTCGGCGGCATGGCAGTTTGCGCACCTTGCCGAAATTTCCAAAGCCTGCGCCTCGGAAACTTTTATATCCGAATTGCGTATCTTATCCGCCCTGCTAAAATGCTCAAAAACCATTCCCAATTTTTCGCGCACAGAATGCAAGCCGTTGCTCAGGGCCGTGCCGTGACACTCGTAGCACGAAACACTCGCATGGGCCGATTTCAACCACCTTTCGTGCGTCGGCCTCACCTCGTGGCATTGCGCGCACGTATGTTGCGGGTCGCAAGCATTCCATGCCACATATCCTCCAGCCGAAAAAACAACACACAGCGCGAACAATATAATCGCGTACCAAATTAACATCTTGAACTTCATAGTAAGCACTCCACGTTTTTTGCGCTAAGCTTTTGAATATTTTTGCACTATGTGACCGCCCGTTCTGTAGGCCAATGCCATTATGGTCAAGACCGGGTTAAACCCTCCGTTGTTCACGTGCACGGACGCATCGCCTATGTACAAGTTGTCCGTTCCCCACACTTTGCAATTCGGGTCAACCACGGACTTCTTCGGATCTTTCCCCATTCTGCAAGTTCCGGCCTGATGCTGCCCGTTCCCGGCCCCTCCGTATTTTTGCTTGGACGCCAATATCGGCTGCCACACGGTTTTCGCCCCGGCCTGCTTTATGATTTCGGCCATTTTACCGGATATAAATTTTGCGTTGTCCCAAGTGCGCGCGTCGGCCTGCCCTACTGCCCGAACCATAGGCACATTGTATTTGTCCCTGCTCTCCGACGGAACCGCACGGCACTCCGCCGACGGTATCTGCTGGACGCACGCCAAAAGCTCCTTTATCTTTTTATAGTCTTCCCGCTGGAAACGCTTGTGCTCGGCACCCCACCTCGGCGCCCCCGGAGGCCGCCTTCTCGACGACGCCCAGGGCAATATGTAAAATTCCGTGCAAATAACCCCGCCTATTATCCCCTCGCGCGGAAGATGGTTGAAATCCGATATCGCAAGCGTGGCCCCGGGCCCCTCGTAAGCCAGCACGTCCCTGTCGAAAAGCCCGTAGCTGCCAATATAAAAATGGCTTTGTAGGTTGCGCCCAAGCTGGTCGTTTTGGTTGCCTATCCCGGCGGGAAACATCCAATTC
>CASEFZ010000105.1 GCA_949287395.1 uncultured Verrucomicrobiota bacterium
CCGTCGTCCAACCCGTATCCGAACACGTATTTATCGGGTATTTTAAAACCTACAAAATCCGCATTGAAATTGCCGGCGGAATTTTGCTTCTCCAAAAGAAAGCACGTTTTAACCTTGGCGGCGCCGTTCTTTTGAAGTTCGCGCACAATGTTCCGCGCGGTTGCCCCGGTGTCGAGTACGTCGTCTACAAGGAGTACTTCCCTTCCGCAAAACGGGGAAAAATCTCCGCAATATTCCGGAACACAGGCAGGGCGATGCCCGCTTCCGTAAGAGGATACTTTCAGCGAAAATACGCGCATTCGCATCTCAAAATTTTTCGCCAAGTCCGCCGCAAACATAAACGCGCCCTCCGCCAGCCACAGCATGTCAAAGCTCTCCGCCCCGCCGGCCCTGAAGTCATTTTCTATTTCCGCCGCAAGCTCTCCCACCCTCTTTGCTATGGATTCCCCGTTGATGAGAACGCACGCCCCTGTTCCGCATTTTTTCACGCCGCCATTTTTCACATTACGGTTTTTCAGTCAATACGCTTAATTTATAAAAATCCCGCATGCTCCATTTCGGGAATGCTGCCAACGCCCCTTGCCCCGCGCGAAAGGCCCTGTCTAAAAATTCCGGAAAGAAACGCCGCCCGAGCCCGCACGCCTTTGGAGTGTTTAACGCGCGCCGGAGATTTGCAAGATTGCCCGCACTCCCGCGCAAAGAGCCAAACGCAAACGCGCGCAACACAATTTTTCCTATACCCGAATTGAGAAAAAAACAAACTGCGCGCAGACGCAAAAACTTCCGAGCCCGCGCGCCCAAAAACGCCTCAAAATAAATCAGCGGCAGACAGAATCCAATTTCTTGGCTATGGTGTCGGCCAATTCGTCCAATTTATTAAAGTCGGCCTGAAGCGGCCTTCCCTTTGTGACAACGCCCTCCACTTTCTCAGCCTTGAGGCTGCCCATGTTAGCCTCCACAGCGGCGGTTAAATTCCCGCCCCAGCCAAACGAGCCAATAACCGAATAAAATTTCAGCTTGGGCCTCAATATACCGGTCAGATAAGATGCATACACAACTTTCGGATGCGGCCCTGCCAAAACCATGGACGTCCCAAAAATGAGAGCCGACGCATCTATGAGCTCCATTGCCAGCTCTCCCTCGTCGGTCTCCATAAGGTCTGCCAAAAGCACCTCGACCCCCCTGTTGCGCAGGGCGTTTGCAAGATACTCCGACATAAGCTTCGTGTTGTCGTACATGGAAACGTAGCCTATGACCGCCTTCTTTGACAAGTCCTCCGACGACCACGCCTTGTAGAGATTCAATATGAAAACCGGGTTGTTGTATATGGCTCCGTGGCTGGGAAGTATCATATCAACCCCCAAAGACTCCACCGTCTTTACGTACTTGCGGCAGAAGCCGGCAAAGGGCATCATAATCTCGGCGTAATAGCGTTTGGCGGCGTCGGCCAAAGCGGGAGAATCGTCGGCAAACAGCTCAAAATCCGTGTAGTGGGCGCCGAATAAATCGCACGAAAACAACATTCTCTTTTCCGGGCAATACGTGCACATCGTATCCGGCCAGTGCACCCATGGGGTCATCAAGAACTTTAGAGTAAGGCCGCCCAAATCAACCTCCTCTCCGTCGGAGACAACCCTTATGCGTTCAATTCCAACCCCGAGCATGTTCTGCAAATTCTGCGAACACTTTTCCGAGCACAGCACTTTCGCCTCCGGATAAAGGTTCAACAGCGGCAATATGCAGCCGCTGTGGTCCGGCTCCGCGTGGTTTGAAACAATGTAGTCCACCGAAAATCCCGACGACCTCACCATGTTCATGTACGGCTCCGCCAACTTTGCGTACATGGTGTCTACAACCGCGCACTTGCTCGAACCTTTTATCAAGTAGGAGTTGTATGTCGTCCCCTGCGGCAGCGGAACAAGCTGGTCAAACAGCTTTCTGTCCCTGTCGTGAAGTCCGCAGTAAAAAACGTTCTGGCTTATTTCTTTCATAGGGAAGAGTGCTATCAAAAAAATTACCGTTGCAAAACAAAAAAACGCGCGGGCTGAATTGCTCCGCGCGCTACATAAAATCAAAATTAGCCCTGTTCCTCTTCAAAGTCTACTTTCCCGACTCCGCAAACCGGGCAGTCCCAGTCGTCCGGGAGGTCTTCAAACGCCGTTCCCGGCGCAACTCCCGCGTCGGGATCGCCCGCGGCGGGGTCGTACACATAGGCACACACCTTGCAAACATATTTTTTCATAAGCTTTGCTCCTTTTTTTTGAATAGCATTTGGATTTCTAAAAATATCGATAGCATTTTTCGACACCGCAAACAATACCAAAGTTCCCCGTCCCAAAAATACTCATTCGCCCGCCTTAAATTTTCTTATCTCCTCCAGAAATGCCGGCAAAACAGTTGCCGCCTTTGCCAATCCTATTCCCTTCAATTTGAGGGCCTCGTCCGCGCAATCAGGCATCTCTTGCGAAAGCAGCTTTAGGACCGCGTTTGGGAAGACCGCATACGCCGGAACCTTGCGCGCGCGGCTGATCTTTGTGCGCAGCCTAACAAGCCTCTCAAAAAGCCCGCCGGACGGAAGCGGCACTTTATCCGCCTCAAGCTGCAAGTCTTGCAAAATCGCGCCCCCGCCTGAAGCGCCTTTTCCGCGTGCGCGCCGGCCCCTGCCTGAGCCTTCGCCAAGCTTTGAGGCCGCCCTGCATTTTTCCCCTAAAGGCTTACGCTTTTTGGCGCCTTTTGAAATTTTTGCGCCGGCGGAAAATAAAGCCTCCGAACCCGCGCGGTCTGGCGCCGGCCCAACGATGCTTGGGAAGTCCATTCTAACCCGGCTTGATTCGCCCATCATCACACTTACGCCCTCGCGCGTTAAACCCAACAGCGGATACTCCCCGCGCGTAGTCTCCACCAGCCCCGCATCTTCCATCGCCTTTAACAGCCCGCCTATAAACTCCTTTCCAAGGCTCTTTAGGGCCCCGTAGGTGGGAATGTCGTCCAAGGCAAACCTCAAAATGCGCTCGCTCCTGCTGCCCGCAAGGCAATCTCTCACCATGTTTCTGCCGAACACGGGAGTCCAACACCTCGGGGCGGTCCTGCGCGACAATCTTGCCACGCAGCTCAGCGCTTTGCGGACAACCTCAATTTGCCCGTCGTCCAGGACGCCTTGAAGCGCGCCTTCCCCCGAGGCCTTTCTGCGGCAGTTGTCGCAAGTTCCGCAGGCGGAACAATCGTTCTGTCCAAAATATTTCAATATCCACTCTTGGCGGCATTCGCGCGAATAGGCAAAGCTTATTAGGTCGCGCAATTTGCCCTCGTCCCTCTTGCGCTTGAGGGCAAGCTCCTCTTCCGATATCGGCAATTCCGACGCCTTTATGTCGGGCTGCAGAAGGCGCGTTCCGCGCGCCCGCGCCCCGGGAATATCGTACCTGTCAACCACCCCCAAACGGCGCAACACCGAAATCGCGCTCGAGGCGGCCATGGCGTTGGGCGTCGAAAAACCGCTGCCGCGCCCCAAGCCGCGCGACCGCGCGCCGCGCATAAGTTTGGCGGCCTCGGCGGCGATATCGGCAACCGGCATCGAACACTCGTATCCCTCCCCGCTATTGGCGCGCAATACGGAATACACCGCCCTTATGTAGTCGGCTTCGGGATTCGCCCCGTCTATAAAAAATTCCTGCACGCGCTTGTCGGAATACATTAAAAGCATCTCGCAATAAGACGGCGCTCCGTCCCTTCCGGCGCGCCCGGCCTCCTGGTAGAAGGCCTCCACGCTGCCGGTGAGTTCATAGTGGCACACGAACCTTATATCCGGCCTGTCTATCCCCATTCCGAACGCGTTTGTGGCAACCACAACAGACTCTTTGCCCCCCACAAATGCGTCTTGGGCGCTATCCCGCTCCGAAGGCGTCATTCCGCCGTGGTAGGATATGTGCCTGACGCCGTCGTCCCAAAGCGTTTCCGACAAGGCCTCCACGCTTTTTCTGGTTGCGCAGTAAATTATGCCCACCTTGTATTTGTCAATCAGCTCCCGAACCCTGCTGTCTTTCTCGGCCTTTCCGGAAACTTCGCTGACATTGAAGCTCAGATTCGGGCGGGCAAATCCCGAAACGAAAACCGCGGGATTGCGCATGCGCAAATTTGCCATTATATCCGCCCTAACATCGGGCGTCGCGGTTGCCGTAAACGCCGCAACAGGAGGCCTGCCAAGGGCGTCTATGACATTTCCCAGCCTCATGTAGTCTGGCCTGAAGTCGTGCCCCCACTGGCTTATGCAATGCGCCTCGTCAACGGCAAAGAGCGATATTTTCAAACCCTCCAAAGAGCGCGCAAAAGACCTTGTCCTGAAACGCTCCGGAGATATGTAAACTATCTTCAGCCGCCCCGTGCGCAAATGCGAAAGGGTTATCCGCTGCTCTTCGCCGCTTTGCAAACTGTTTATCATGGCCGCCGCCACCCCGCGCCCGGCGAGGGAATCCACCTGGTCTTTCATCAGAGCCACAAGCGGGGACACAACCAGCGCCACGCCGTCGCAGGCAACCGCTGGAAGCTGGTAGCAAAGGCTCTTTCCGCCCCCGGTGGGCATTATGGCAAGAGTGTCCCTGCCGGAGAGAACGCTCTCGACTACCTCGCGCTGCGGGCGCCTGAACTGCCGGTGCCCGAAAACCCTTTCAAGTATGTCCAATAGGGGTTCACCCATCTTGCGGCGAACACTGCTTTAATACGATTTCGCAAAAACCGCGCGGCACTTGGCGGGCTTCCCCGTGAATATGCAATTCCCGCGCGGCTCTCCTCCGTCAAGCGGAACGCACCTTACAGTGACTTTCAAATCTTTCGCAAGCGCATCTTCTATTTCGGCGTCCGCGCAGAAATCCGCCACGGCAAACCCGCACTTCAGTGCGCCGCCGGTTTCCGACGAGAAATATTCGTAAAATTCCTCCTTAGTCTTCGGATATACGGTGTTTTCGTCGCGGTATTTTTTTGCGCGGGCAAACATTGCGTCTTGAATGTCGGCCAAGGCCTTGGCTATATGCTCTATAAAACCCGCCCTTGAAACGGACATCTTTTCCAGCGTGTCGCGCCTGGAAACAAAGACCGTTCCCGAGGCAATGTCGCGCGGCCCTATCTCAACCCTCAGCGGAACGCCCTTCTTCACCCAAGACCAAGCTTTTTCGCCGCCGCGCAAGTCGCGCTTGTCCACGCGCACCGCTATCTGCCTGCCGCAATAGCTGCGCTCTTCAAGCGCCGTCTTTAAATCGTCGCAACTCTTCTCGACAACAGCCTTGTCCTCCTCCTTATGCGCTACGGGAAGTATCACAACATGCAGGGGCGCAAGCCTCGGCGGAAGCACAAGCCCGTTGTCGTCGGAGTGCGTCATAATCATTCCGCCAATCAGGCGCGTCGACACGCCCCAGCTTGTGGTCCACGCGTATTTCTGTGCGCCGTCCTCGGCAAGATATTTTATTTGGCTGGCCTTCGCAAAGTTCTGCCCCAAAAAGTGCGACGTTCCCGCCTGAAGCGCCTTGCCGTCCTGCATCATGGCCTCTATGCAATATGTGTCAACCGCCCCGGGGAATTTTTCACCCTCTGTCTTGCGGCCGCATATTACGGGCATGGCCATCCAATTCTGCGCGAAGTCTTCGTAAACGCGGAGCATCTTAAGGGTTTCGGCTTCGGCCTCCTCACGGGTGGCGTGCGCGGTGTGCCCTTCCTGCCAAAGGAATTCGGCCGTCCTCAAAAACAGCCTTGTGCGCATCTCCCAGCGCACGACATTCGCCCACTGGTTTATCAGCACGGGAAGGTCTCTGTAAGACTGCACCCAGCGCGAATACATCTCACCTATGATGGTTTCCGAAGTTGGCCTTACAATCAAAGGCTCTTCCAAAGGCGCGGCAGGCACAAGCTTGCCGTCGGCATTCATTTCAAGCTTGGAGTGCGTCACCACCGCGCACTCCTTGGCAAACCCCTCAACGTGCTCTGCCTCTTTCTGGAGATACCCCACCGGTATAAAAAGGGGAAAGTACGCGTTCTCGTGCCCGGTGTCCCTAAACATTTTGTCGAGCACGCGCTGCATGTTCTCCCATAGGGAATACCCCCACGGCCTTATGACCATGCACCCGCGCACGGGGCTATTTTCCGCCAATTCGGCGGCCCTGACAACCTGCTGGTACCACTCCGGATAATCCTGAGCGCGCGTCGGCTCTATCGCCGTCCTGTTTTGTTTAGCCATATGAATAAAAAAATTCCGCCCAACTATGAATGCGCGGCGTTCCCGTTTCAACCATTTTTTCCTTTTTCGCCGCATCTGCGCCCAAGACAACCTTTCCGGAGGAAAGCTTTTTTACTTGAATGAAATAATAATAGGCATAGCATCTCGCAACCTATGACGGATAATTACGTATTTTCTTCAGAATCGGTGGGCGAAGGCCATCCCGACAAGGTGGCCGACTACATATCCGACAGCATCCTTGATGCGTGTCTGGAACAGGACAAGACCAGTAGGGTTGCCTGCGAAACTCTCGTAAAGAGCAACTGCGTTGTCGTTGCCGGAGAGATAACAACCAAGGCCAACCTCGACTATGAGAAGATAGTCCGCAAGGCCATAAGAGAGATAGGCTACACCAATAGCGACGACGTTTTCCATTCCGACCATGTTTTTGTGACAAATCTTTTGACCAAGCAGTCGCCCGACATCGCACAGGGTGTCGACGCGCGCAAGGCCAAGGGGAAAAAGACCGCCGAGCAGGGCGCCGGAGACCAGGGGATAATGTTTGGGTACGCAACAAACGAGACACCGGAATTCATGCCCGCCCCGGTGATGTTTGCGCACAGAATTCTGACGGAACTTGCCAAGCAGAGGAAGAGCGGCAAGGGGCCCAAATGGCTGCGCCCCGATTGCAAGAGCCAAGTTGCGGTTGCCTACGAAAACGGGAAGCCCGCCTACATAGAGAACGTGGTTGTGTCCACGCAGCACGCGGCGGGGGTTAAGCATTCCGAGATAGAAAAGTACATTGTGGAGAAGGTTATCAAGAAGGTTTTGCCCAAGAAATTGATAACAAAGAAGACAGCCTTTCTCGTCAACCCCACGGGCAATTTTGTTGTCGGCGGGCCGCAGGGAGATTCGGGCCTCACCGGCAGGAAGATAATAGTGGACACCTACGGCGGCATGGGGCGCCATGGCGGCGGGGCGTTTTCGGGAAAAGACCCGAGCAAGGTGGACAGGTCAGCGGCGTACATGTGCAGGTGGGTTGCAAAGAACATAGTGGCGGCAGGGCTGGCCGACAAATGCGAGATACAGGTTGCCTACGCGATAGGCTATCCGCAGCCGCTTAGCATTGCAGTTGAGACTTTCGGAACCGGAAAGGTTGACGAGGCCACAATAGAGAAGGCCGTGCGCAAAACTTTCAGTTTCAAGCCTGCCGACATAGTGGCGCAGCTCGAACTTCTCAGGCCTATTTACAAGGCTACAACCAATTACGGGCATTTCACAAAGTCGGATTTGCCGTGGGAGAAAATCTGCAAGACCGACCAGTTGAGAAAGGCTTGCGGGTTGAAGTAAAAATATTTGAAAGCGCGCTTCGGGAGGGTTCCCGCGGCGCGCGCAAGTTTCTGTTTTGATAGATGAAAAAGGCTAAGATCAAGGACGATTTTAAGGTTGCAGACCTTTCCCTTTCCGACTGGGGAAGGAAGGAAATAGACATAGCTGAATTTGAGATGCCCGGCTTAATGGCGATAAGGGGCAAATATGCGCCGAAGAAGCCCCTCGCGGGGGTTCGCGTGAGCGGATCTTTGCACATGACCATACAGACTGCGGTGCTCATCGAGACGCTGAAAGCCTTGGGCGCCGACGTGCGTTGGGCAAGCTGCAACATATTTTCCACCCAAGACCACGCCGCAGCGGCGATTGCGAAGGCGGGGGTGTCGGTATTCGCATGGAAGGGTGAATCTCTCGAAGACTATTGGGAGTGCACTTTCCGCGCGCTGACTTGGCCAGACGGAAGCGGGCCGCAACTGATAGTTGACGACGGCGGCGACGCTACGCTTTTGATACACAAGGGATACGAGCTTGAGGAGGGCGATTCTTGGGTTGACACACCGTCCTCCTGCCACGAGGAAGAGGTCATAAAGAATCTGCTTAAGCGCATTTACAAGGGCGACAAGAACCACTGGCACAAAGTTGTAGCGGAAGTTGTGGGTGTTTCAGAAGAGACCACCACCGGCGTACACAGGCTCTACCAGCGCGCGGGGGACGGCAAGCTGCTCTTCCCCGCCATAAACGTAAACGATTCCGTCACCAAGAGCAAGTTTGACAACGTCTACGGCTGCCGCGAGTCGCTTGTTGACGGCATAAAGCGCGCCACGGACGTTATGATAGCCGGGAAGACCGCCCTCGTGTGCGGGTACGGCGATGTCGGCAAGGGCTGCGTGCAGGCGCTCAAGGGCCTTGGCGCCACCGTCATGGTTTCCGAAATAGACCCTATATGCGCGCTTCAGGCGGCCATGGAGGGCTACAGGGTTGTGCGCGTTGAAGACACGCTCGGGAAGGCCGACATTTATGTGACCACCACGGGCAACCGCGACGTCATTACCATAGAGCACATGAAGAAGATGCGGGACCAGGCAATACTTTGCAACATAGGCCACTTCGACAGCGAGATACAGGTTGACGCGCTCAAATCATTCAAGGGGATAAAGCACACTCCAATAAAGCCGCAGGTTGACAAATACACATTCCCGGACGGGCATTCGCTGTTTTTGCTTGCCGAGGGGCGCCTTGTGAACCTCGGGTGCGCAACCGGCCACCCGTCGTTTGTGATGAGCAACTCATTCAGCAACCAGACGCTGGCCCAGATGGATCTCTGGAAAAACCGCGGCCGTTACGAAAACAAGGTTTACACGCTTCCGAAAAAATTGGACGAGGAAGTTGCGCGCCTGCACTTGCAAAAAATAGGCGCTCGCCTTACAAAGCTTACGAAAGTTCAGGCCGACTACATCGGCGAGAAGGTTGAAGGCCCTTACAAATCTGAAATGTATCGATACTAAAGAAAGTACTAAGCACTATGAAAAAAGCCATAACATCAATATGTGCCGTACTCGCCGCGGCTTTTTCCCTCCAGGCGCACGACGGCAACTTTCCGGTGGATTCAATGTTGAATCCGTCGATGGGATATCTGCACGCCTCGGCCTCGGTCGGGTTTGAATCCCAGTATGTGTTCAGAGGCGAGAAGATCGACAACTACAGCATTCAGCCGCAGGTTGAACTGATGTATCCAATAGCGGGTTTCGACATCACCGCAGGCGCGTGGTACAACGCCCCACTCTACGGATCAAAGTACGGAGACATTTCCGAGTTGGATCTCTATGCCGATGCTGCGTATAAGTTCGACGCATTCACCGTAAAGGCCGGCTACATCTATTATTGGGACACCTCCGGCGTTCCCGCCAACGCCTACGCGAGCACCATGGAAGTTTATGGCGGCGTGTCCATGGATACGTCGTCCTACATTGGCTACAACATCAATCCTTCGGTGTTCTATTTTTACGACTGGGTTCTCAAGCAGCAGACGGTGGAGCTGTCGTTTTCCTACGAATTCCCCGTTGGAGAGCTTTTGATGGGCTGGTCAAGGCTCACTCTCCCCGTGGGCATTTACGGCGGGTATGTAAGCTCGGGGAATAAGAACAAGGACGGCCAAGGCATATCATACTTCTATTACGGAGCCCAGGCCGACTTGGCCTACCAGCTCACCGACTACTGCGTCATAAGCGGCGGTGTGCGCTGGTCGCAGCGCAACGGCGGTCAAGATTTTGACTACAGAGACTTGCGCCAATATCCCATAGGCGGCGCCGAGAGCAACATTTGGTTCGGCGGAAGAATATCTTTCGGTTTCTAACATCAAACGCATCTGAAAAAGCCGGCGCTATGCGCCGGCTTTTTTTTGGAACCTTCCGGAATTTAAACGGAATTCGGCATTTTAATTTTCCGCCTTAAATCTGCCGGCAGCCCTGGCGGGCGGCGTCTAAATAGTGTCCCCCCAACGAAAGCGCTAAAAAAGTTTTTTATATGCGACATTATGCGCCCTGAAAATTTTGCGCCGCAGCTGTGCTTGCAAATAGCCGCCGCCACTCATAAAAAACAGGGACAAACGCCAATCTATAAATTCTATTAATTTAGGTTTCGCCGCATCAAAAAAGCTTTCTTTTTTTGCGCCGCGCCGCAGAACGTAAGATGAAAAAACTTAACGCCCGCCTGCGCCGCAAATTTCCTGCAATGCGCAAAGCGCGCTAAAGCGATTAAAAAAAGAGCTCCTGCAAAAAAATATCGTCCTGCAAAGCCCGCCTAAAAATTTACGCTAAATCGGCTTCCCACGCTTCTTCGCTACAGGCCAAAAAAATTGAAAAAATTTTTCCAAAAAGCCGGTCTTTTTTCACAGCCTAAATTTTAAGCGGCGCCAAACGGCAATGCGGCCGCCCAAACCAATCAATTTGCCCGCCCGCGCAAAGCGCGCCCGGGGCACCGTCATTCCGAGGAAAGCACAAGCGCATCGGCAACCGCATTGGAAAAACTTTTTATGTCTGCAATAGATTTTCCGGCAATAGAAAATGCCGTGCCATGGTCTGGGCTGGTTCTGACAAAGGGAAGGTTCATGGATATATTTACGGCAGTGTCGAACTCGAGTGTTTTCAAGGGCGCAAGCCCCTGGTCGTGATACATTGCCACCGACACGTCGAACTCTCCCTTAAGCTGGCGCGCAAAAACCGTGTCGGGCGGCAATGCCTCCGAGAGGTTGGGATATTTTTCCCTAAGCCTGTCAAGGACAGGATTTATGCACTCTGCCTCCTCCTTCCCGAGAATGCCCCCCTCGCCCGCATGCGGGTTCAGCCCGCACACCGCAATTCTTGGCAATGCTATTTTTTTAAGCTTTGCCGCCATTTCCGCCGCCGCCGAAACAGCGCGGGAAATTCTTTCTTCAGTGAGCATTCGCGGAATGTCCGCAAGCGGATTGTGCCAAGTCACAAGAGAAAGCATAAGCCTTTCCCCCGCAAAACACATCACCGGTTCCCCGCCCCATTTCGCGGCAAAAAATTCCGTCTGGCCGGGGAAATTAAAGCCAACTTTTTTCATCTGCGCCTTGGATACCGGAGCAGTGACCACCGCGCGATAAAGGCCGCTCTTGCAACCGTCCGCGGCCCACTCAAGAGCATCGAAGGCAACTTTGGCGCCGTCGGCGTCCGGCAGTCCCGCAACGGGCTCATATCTGGCCTTGCCCACCGGCTTCCCCGAAAATCCCGCAGGAAGCGCGCCCAACAAGGCGCCGTGGGCGACAACCTCAACCACGCCGGCCATCTGCGGATTCTTGCGCGCCCACTTCAGTATTATCTCCGGGCCGACTCCCGCGGGATCCCCAACCGTCACGGCAATTTTTCGCGCGTCTTTCATTAAGAGGAATGCCCCATCGTGCGTGCCGCATGCCGCGGATGCAAATAGTGCCGCCCTTCCATTCTGAAAAAGTCCAAAAACAACCTTCCCACATCAGTCTTGGCCGCGCCCGCATCTATTGCCGCAAGCGCGTTTTTGCGCACTGAATCCGAATCAAACACAATGCTGTACAAGTTCTTTAAATCAGCAATGCACGCCGCCGAAACCCCGCGCCTCCGAAGCCCAATGGTATTTAGCCCCGACATGTCGTTCCTGCCAAATACATTTATAAATGGCGGAATATCCAAGGACGCCGCCGAAACCCCGCTGACAATCACGCCCTCGCCTATGCGGACCTTCTGGTGTATCATCACCCCGCCGCTCAGAAAAATGTTGTCCGCCAAATGGCAGTGGCCGGCCACCGCCGTAAAACACCCCTCTATGAAATTGTCACCTATAACGCAATCGTGCGCAACGTGGGAATTGGCCATCATAAGGGCGTTGTTGCCTATTTTTGTGGCCCCGCCCTCAATAGTCGCGCGGTGGATTGTTGCGCCCTCGCGTATGACGCAATTGTCGCCTATCTCAACAAAAGTCTTCTTCGACTTGTCGAAATGCAGGTCTTGAGGCTCTCCCGATATTGTCGAAAAAGAGCCTATTGTGCAGTTTGCGCCGATTCTTGCCCCCGAATGAACGCGCGCCATAGGCTCTATTACAGTGCCCGCACCAATGCGCGCGTCGCCTTCTATGAGAGCATAGGCGCCTATAACAACCCCCTCGCCAAGCTCGGCCTGCGGGGAGACAACCGCTGTCGGGTGTATATCCATCAAAGCTCCATCAAAAGTCTGCGTTTGTAGCGGCGCACGTGGGCTATTTTTACAAAGGCCGTAACTATTATCCCAAACAAAGTGGACGTATATGCCGCCATTAAGCTTGCCGTCACAACGCCTACAGTAAGCAGAACAAGGGAAGTCACCGTTCCAAAAAGCCCTATGTAAAGGCCGAGGTCGAACAGATTCTCCTCGTTTTCAAGAAGCTTCAGTTTCAGCTCGGGAGAGGCCGTAAGGCGCTTTATCGAAGCCAGACGTATCAAGCAGAATACGTACACTAGCAACTGAAGCACAAGGAACAATCCGACGGCCGCAAGAGTGGCCGTGTCCGTGTCGAGTTTCATAGTTTCTTCTCCAATCGTGTTTAGTGTTTTTTCAAATGAAAATCTCAGGTCAGGCGGGGAATCCGACTCTATCTTTATAGAGAAGGCCTCCGGTTCAAGCACAAGGAAAAAGAAGAGTGCCGCCACCGCGCCCTCCAACAATCCGCGCACGAGCGCCAAGGGCGAAATCCAGCTTGGGGTGTCGCGCCTGACCTCGAATATCCTGAAAAGCCCGCGCACAAAGAAATATCCGCCCAATAGGGCCAAAAGCACCTTGGCAACAAGCATTCCTACAGGATATGCCGCGCACAACGGCGCAAACTCCGCCTCCAGTTTCCACAAGTAGGGGCCAGCCACCTTCTCGAACCAGACATCGTCCGAGCGAAGCGGAAACTTCCTTTCCAAAAGGAACTTCAAAGCGCCCTCGCCGTTGCAGTAGGCGCGCGCAAAATCGAATACCGTTTTTTCGTTTCCGCCGGACAGATATGCGCCGCATGCGTCGGGATCGGCCGACATGAGCAAGCCCGCAAGCATGACGCTCTTGGCCCTCTGGGAGCCCTCCCCGCAGGCCGCGGCGGTCTCGGAGTAAACCTTGGAAAATTCGTACGCCTGCTTCGGAGACGAAAAATTCTGCATTGCGCTTCTTAGCTGCATCCAATCGCAGTCTTTTGAAAACACCAAAACCGCTATGAAAAAGCGCTCAAGTTCCTCCCTTTTGGCGGAATCTCCGCCGGCACGCTCTACTATATCGTTAAAATCCCTCAAGAAACGCTGGTTTAGATCCCCCGTTTGGGCGAGAAGCGCCGTTGTTAGGATAGCCGCGTCAAGCGGCGCACCCGCCGACGTAAAGACAGGCGGCAGCAGCGTGGAATTTATTGAGCGTAGCGCTAATATCCTTGCAACTATCGCCGACTTGCTCTGCCTGAGAAAATTTAGCAGCTTCTCCCTGTTGTCCTGCGTAGACAATAGCGCATAAACGCTTGCGCCCCCCAATTTCGCGGGATCGGAAACATCCAAGGTTGAATAAAAAGCGTCGAAGAACGGCTCGTCTCCGCCGGCAGCCTTCCAGCGGGGATGCTCCGCATAAAGGGCGTTTATCGAGTTTTCCAACACAGCATCGCCGCCGCCGCTCTCCGCCAGAAGCGATGCCGCGGAAAGCTTAACCGCGTCGAAATACAGCCTCGCAAGGGCTTTTGGAGTCTGGGTGCCCTCGCCAGCTGCCGAGAGCGTCTTTGAATCCGTCGAAACAAAATACGCAGGTATGGCCGCCGCGCAAAATAGCACGACAATCCCTACAGCCATACGCATCAACGACCTAATAAGATTCCAAAAAAACGCCATAACACTCCCCGCCCGCCTTTTAGGATTTTTACCGCACATTATTTTACCGCGCACGCCCAAGTCAAGCAAACAACGCCCCGCCAGCGCCGCGCAAATCACTCAGAACGCGCTTTCCACAATGCCTCCGCCAAGAACCACAGGGCTCCTGTGCAAAGCCAAAATTTGCCCGGCAGCCATCGCGCGCTGCGCAGATTCAAAATCCACCCGCGCGCGCGTATCCGAAAGCGGCGTAAAGCGCGCCCATATAAGCGGATCCCTATACCTGACACGCACTTGAAGGCGCTCGGGGGAATCCACCCGCGCGTTTATCCAATTTATATCCTTAATTATAACCGACCCCGCATACAAGCCCTCGGCCTCTGGGGAATCGAAATCCACCCGCAAGGCATTTGTCGAGTAATCTTTGGCAACCACAACGTATTTTTTTCTGTCGGCATTCGACGGCACTCCTATGCCCTTGCGCTGCCCGATTGTGTAGTTGCAAAGCCCGCGGTGCCTTCCAACAACCTTGCCTGCGGCATTGACAATGTCCCCAGGCTGTTCGGGTATGTACGCGCGCAGGAAATCCTGCACCCGTATCTTCCCCAAGAAGCATATCCCCTGGCTGTCCTTTTTGCGGGCGTTCGGCAAACCGTTTAGGCGCGCGATATCGCGCACCTCGGCCTTTAACAGCGAACCTATTGGGAAAAGCGCGCTCTGCAACTGCTGTTGGGTTATCATCGTCAAAAAGTAGGACTGGTCTTTGCCGGGGTCAGCCCCAATCAAAAGATCTTTGGAACCGTCGGCATTGAGCCTGTCCCTGCAATAATGGCCCGTTGCCACCTTGGAAAAGCCGCGCGCGCGCGCATAGTCCAAAAACTTTCCGAATTTTACACGCCTGTTGCACATTACGTCCGGATTGGGCGTGCGCCCCGCCCTGTATTCCTCGACAAGGTACTCCACAATCTGCCTGCGGTATTCTTCAATGAAATCCACAACCTCAAAATCCACCCCAGCAACTTCCGCACAGGCGCGGGCATCGAGAATATCCTGGTGCCACGGGCAGTCCCCGAGGGCGTCGGAGCCCTCCTCGTTCATCCATGTCTTCATGTAGGCCGACGCAACATCCACGCCCTCCTGCTTTAGAAGGAGCATTGCCACCGCACTGTCCACGCCGCCCGACAGCGCAACCATCACTTTCTCGCCCATAAGATAATATTGCGCCTACAGATAAGCCCTATGGAAATGTCGGCAACACAAAAAAGAATGCCTGACAAAAAAGGTGCCAAATTCAATAGTAAGACGGCTCCTCCAGCATCCAAGAAGGCGGATGCAAAACCCGAAATGAGGCGCGCAAATTAGCATTCCGCCACATGGCGCCTCGGAGATTTATTGCGAAAAAAACACTGTTGCATTTTGCTTCCTACAACTATTTCCGCTCAACGCCCCCCCGACGCAAAAATCCGGCGGCAGTTAAAATGCGCAAAAAGCGCCGCCTAATGCGGACACTCCTAAACAAGGCAATGTTCAGGCGCGGCAAAGGCAATTTACTTGGCTTTATACCATGCCGGAATTATGGCGTATTTTTTTATTTTGTAATTCATTATGCGCACGCTCAGGCCCAGCTTTCTGGCAGCGGGCGCGGCTTTCCCGCCCGAGGCCTTGAGGGCCTCGGTTATTAGTTCCCGCTCGAAAGACTGCACAAGGGAGGCGAAATCCAAGTCTTCGGTGCGCAAATCCCTGGAAGAATAGTTCGCGCGCACCTGCGCGGCAAGATCGTAGCCCGATATTGCGGAATCGTGCGACGAATCCACCGCATGTTCTATGCAATTTTCAAGTTCCCGCACGTTTCCAGGCCATGTGTACACAGTCAGCATGTTTATGGCCGGGGTTGAAATGCGCTTTATATTCTTGTTATAGACGGCATTGTACCTCTCTAAAAAATGTTCCGCCAAAAGCAGAATGTCGCTCTTCCTGTCTTTGAGCGAGGGCATGTAAATTGCGTCTTTTGAAATCTTCCTGAAAAAAGGCAGCTCAAAAGCGCCTATATCCTGCAATTCATCTGTATCGGCGCAGCTGGCAAAAATCAGGCGCGTGCGGTTTTTTATTTCCGCATTTCCACCAACGCGCCTGAAAGTTCCGCGCTCCGCGCACGAGGCAAGCGCTGCGGCAACCTCGTGCGGGATCTCGGCAATCTCGTCAAAAAATATGGTTCCGTTCCTGAACCTTTCCAACATCCCCTGCCTGTTCTGAGCGCCGAAAGGCGAGCGCATGTCGTCGGAGCCAAAGAGCTCCCTCAACATCTCCGCCGACCCGGAAGCCGCACAATTTACGACGTGGAAAGAGCGCCTGAAATCCGGAGAGGCCGCGCAAATTTCGCGCGCGCAAAGCTCTTTGCCCGTCCCTGGCTTTCCAAAAATCACCACCGGGGCGCCGCCTGCGGAAACTTTGGCAACGGCCTCGTAAACCTTTTGCATGGCGCCGCAGTTGCCAACCATGTTTTTTGGGCGGATCATGGAGCCGCCAAACTTCATGCGCAGTTTCCTGTTTTCGTCAAGCAGCCTGTTGGCCTCGGCATGGCGCAGGTATATTGCCGACATCGCATCGGCAAGAATATTGGCAACTGTTTCCAAAAGTTCCCTGTAGCGCTGCAAATCGACGCCGGAAGCGTTTTCTATGTCTATGCTTAAGGTTCCTATGACCTGCTCAAGATAAACTATGGGAACGCAAATAAAGGCTGTGTTTTGGGCGTGCCGGGCGCGCGTGCGTGTGCGGTCCAAAAACTCGGGGGCCTTTGATATGTCGGGTATGACAACAGACTTCCCGCATTCGGCCACGCGCCCCGTCACGCCTTCGCCTATGCGGTATACCCCACGCTTGGCGGCGGTGTCGCTGATGCCGTTGGAAGCTTCAATAAAAAGCATGTCAGCCTCCCGCAAGGTTATGGTGCCCCTAAGCAATCCCAGGCGCACATGAAGAATTTCCAGTGTTTCCGACATTAAGTCAGAAACTTTGCCCTTTGCGACAACCGCCTTGCTGATGTCGTGCAAAACCTCCATCTCGAAATCCGCGCGCCGTCCGGTTTCGTTTTGCTTAGGGGTTTGTGGGGTGATTTTCTTCTTCACGCATTCAGGATGTTTTTTGAAGGCGCAAAAATCAAGAAATTTTCCCTTCTTGAACAAGCAGAAAAAGCTTTTAAAAAACGCGGAGGCGTTTACATTCGGCCGGAAATGAAAAACTTCTACCTGACAACCGCCATAGATTACGCCAACGGCGCCCCGCACCTGGGGCACGCCTACGAAAAAGTTTTAAGCGACGTAATAGTTAGGCATAAGCGCATGTCCGGATTGCCCGCCCACTTTCTGACGGGATTGGACGAGCACGGGCAAAAAGTTCAACAGAGCGCAAAGAACGCGGGTGTTGAACCCATAGCGTTCTGCGACGAACAGGCCGAAAAATTCCTCTCCTTGTGCCGCCTGCTGGACGTGTCGAATGACGACTACATAAGAACCTCCCAGCCCAGGCACATAAAGGTTGTCCAGCAAATTCTGCAGCAGCTCTACGACAAGGGCGAAATATACAAAGCCGAATACAAGGGCTTTTACTCGGCCAGACAAGAGCAGTTCCTCCAGGAAAAAGACAAGGTGGACGGCAAGTGGCCCGAAATTTTTGGCGAGGTTACCGAAATTTCCGAGAGCAACTACTTCTTCAAGCTGAAGGCCTACCAGCCGTGGCTGATAGAGTATTTGGAAACCCACCCCGACTTCATATATCCGCGCTTCAGAGCCAAGCAGGTGGCGGAGTTTTTGAAAGAGCCGCTCAACGACCTCTGCATATCGCGCCCGAAAGAGAGGCTGTCTTGGGGCATAGAACTGCCGTTTGACAAAAACTATGTTACCTATGTGTGGTTTGACGCGCTGGTAAACTACATATCCGCAGTAGGTTTTGGCACAGAAGACTTCGGCAAAAATTGGCCTGCGGACTTCCATGTCATAGGCAAAGACATTCTTGTTCCGCCGCATTCGGTGTATTGGCCCATAATGTTGAAGGCCGCCGGAATAGAACTGCCCAAAAGCCTATTGGTGCACGGTTGGTGGATGTCGTCGGGGCAGAAGATGTCCAAAAGTTTGGGCAACATTGTCAACCCGCTCGACCTTGTTGACAGGTTTGGATCGGATGCGTTCAGATATTTTCTGATGAGAGAGATGAATGTCGGTCAGGATTCAGACTTCTCTGTAGACCTGTTTGTGACGCGCTATACGTCAGACTTGGGCAACGACCTTGGCAACCTCCTGAGCAGGCTGCTGAATATGACGCACCGCTACTGCGGCGGAATTGTTCCGCAAGCAAGGGCGGAGGACAATTTCGAGAAAGACTTGAAGTCCCTTGCCGCCGAAACCGCCGCCGCTGTGCTTTCCCACTATGACGGCATGCAGTTCCATATAGGGCTTGAGAAGAATTTTAATTTCATAAGGGCCGTCAACCGCTATGCCGAACAGCGCGCCCCTTGGAAGCTGGCAAAGAGTTCTTCGGAAGAGGACAGGCTGGCGCTTGAAACCACGCTTGCGAATATGGCCGAAGCCTTGCGCTTGGGCGCGGTTTTGCTTCTCCCGATAATGCCGAAAATAGGCGCAAAAATTCTTACCCTTCTTGGCGCGGAAGTTCCCAAAGTTTACGACGGCGCACTTGCCTGGGGGGATTCCCTTGCGGGCGTAAAGGTTGGGCAGCAGGAAATTCTATTTCCGCGTCCGGCACCGCAAGAGTAGCGTCCGGACGGGCGCATGCCAAAAAAGGCCCGCTAAATGGCGCGGGGCAAATGCTGGCGGATTTTGTTTGCCGGCCTGGAATTGGCTGGCACCCGGGCGGCTTGGGGTTTCCCGGCAAGCGCGTTTTATAAAAATTAAGACTTCCAGCAAGGGAAGATTTTGGTTTCCGAATAGGAGCTTAAAATTCTTCGGTAAAAATTTTCCTTTTTTCAGGCAGCCCTAAACTGTGCGGATTGATGCCTTGCAAGCCTTCAATATGCCTTTGCCCGCGGGAGGAGCGCGCCGGTGCAGCGAAAAGTTTGTTTCGGGCAAAAAGGCTAACCAAGAGGCGTATTTGGCGCGGATTTTTTTTGGGAGAGGGAAATAATCTGTTCAGAGCAAAAGCCGTATCGAAAAAATTTCCTCCGCGATAAAAAACGCTTAAGACGCGCGGCATTTAGCTTTTTTACAAGCGCAGCTTGAATGGGTGAGTAAAAAGCACCGCATCTTGGTGGCAAAAAAAATCTTGTCATAAAAATTGATGGTTATAAAAAGGCGGGATAATGAAAAAGCTATTTGTCGAACTGGAAAAGGATCCGAGGGAAACGCGCGTTGCCCTTATACCCTCGGACGCAAAGAAGCTGATATCGGCAGGTTGGACGGTGTGTGTGGAAAAAGACGCAGGCCTCAACGCCGGATTTTCCGATAAGGAATACGAGGACGCTGGCGCGCAAATAGTCGGCTCCGAATTCGCAAAGGAGGCCGACTTTGTAGTATCCATAAGGAAGCCCTCCGAAGAAAGCATAAAGGGCTACAAGTCCGGCTCGTTCCACCTTAGTCTGCTTGATCCGTTTAACGAGAAGCAGACGCTGAAGGCCTTTGCCGACGCAAATGTGACTGCTGCAAGCTTTGAGATGATACCCAGAAGCACAATCGCGCAGAAGATGGACGTTTTAAGCTCGCAATCGAACCTTGCGGGGTATTGCGCGGTCATAAGGGCGGCCGGGTTGTCGAACAAGATCATGCCTATGATGATGACGCCCGCCGGCACAATATCGCCGTTAAAATTTTTCATAATAGGCGTTGGCGTTGCGGGCCTTCAGGCAATAGCAACGGCAAAGCGTTTGGGCGCGCGCGTGGAGGCCTTTGACACGCGTCCGGTTGTGGAGGAACAGGTAAAGAGCCTCGGGGCTAAATTTGTAAAGATAGACCTTGGGCAGACCGGGCAGACGGCGCAGGGCTACGCCAAAGAGTTGACCGCCGAACAGATAGAAATGCAGCGCAAGGCTATGGCCAAGGTTTGCGCGCAGGCGGACGTTGTTATAACTACCGCAAAACTCTTCGGCAGGAAGGCGCCGCTTTTGGTGACTGCGGAAATGGTTGCCGGTATGAAGCCCAACAGTGTAATAGTGGACATGGCAACCGCAGGCGGGGGCAATGTTGAAGGCTCCGTGGCCGACGAAACCGTAATTTCGGCCAACGGCGTAAAGATTGTGGGGGACACCTGCCTTGAGGCTCAAGTGCCGGCCACAGCAAGCCAGATGTATTCGGCCAATGTTGTCAATTTTATAGGGCACTTCACGAAGGACGGAAACTTTGCGGTGGACATGGAAGATCCCATCATGAAGAGTTGCGTTGTAGTAAAAGAGGGCAGAATAGACGATCCGCGCTTTCAGTAGGCGGGCCGTTTTACAGTAGAACAATTTAACAGGTCTGATAAAATGGAAGTAATACTTCTGCTATTCATATTCACGCTGGCGGCGTTTCTCGGGTTCGAGTTGATTTCAAAAGTTCCCAGCCAGCTTCACACGCCGTTGATGAGCGGATCGAACGCCATAAGCGGCATAACGATTGTCGGGGCGATAATATCGACGGCCGGAACCGCCGGCAGCGACCTCGCAACATGGATAGGCGCGGCGGCCCTCTTTCTGGCGACATTAAATGTCGTCGGCGGATATATGGTCACCGACAGAATGTTGGCCATGTTTAAGAAGAAGGGAGACAAATAGCCATGCAAAACGCATCTGACATTGTGGCTTCCGGGGCAATAGACGCAGGCATGGCGGTAAATTTCGCCTACATTATTGCGTCGGTATTTTTCATACTGGGCATAAAGATGCTCGGCAAAGCCGAAACCGCCCGCAAGGGAAATTTCGTTTCCGCGGCCGGCATGCTGATTGCGGTGGTTGTGACGTTCTTCGACAGGCAGATTCTGGACGCGGCAGACATTAAGAGCTGGTGTATACTCTTCGGTACTCTCGCCCTCGGAACGCTGGTTGGGGCGGTAGTGGCAAAACGCGTTAAGATGACGTCCATGCCCGAGATGGTAGCCCTGCTAAACGGTTTTGGCGGCCTTGCGAGCCTTCTTGTAGGCGCCGGCGACTATTATTACCGCGGCCTTGTAAAAGCCGAAGACGTCAGCCTTTTCACCATGGGCGCCACAATAGCCGCAATAGTTATAGGCGGCGTGACATTTACCGGAAGCGTCTATGCTTGGGGAAAGCTTTCCGGCAAATTCTCTGGGCGCGCGGCGGTTTACGGCGGGCAGAAATTTGTAAATGCGTCAATAGCGGTGTTGCTCGTGGCGGTGTCGGCCTGTTTTTGCTTTGTATCGGGCCAAACAGCAGGCTGGTTTATGCTTGCGGCTGTGGCGCTGTCTTTGGTGCTCGGTTTTGCGGCGGTGATGCCGATAGGCGGCGGCGACATGCCTGTTGTAATTTCTCTGTTGAATTCGCTTTCGGGCGTGGCGGCAAGTGCCGCGGGTTTTGTAATCCAGAACAACGTGCTGATAGTGGCGGGCTGCCTTGTGGGAGCAAGCGGAATAATCCTGACAGTCATAATGTGCAAGTCTATGAACAGGACTCTCGGAAACGTCTTGTTCTCAGGGTTCGGGGCAAAGAGTTCCGCCGCAAGCCAGGGGCAAACCGGCGAAATGAAACCTATTTCCGCAGACGACGCCTACTATATTCTTGAGGCCGCGCAGAACGTGGTGTTCATTCCCGGATACGGAATGGCCGTAGCCCAGGCGCAGCACGCGGTCAAAGAGCTCGCCGAAATTCTCGAATCCAACGGCGCCGAAGTAAACTTTGCAATACACCCCGTTGCGGGCAGAATGCCTGGGCACATGAATGTATTGCTGGCGGAAGCCGATGTTCCGTACGAGCAATTAAAGGAAATGGAGGAGGCCAACAGGATTTTGGAATCGGCGGATGTCGCAATAGTAATTGGGGCAAACGACGTTGTAAATCCGGCGGCCGCCGAAGACAAATCAAGCCCGATTTACGGAATGCCCATAATTGAGGCTTACAAGGCAAAGACTGTCTTTGCCCTAAAGAGGGGAAAAGGCACAGGGTTCTCGGGGCTTGAAAACGCGCTATTTTTCCGTCCGAACACTCGAATGTTGTACGGAGACGCAAAAGCCACGGTGAACGAGCTTGTGGCGAAATTTAAGGACAAGTAGCATCGGCTTGTTTAGCGCAAATTTCTTTAAATGCAAAAAGCGCGCCTAAAAAGGCGCGCTTTTTTTGCATTGCCAAAATTTTCTAAAAAAACTTTCGGGGGAAGTGTCCCCAAAGAGGTTGTCAATCGGCCAGCTCCGCACGCGCGGGATAACAATCTGGCTAAAAAATTTTCTATTTTAAAGGGAGGGCTATCTTGGAAACATCGTAATCCGCCCAAGCAATTAGGTGTTGTTGCGCTGTATCATGTTAGGCAGCGCAGCGCTCTCAGAATTTTGGTTTAATCCCTGGCATGTTATTACAAAAGTTTCCAGCGCCATAGAAGGAGGCCCGAAATCTTCCGGGGAATAAGTTAAGAGCAATAAAGAACTGCCCTAAACGGGGAAATTTCAACCCCGCGCAATGGCGCCGGCAAAAAAACACCGGTAAATTTTGCACAGCAACCCCGCCCTTTGCAAGAGAAGCGCCCCGCCGCGCGCGACAAGAGCTAAATTTGCGGCTTTCGCAAAATATCAATATACGCAAAAAAGAAATCCGCTATTTTTGAATTGTATATTTTTTGGGCTTTCCACGCGCAGGCCACAAATTTAACAAGCGAAGCCGCAAGGCTTGGCCGGCGCAAAATTCCGCAGAAAAACTTGGGCAAATTAAAACTTAATGCTCCCGTGGACGCATTGGCTGATATTCCCAAATTTTCGAGAGGAACATCTGCATCGGCCAAGTCGCTTATGCAGCGCAAGTGGGAAAACGACGCCGAGACCCCCGCACTTCTAAGAGACGCCCTAAACATGTCGGCCTCCATGTCCACAGCAAGCGCCCCCTTGTCCTTAAACAGCGCGGCCTTTTGCATTTTGCCGGCCGGAGCCCCGGCGCTTGCGATAAGGCCGTCTCGCGCGGACACGCTTTCGGCGGCGCGCAGCACGCGCAAATCGGCGCTGTCGCAAACGAAATCGCCAAGGCGCAGTGATGGGTCGCAGGCGCCGCCAAACCCGGCAAGGATAATGGAATCCACGCAAAAATCCCGAGCCGCACCGACAACGGCTTTTGCCGCGGCCTCGCAGGCCATTCCAGAAATTAAAAATACAAACGAATCTACGCGAGATTCGCCGCCGCCCCCAAAACTCAATTTTGCCTCAAAGCCGTTTTTTCCGCCAAGCCAGTCCACAGCCGCAATTTCAACCCCATCGGCAAGAACCTTTTTTTTGCCAAAGGCCGCAAAGATCTTTGCGGCCTCATATTTGGTTGGGAAAACCGCGAGCGTTTTCATTTAAGTTCCAAATTGAAGGCGCTCTTTGCCGCGCTCTCGAGGGTTGAAGGCAAACCGGTGGCTGTCCAATCGCCGACTACGCGCAGGTTTTCACAACCAAAAGCGTCGTTCCCCGGGCGGGCGCGCTCAGTCTTGCAATCGGCCGAAAGCGTGGCAGACTCAAAAGTCATCGGCGCTATGTCAACTATCTCGAACTGCCCGAAAAATGCGGAAAGTTCGCCCCTGACAAACTCGGCGGCCTCCTGCTTGCCCTTTTTTAAAGCTTTGTCGCTGACGGTGACCCCGTAAAGAAACAGCCCGCTTTCGCCGCCAAGCTTCCTTGTGTGGTCGAATATCCAGTGCAATTCAGAATCCACAAGGCACGCGCAATCCGCGTCCGTCAATTTTTTCCGCGTTGTGAAATATACGTTGACTATCGGGTTTTCGCGCATTTTTGCGCAAAGTTCAACCGCCGCTGGAAGGGCGTTAAGAATTTTTCCGCAAGCGCGCGGAGGCACCGCGCAAACAACCCAGTCAAATTCTTCGCGGCCGCCGTTTTTAAGCAGAATACCCTTCGCCCGTGAACCGCTAAATTCCACAGACTCCACCGCCTCTCCAAAACGCAGTGCGCCGCCGCAGGCCTCTATCAGCAACCCCGCCTTTGGAAAGACAGAATCCCATATCGGGCGCGTTGGCACATACAGGCGCCCCGCATCGGCGTCCTTTAAGACAGACTTTAAAAGCGTCTCCCGCAAGACCCCGGCAGATGCCGAGTCTATCGGCGTATTTAGCGCGGAAACGCAAAACGGAGACCAAAAAGTTTCAATGGCCCTGTCGCCTATTCCCATTCGCTTCAGGTAATCTGCGGCCGTCTCGTTCTCCAAGGCGCGCGCGCACCCGCACTTCATGCGCAACAGCAAAAATACGTTTGCCGCCGACCTCATCGCCGAAAGCCCCGCATACTTAAGGAAGCCCAAAGTTCCCGCAAAGAGCGAATCTCCGCCATTCGTAAAGTTTACCGTTTCGCGCCTATTTTTGTATAGGAAATCCATGCGCTTTATCGGGGAAAAATAATCTTCCGGATTGTTCCCGACCTCCCGCACAAGGCCGAAGAAATTCCAATAGCACCCCATCAGCGCGTGCGACGCATTGTCGAGCCGCGCACCAGCCCACATTATGGCCGCAGTCCTTCCGCCGCCGTCTCCCCTCGACTCAAACAATTCCACATCAAACCCGTCGCGGCACAGCTTAACCGCCGCCGCCGTTCCCGATATGCCGGCCCCCACAACCGCAACTTTCCCGTGCGCAAGGCAACCGTCGGCAACCTTTTTTTTGGAATCGGCTATCGCCCTGAGCGCCAAATATATCTTCCTGTATTTTGATATTTTTAACGGCGACGCTGGAATGTCAAAATTTCTGGCCTTCAGCTTTTCAAGAATGTCTTCGTAAATCGCCCACATTATGAGCGCGGGCGCCAAATTTCTCCTATCTTCGCCGCAAAGCAGGCGACGCGCCTTGTTGAAAAAATGCTTCGCCCTAAAATACATCAGGGAAAAAAGCTCCCTGCATGCCGGGTTTTGCCCCGGGTTTGCAAGGTCTTGGCGGCATACCCCAAAAGCCTCAAGCTCCCTCTGCGGAATATAGACGCGCCCGTGCGAGCGCATGTCGTCGACAACGTCGCGCAAAATATTTGTAAACTGCAACGCGTATCCAAGCGCCTCCGCAAACTTTTTCGTCAAAGGGTTTTTAAAGCCAAATATATATATCGACGCCAAACCTACCGCCGAAGCCACGCCGTAGCAATAGCGGCGCAAATCTTCAAAAGTTTCAAAAGGCTCGTCCGAAGTGTCGCGCAAAACGCCGTCTATGATGCACACAAGGTATTCCTTGGGTATCCTGCGGCGAAGAACCATCTCTTTGAGCTCCTCGCCCAGCGGGGACAACACGCCCCCTCCGCTGTAAATAGAATTTATCTCCGCCTTCCATTGCCCAAGCAGCTCTTTCTTGACGTCAACCGGCGCATCTTCGTCATCGGCTATGTCGTCCATCAGGCGGCAAAACGCGTAAAAGACCTCCATGTCTGTCGCGCGCGACTTGTCCAGACAAAAAAACGCAAACGCCAAATTAGACTTCTTGCGCTCCGCTTTGTGATAGACGCTCTTCGAATTCTGCGCTGTGGGAATACCGCTCATAAAAACAGCGCCTTGAAAAATATTTTTACCTTGTCGAATCCGCCGAGGGACGGACGCGAAGAAAGCGTGTCGAAACCGTTTGCGGA
Organism: uncultured Verrucomicrobiota bacterium; assembly: GCA_949287395.1. Classification (GTDB taxonomy): domain Bacteria; phylum Verrucomicrobiota; class Verrucomicrobiia; order Opitutales; family Intestinicryptomonadaceae; genus Merdousia. The sequence continues at coordinate 25,608 of CASEFZ010000105.1, forward strand.
TATTTTGTCCAATATGGACATTCCGCCCGCAAGCGTTACCTTTATCTCCAAACTCAACGGGAACGGAAGCGCCTTTACAAGCGGCGCGCCACGCAAAAACATCGCGCGCGTCCTGTCGCACTCGAATTTTACAACATTCTTTAGCGCGCCGCTTGCAGACTTCGCAAAAAACGCGCCCTCATCGGCGCCGCCCCAATCGCTTTTTGGGACGTATATGCGGTTCTTGAGAGCATCTACGCTCATATCCTGCCAAAAGTTCGCCAACTGCAGGGCGGTGCAAATGTCGTCGGACATCGCAAACATGGATTCATCCCTAAAACCATGGAGAATCAGCACAAGCCTCCCAACCGGATTGGCGCTGCGCCTGCAGTAATCCAAAAGCTCATCAAAAGTTTCGTAGCGCTTCTTTACAACGTCTTGGGAAAAGGCGCTTATAAGGTCCCGAAACAGGGTGTCGGGTATGGAAAATTCCTTCATGGTGTTCGAAAGAGCGCAAAATATCCAAGACCACTGCAAATCTCGCTCTTTTTCGGGAAGGTCAAGCTGGGCCTCGAACAGCCTCAGCCTCTCCACGCGCACAGGGTTGGCTCCATCGAGTTCATCATGGCCTTCGTCGGCTATGTCGTCGGCTGTGCGCGCAAAGGCATACACGGCCGCAACGTGCTTCCTAAGTCTCTTTGGAACCATGCGCGCAACGGGAAAATTCTCGTAGTGCGAGTAGGCAAGCTCGCAACACCTCTTATAAGCCTCGTCCAAACTGTCTTTTCCCGATACCATTACCACCGCGCATTTCGCCACAATCCCAGATTTTTTTCAATTCAAAAAAAACGCCCTCCCACACAGAAGCCACGCATTTCCATCAAGCAACGCGCACTTGGAAAACTTGTTTACGGACTTTCGGCAAATATGCGCGCCTCTAGAACCCGACATTTACCGCGGCCGCCAGCACAACAATTACAATACAAGCCGACAGCCGCCCCGTTTTTACG
>CASEFZ010000106.1 GCA_949287395.1 uncultured Verrucomicrobiota bacterium
CGGCAAGAGCGCCAACAGGGGGGAGTGCATGCAGCCGTGCAGGCGCATGTATAGGGTGTTCCCCAAAATGCTTCCGGGCGATTCGTCATTTCGCGCCGATTCTGGGGAGTTTTGCGTGGGAGACGGGTTTGTTCTAAGCCCTAAGGATTTGTGCACAATTCCCTTTATTGAGAAACTGATCCAGGCGGGGGTTAATTCACTCAAAATTGAGGGGCGCAACAGAAACGCCCAATATGTCGATGTTGTCACTTCTGCCTACAGGCGCGCCGTTGATTACTATTTCCAAAACAGGAAAAAAAGCGGCTTTGAGGCGGATTTTTCCGCGCTGAAAAAAGATTTGCTTCAGGAGCTTTCAACTGTTTTTACGCGCGGTTTTTCCGACGGGTTTTACATGGGCAAGCCTTCCGGAGATTGGACCTCGGAGGGGAATGTCTCCACAAAGAAGAAGACGGTTGTGGGCAGGGTGAAAAACTATTTTTCAAAGATAGGCGTTGCCGAAATCTCAGTTGAGTGCAAGTCTCTCAGGCCTGGGGACGAAATATGTTTTGAGGGAAACACTACGGGGTATTTTTTGTGCAAAATAGAAACCATGCACGGACAGTCGGGGGAGATCGAACAGGCGCGCCGCGGAGACGTGGTGGGGGTTCGTGTTCCCCGCAGGGTTAGGCCGTCGGACAGGGTGTATGCGCTGGTTTAGTTTAATTTAAAGAACGGGCGCAAGACGGCCCGTTTTTTTGTGAAGTTTTTTTTGAGGCCGCAAAAAGAGCGCCGCCGGAAGCCGGGCGGGCGGTTTTTATCAAAAGTTTCCAAAGTTTGTTTGAGCGCGTGCGGGTGCGGTGTTATAAAGGTCCCGCTATGGACATGGAAAATGCAAGACTGTTGGGAGCGGGGGTTTTTACTATTAGCTCTTTGCTCGGTGCCTATTATATAGTTCTAAAGATTCGCCAGCTGCACAAGGACCCTATGGACCCTGATATGACATACGTCACGCACGCGCAGATGGACAAGATGCGTTCGGAGTTGATGCGCTGCCTGGGAGAGGCAGTTCAGGACTTGCGCTCGCTGCGCTCTGAGATACGCGAGGAAGTGCGCTGCATGCAGCGCCAGTATTCAAAAAGTCTTTTGGAGACCCGCGAGTTGATAGGGAAAAATTCCCAAAATATAAGCTCGCTTGTGGCCCAGGCGCGCATAGCCAACCAGCGCATATGCGAGTTGGCGGTGAAGACCGACAGGCTGGTAATGAAAAACGGCAGGGAGGAACAATAAGATGGATTCTTCAATACTTTTAAGGCGCGCAATTTTACTGCAGCTTGAGGCCGCCTATCCGGCCTCGCTTTGCATAGAAACGATATTGGACGGCGTGCGGGCTTGCGGCCTGCCATGCAGCGAGGGCGAACTTTACGCCGACATAGATTATCTTCAACAGAAGGGAATGCTTATTAAGACCCACTCTCCAATAAGCGCCTCCCATGTGCGCGCGAAGCTTGCCGCAAAGGGGTTGGACTACCTCGAAGGGGGCGAGTTTTAATATGCCAAGGGCTAAAAAAGTTTCTATTTCCAGTAAGTGCCTAAGCTCGCGTGTTGAATGTGATGATGGCATCACCGGGCCGGCCGAATGCCCTGACTCTGATGTGGGAACGCGGGGCGCAAAGGCGAATTTGCGCGGGCGCGATACATGCTCAAAACTTTCCGATGAATTTTTCAGGCATCTTGAACGGATACGCGACGCCAAGCGTAGCGCCGAAGAAGTGCTGAAAAAAGAATTGCCGGACGCCGCCCGTGCGACCCTCGATGTTGCGTGGGAAATTGCCTTCGACTACCTTTGCGGAATTTCCGAGGTTTCGCTTGCGGATTTGAATGTGATATCCGGAATCATACACCGGCTGTCTTCGGTGAAGGAGCGCGCCTGCCATGACACCTTTGGCATAGGCGATTGCGATTCTGAAAGTTCTGGCGCAACGCTCGGAGAGGGTGCACTTCGCAAAATTGAGGAAAAACTCAGGCTGCTATGATGGAAATGGCTGCGGAAACATTTTTTCTTCCATACCAGCGCGCTTGGATTGAGGATTCGTCGAGGATAAAGCTGATGGAGAAATCGCGCCAGATAGGAATGAGCTGGACGGCCGCTTACGAACTTGTGAGGGCGCATGCGGTGTCGGGCAAAAAATTTGACTCTTGGGTAAGCTCCAGGGACGAGCTTCAGGCGCGCCTATTCGTCCAAGATTGCAAGAAATTTGCGAGCATATTGGATATAGCTGCGGAAGATGTTTCCGGGGCCGGGGTTTCTGCCGGGGACGACGCAAAATCTGTGGAATTTGCAAACGGGACGCGCATATGGTCTTTGTCCTCCAATCCTGACGCCCAGGCAGGGAAGAGGGGAACGCGCGTATTGGACGAGTTCGCACTGCATCCCGATCCGTACCGGCTTTACTCAGTGGCCTATCCCGGCATAACTTGGGGAGGGAAGCTTCGCATAATTTCTACTCACCGCGGCAGCGAAAATTTTTTTAATAAACTTGTCCAAGAGGCCCGCCATGGCGGAAATCCGAAGGGCATATCGCTGCACAGGGTCACATTGCAGGACGCATTGGAGCAGGGCTTGCTCTCTAAATTGAAAAAGGCCGCGCCGCAGGAAAGCGAAATTTTGGACATGGACGAGTCTGAATATTTCGATTATGTAAGGAGATCATGCGCCGATGAGGAAAGCTTCCTTCAAGAGTATATGTGCGAGCCCTCCGACGACAAATCAGCCTTTATAAGCCATGAAAATCTCTCGAGGTGCCTGTATAAAGACGGCGAAAACTGGCGGGAATTTTATTCCAAGGAAAATCCCCTCTATCTCGGGGTTGATGTTGGCAGGACAAGCGATTTGACTGTTTTTTGGCTGCTGGAAAAGTGCGGGGACATTCTATATACCCGGGAAGTGCGAGTTCTTGAAAACACGCCGTTTTCCGAGCAGGAGGCTGAACTGCACAGCTTTTTGCGAATGGGGAATTTGCGAAAGGTGGCGGTTGACCAGAGCGGATTGGGGCGGCAGTTTGCGGAGCGCGCTTCGCTGCGCTACGGGAAATCGCGCGTTGAGGGCTTGAGCTTCACGTCTGCGCTAAAGGAAAAATTGGCGTATGCGCTGCGTTCAAAGTTTGAGGATGGGGCATTGAGAATTCCTGATGAAATAGACATTCGCGCCGACATCCGTTCTGTCCGCAAGCAGGCGTCGGCCAACGGGCTTCAAAAATTTACGGCCCCGCGCGGCAGGGACGGGCATGCAGACAGATTTTGGGCACTGGCTCTCGCCGTATATTGCGCGCCGGATAATTTTGCGCGCGGAAAGATAAATCTGCTTCCTATAGATAAAAAAGAATATATGTGGTGATAAAATAATCTTTATTCTGAAGTTTGAATCCGCGCGCGTTTTTTTTGGTCTCGGCAGGTTGCTCAAGAGCGATAACAAACGGAGAAATGAGAAGTTAGAGGGTAAAAAATTACTTTTTTATGTTGACGCGTTGCGCAAAACGCCTAATCTGTGTCCACAATTGGAAGGGACTTACGGTCTTTTGTGTTCTTTTGGGATAGCTTCCGTGTCGGCGCTTTAATTGCCGGTTGCCCGTATGGGCGGCGGTGTTTTGGTTCCAGCGGCGGCGCATCTCGGATGCCGGGGGCAGGTCCTTTTCGGGACTACTTGTTTATTAAAGTTTTTCCTAAATAAAATAACAAACAACCAAAGTTATGAACAAAGCAGAACTCATCATAGAAATCCAGAAGAAACTCGGTGCCGAAGCCACAAAGGCTTGTGCTGAAAAGGCTCTTAATGCTGTTATCGACTGCATCAAGGCCGGCGTGAAGAAGAACAAGAAGCTTCAGCTCATCGGTTTCGGCACATTCTCGGTTGCGGAGCGCAAGGCTCGTACCGGAATCAATCCGAGGACAAAGGAAAAGATCAAGATCAAGGCTTCCAAGGTCGTAAAGTTCAAGGCGGGTTCTGACTTTAAGGCGAAATAAGGCTTTAAAGGTCTTGATGAAAAAAGGCTCCCGTAAGGGGGCCTTTTTTATTTGCCTGTGGTTTCGATGGAAAATTGTTTTGCGATGTTTAGGTTGTGCTTTTGCAACTTGGGAAAGATTTTTCCGGCGCGGTTTCAGCGGAGTAGCGGTTATGGAAATGCTTGACAGAAACGGCCAATTAAATTCCCTGTTTTGGAGATTGTAAAGGCGTTGTTTGTGGTAAAATGAATGCGTTGGCCGAAAGAATTATAGGTGGTGAGAACATCTCGGAAAGTGTGGCTTTGGAGCTGTCAAACAGCGTTCCTTTGGAGGATTTGTGCGCGGCGGCAAATGAAGTGAGAGAGCATTTTTTGGGAAGGCGGGTGGATACGTGCTCGATAATGAACGCAAAGAGCGGAAGGTGCTCTGAAGACTGCAAATGGTGTGCGCAGTCCGCGCGCCACAATACGGGCTGCGAAATCTACGGATGCGTTTCGCCGCAGAAGGCGCTCGAGCACGCAACGAAGGCAAAAGCAGCCGGAATAAGAAGGTTTTCCCTGGTGACCAGCGGCAGGGCGCTGTCAAAGGCGGAGGTGGACGCAATGTGCGCGGCCTTTGAGGAGATTTCCAAGCTGGGTGGGCTGGAGCTGTGCGGCTCTTTTGGATTGCTTGGAATAGACGATTTAAGGCGCCTGAAAAATGCGGGAATGGGTAGGATACACTGCAATTTGGAGACTGCGCCGTCAAAATTTCCGCAGTTGTGTACAACGCACACCATATCCGACAAGATTGAAACCCTAAGGGCCGCGCGCGAAGTTGGAATGACTTTGTGCAGCGGCGGAATAATAGGAATGGGAGAAACAAGGGCCCAGCGCTTTGAGCTTGCCGAGCAGCTGGCAAAGCTTGGGGTAGATTCCATACCGGTGAATATACTCCAGCCGATAAAGAATACGCCTTTGGAGTCTGTGGAGCCCTTGGAGCAGGAAGAGATATTGTTGGCGTTTGCGATGTTCAGGCTGATCAATCCGCGCGCGCACATAAGGTTTGCGGGCGGAAGGGCGTCGATAGCGGGTGCGCAGGAACGCGCGCTTAAATCCGGCATAAGCGGGGTGTTGATGGGGGACATGTTGACGACAGTTGGTTCAGGCATCGATGCCGATTTTGAAATGTTGCGTCGCTTGGGGTATGAATATTGAGGCTTTAAAATCCTTCGATAGGGAGCATATATGGCACCCCTATGCTTCAATGAGGAATCCGTCGGAGGTTTACGTGGTCGACAGGGCGGAGGGCGTGTATCTGCATTTTGCCGACGGGCGCAAGGTTATAGACGGAATGTCGTCTTGGTGGTCGGTGGCGCATGGATACAACCATCCAAAGATTAATGAAGCAGTGAGGCGCCAGCTCGAAAAAATGAGCCATGTGATGTTCGGGGGATTGACGCACGAAGGGGCAGTAGAGCTGGCTGCCAAGCTTTTGTCGGTTGCCCCGAAGGGCTTGGACAAGGTTTTTTACAGCGATTCCGGATCTGTTTCCGTAGAGGTTGCCATGAAGATGGCGCTTCAATATTGCGAGGCGAAGGGAGTTGCCTCCAAGAGAAAGTTTGCGACGGTTTTGGGCGGCTACCATGGCGATACGTGGCACGCGATGTCTGTGTGCGACCCCGTTTCTGGCATGCACGGCCTTTTTGCCGGCGGCCTTCCCATAAATTTCTTTGCGCCGCGTCCGGAAATTCCGTTTTCCGGAGAGTGGAATTATTCCGACTTTGCCCCGATGAACAACTTGCTTGAAAGGCATTCAAGCGAAATAGCGGCGGTGATACTTGAGCCCATAGTGCAGGGGGCGGGGGGCATGCGCTTCTACCACCCGCAGTATTTGCGGGAACTTTCGGAGGCGTGCCGGCGGCATTCGGTGCTTTTGATACTCGACGAAATAGCTACGGGTTTCGGGCGTTCGGGGAAGTTTTTTGCAAGCCAGTATGCCGGGATAAGCCCGGACATTATGTGCATAGGCAAGGCTCTTACCGGCGGATACATGAGTTTTGCGGCAACGCTTGCGACGTCGGAAGTCTCCGACGCGATATCGGACGGCGGCGCGGGGCTTTTTATGCACGGGCCAACTTTTATGGCAAATCCCCTTGCGTGCGCCGCCGCCAACGCGAGCGTAGACCTTTTCTTGGAGTCAGACCTTCTGGCGAATGTTTCAAGAATATCAAAAGGGCTGGAAGAAGGGCTGAGAGGCTTGAGCGGCGTGCCAGGTGTTAGGGAAGTGAGGGTTCTTGGCGCGATAGGCGTGGTTGAGATGGAGAAAAACATAGATATTGCGCTCATGCAGAAGCGCCTTATAAGCCGAGGGGTGTGGCTGCGCCCGTTTGGCAGGCTGCTGTACACGATGCCGCCATACATCATCGACGACGTCCAGTTGAAAACACTTACCGACGCGATATGCGGGAGCGTTAGAGATGAATGAGGCGGAATTTTTGCGTGGGCAAATAGACGCCCTGCGCTCAAGCGGAATGTTGCGCGGGCTCAGGGGCGGCGATGTGAGCGGTGCGCGCATACGCGTGGACGGGCGTGAACTGTTGAATTTTGCCTCGAACGACTACTTGGCAATTTCAGCTCGCCATGATTGGCAGGCGGAGTTTTTGGAGTCTGTTGCAGATGCCGGCGGTTTTATAATGGGTGCATGTTCTTCCAGGCTTTTGGGCGGTAACGGAAGAGCCTTCGGGGAGCTGGAGGAATTTTTTGAGGACGCATACGCACCGCTTTGCGCACCGGGGGGCGAGAAAAAGAGGTGTTTGGTCTTCAACAGCGGCTACCACGCCAATAGCGGAATATTGCCGGCGCTTTTCGGGCCGGAAGACCTGGTGGTGTGCGACAGGCTTGTGCATGCAAGCATAGTTGACGGGCTGATGCTTGGGCGCTTTAAATGGGCGCGTTTTCCCCACAATGATTTGGGCGCGCTGGAAGAGATTTTGTCGCGGCGGGCTGGCTCTTTTAGAAGAGTTTGCATTGTGACTGAGAGCGTTTTCAGCATGGACGCAGACAGGGCTGATTTGCGCACTTTGGCGGAGCTGAAAAACAGGTATGGCGCCTTTCTTTATGTCGACGAAGCCCATGCCGTTGGGGTATTTGGGGCGCGCGGGCTAGGCCTGTGCGAGGAAGAGCAAGTTTTTGACGATGTGGATATTTTTGTCGGAACATTGGGCAAGGCTGTGGCCTCAAGCGGCGCGTATGCGATGTGTTCGGAAGATGTAAGAACGCTTTTGATAAACCGTTGCAGGCCGTTTATATTTACGACGGCGGCGCCGCCGATATCGCAGCTTTGGACGAGATTTTCCTTCTCAAAGATAATGGAAGCAAATTCCCTGAGGCTGAAATTGAAAAATCTTTGCGGCGTTTTTAGGGGCGCAATTGGTGATGCGGCGCTGGGTGATACCCAGATTGTTCCCGTTGTGATTGGGCAGGCAAGTGTGGCAACGGAAGTTTCAGAGGCGCTTTTTGAGGCTGGAATATACGCCCCTGCGGTGCGCCCACCGACGGTGCCTAAAGGAATGTCGAGGATACGCTTCTCGCTGAATGCAGGAATGGATTGCGGCGATATTGAGGCCGCGGCGGCTGCGTTAAAGTTTGCACTCGGAAAAAGGGGCGCGAAATGAAGGCTGTATGGATAAGGCGCAATTCCGGCAAAAATGGCGGAAAAGCCGGGAATACCGGGTGCAGGGCTGAAAAGCTGGTTGTATTTTTCGGTGGATTTGCATGCGGGGAAAGTTTTTTTAAAGGGGTGAAAATTCCCGACGATTGCGATGTGCTTATGCTTTGCGACTACAGGGGGCTTGAGTGCGATTGGGACTTTGAGTCTGAGGTGGAAAAGTACGCCCGCGTTGGATTGGTTGCATGGTCTTTCGGCCTCGGGGTTGCCGAGAGCTTCCCGCGTGTTATGCGCGCGGCGGGGACGAAGGTGGCCATTTGCTCAAGCGTGCGCCCGCTGGACGAAAATTGCGGAATAGCTGAGGAGATTTTTAAAAAGACGCTGCAGAATTTCGACATTGTTGGCGCGAAAAAATTTTTTTCAAGGGCTTATGGAGAAGTTTCCCCGCCGGACTGGGAGCTTTCGGCGGAAAGGCTGGAAGAGCTTAAACAGGAGTTGTCATTCCTCGGGAACTTGTTGAGGGGAAAATTTTTTGACGCAGAGAATTGGACTTTTGCGCTTGGGGCTTTGGGCGATAGGATATTCCCAGCACGCAATATGCGGCGGGCTTGGGGAAAAAAACTGGCGCTGTTGGACGGCGGGCATTTTGACCGAGGTATTTGTGAGGCGGGCTTTTTGGCAGCCGCGGGCCCGGGGGGGGGCTTCGAGGCGAGCGCAAACACATATGCTGAATCGGCTAGGGTTCAGGCCGAGATTTGCAAAAAGTTGTCGGAAATTTTCCTTTCTGGAATAGGAGCCTTGGATCCGCAAGACGGTGAAATTAAAAGAAATTTTTCTGGCGAAAGCGCGGTGCCGGTCAAGGGCGAAAAAATTTTGGAGATAGGCTGCGGAACGGGAATTCTAACGGAGCTTATCCATTCACGCCTACAAGGCGCAAAGTGGTTCCTAAACGACGCCAGCGCAGCGCTGGCTATAATTGCGGCGCGCAACTGCGAGGGCGCAAGGCTGATATGCGCCGACGCGTCAAAGGCCGATTTGGGAAGCGGGTATGCGGCGGTGGTGTCGGCCTCTTGCTTTCAGTGGATTGCGGGCGCGGAAAATTTTTACGCCAAATTGGCGGGCTGCTTAAACGACGGTGGAATACTTGCATTTTCGACTTTCGGCAAAGACAATTTCAGGCAGGTGCGCGAACTTGCAGGAAAGGGCCTAAACTATATCGGGCTGAACGAGCTGGAGGGTCTCCTAAACATGGCGGGGTTTGAGATTTTGTTTGCCGGGGAGGAAAGGGTGGTTTTGAATTTTGAATCCGGATTGGAGGTGCTTAGGCACATGAAGGAGACGGGTGTGAACGGAGCTTTCAAGACTTTTTGGACACCGAAAAGCGTTGAAAGGTTTTCAAGAGAGTACAAAAAGCGTTTTCCGTCTGCTGGCGGAGGGGTGGAATTGGAGTACCATCCCGTGTATGTGCTTGCGCGCAAAAGGGGAAAGGTTTAAAAGATGGCGAAATTTTTTGTTAGCGGAACGGATACGGGGGTCGGGAAAACAATAGTAACGGGAATGCTTGCCAGAAACATGCTGCAGGAAGGCAAAAGCGTAATCACGCAGAAGTTGATCCAGACAGGATGTGAAGGGATATCCGAAGACATTATAGAGCATAGAAAAATAATGGGGGTTCCGCTCTTTGAGGAGGACAGAAATTTTACGACGTGCAGATATGTGGCGAAGTTCCCTGCGTCTCCCCATCTGGCCTTTGGGATGGAGGGAATCGAGCCCGACTACGGCGCGATTGCGGCGGATACGGAGTTTTTGGAAAAAAAATTCGGCACGGTTATAGTGGAGGGCGCTGGGGGGCTTATGGTCCCGCTGAAAAAGGGTTTTCTGACGGCCGATTATGTGGCGGACCGCGGGCTTGAGTTGGTTCTTGTGGTGCCGTCGCGCCTTGGCTCGCTAAACCACGCGTTGTTGAGCTTGGAATACTGCATTCAGCGCGGGATAAATTTGCGGGCTATTGTGTATAACACGTATCCTGAGGCGCCTAAGCAGATAGAGGTTTCAACGTTGGAGTATTTGGAAGGGTATCTTGCGGACAAGTTTAGCGGCGCGGAAATAATACGCATGGGAAAGGTTTAGCAGGTGGCGGAGTTTAAGGCGGCTTTTTTTGATTTGGACGGAACACTCGCGGACAATTACACCGCGATATGGAAGACTGTCGGTGCGGTGTTTAAAGAGCGCGGTTTGGAGGCGCCTTCCTACGACAAAGTTTACAGAAGCGTGGGTGGATCCATTTTATTGACTTTGGAAAAATTGCTTCCCGAGGGCGAAAAGGCCGCGGCTTTGGATATGGGAAGGCGCTATATGGAGCTTTGCCCGCTCTTTGTGTACGACGGATTAAAACCCATGCCGCACGCGCGCGGGATACTTGAGGCTCTTTCAAAAAAAGGAATTAAAACCGCGTGCTTTACAAATAAACAGACGGAGGCCGCGGAAGCCGTTTTGGAAAAATTGGGCTTAAGGAAACTTTTGGACGCGGTTTGCGCAACTTCCCTTACATCTCCGCGAAAGCCCGACAGGGAATTCGGGCAGGCGGCGCTTGAAAAATTGGCAGTGAGGGCGCAGGAATCGGTTTTTATAGGTGATTCGGTGTACGATTGGAAGTCTGCGGAAAATATTTCGGCGGCGTCGGCGCTTGTGGCAACGGGCGCAGATTCTGAGGATTCACTGCGCCGGAACTGCCCGGGGGCACTGGGGGTTTTTGCGTCTTTGGCCGAGCTTAGTTTAGGGATTTTCGGGGTGAAATTGGATAATTTAGAGTAAAAACCGCGCGGGAGAAATGGGCGCAGAAAAAGTGACATTGGAGGCGGTTGTTGAGCGCATCGTTTTTTTTAACGATGAAAACTGCTACTGTGTGGCATCGGTTAGGCCGACCTCCGGAAAACTCTCCCGGGAACTTGTGACGGCTGCGGGAATAATGCCGTCGATACAATGCGGAGAAACAGTGGACCTGACCGGGGTGTGGAACTTTAAGGCGGGTTATGGGAGGCAGATAAAGGTTGAATCTTTTCAATCCCGCTTGCCGTCGTCGCTTTACGGAATGGAAAAATTTCTCGGTTCCGGATTGGTGGAGGGAATAGGGAAAGTTTACGCAAAAAAAATAGTGAAGCATTTTGGCGAGGACACGTTGCGGGTAATAGATTCGGAAAGTTCGCGGCTGACGGAAATAAAGGGGATAGGAAAGGAGCGCGCACGGAAAATTAAAAAATCTTGGGCGGAGCAAAAAAACCTCAGGGACATAATGATATTCCTTAGGACCTACGGAATAGGAATGTCGATGTGCGTGCGGATAATGAGAAAGTTCGGCGACGACGCCGGGGAAGTAGTGCGCGGGGCTCCATATAAATTGGTGAGGGAAGTTGACGGGATAGGCTTTAAGACCGGGGACAGAATAGCGCTAAATTTGGGAATATCCAGCGAGAGCCCGGAGCGCATTGACGCGGGGTTGATGCACACGCTCCGGGAGAGCGAGCTTGACGGGAACACCTGCATGTTCAAGGCGGAATTGACCGCAAAGGCGTCGGATTTGCTTGGAGTTGACGCGCTCAAATGCGAAGACGGCATAGATAGGCTTGTTGCGGGGGGAGACCTAAAACGCTTGGGCGCGCGCGTGCAATCGGGAAAGCTGGACTACGAAGAGCGTAGGCTGGCGGACAATCTAAAGCGCTTGGCTTCGGCTCCAAGCGCGCTTCCGCCGATAAAGGTTGATTTGGCGGTAAAATGGGCCGTGGAGAGGGCCGGCGTGGAGTTTGCGCCGTCGCAGGCAGCCGCGTTGAAGGGCGCGCTTGAGAATAGGGTGAGCATATTGACGGGCGGACCGGGAACGGGAAAAACCACAATATTGCGCTCTCTTTGCGACATATTGAGGGCAAAAAAGTGCACGCCGCTCTTGGCGGCTCCCACGGGAAGGGCGGCGCAGAGAATGTCGGAAAGTTCGGGTGTGGAAGCGGCAACGATACACAGATTGCTCGGATATGGAGACGGAAAGTTCGCAAGGGGCGAGTATGAAAAACTCGAGGCGAAATTTGTCATTATAGACGAGGCTTCTATGCTGGACACGCGTTTGGCCGCCGCGGTGGCGGCGTCGATTCCCGACGGGGCGCATTTGCTCTTGGTGGGGGATTCGGACCAGCTGCCAAGCATCGGTCCAGGAAATGTGTTGAAAGATTTGATAGCCGCACAAAAATTTCCGGTGGTCAGGTTGGACAGGGTCTTTAGGCAGAGCGAGCGCAGCGCTATAGTGTCTCTGGCGCATTGCGTTTTAAACGGCGAGGATACGTTCGGAATATTGAACCCGTCAATGCCCGGGGAATTTAATCCGGGCGCGGAGGTTGGGTTTGTGCGCGCGGAAAACCCCGAGGAATGCATGCGGGAGTGCGTAAATTTGGTAAAAAATATAATACCTTCGGCCTTCGGATGCGATCCGTTTTCCGATGTGCAGCTCTTGGCTCCGATGCATAAGGGCACTGCCGGAATAAGGTCTTTAAACGCGGCCTTGAGGCAGGCGCTGAACGGAAATTCTTGCGGGGCGGTTTACGGCGGTGAGTCTTATTCGGCAGGCGACAAAGTGATTCAGACGCGAAACAATTACGAGCTTGAAATCTTTAACGGCGACATGGGCAGAATAGTGTCGATGGGCGACGGCATTGAGGTGGATTTCGACGGAAGGGTTGTGAAATTGGCCAGGCAGGATCTTGTCGACCTGCAGCAGGCCTATGCGATAAGCATACACAAATCGCAGGGAAGCGAATTTCCCTTTGTGGTGCTTCCGATATTGCGCCAGCACTACATGATGCTTCAGCGCAACCTGGTTTACACGGCGCTCACAAGGGCGCGGAGGGGCGTGTTTATTGTCGGCGACCCCTACGCCTGGAAGCTTGCCGTATCGAACGTTGGCAGCGCCTCGAGAAACACATTTTTAAAGGAGCGTTTTTAAACGGCGGACAAATGGGAATAAAAATATACAATATCCACACGGGAAATATGGAGCAGGAAGACGTGTGCGCGGAGGCGTTTATGCGTTTTCTGTACGGCACGGCTGCGGGGAAAATGGCGCTGTGGGCGCTGTTTAAGAGGGCGGTGTTCTCGCGCATTTTCGGGTTGTGGTCGCGGACGAAATTTAGCGCAAAGGCGATAGGCCCCTTTGTGGCCGACAAAAAAATCAACATGGGGGAGTCTTTGCTGGAAGTTTCGCAATTTAAGTGTTGGAACGATTTTTTTACGCGGGAACTTGCCGAAGGCGCGCGGCCGCTGGCCCTTGAGGAAAACGATAGAGCGCTTTCATTCCCGTCGGACGGGCGCCATTTGCTGATTTTTAACGCGGGCTTGAACGACGCGTTTTATGCAAAAGGGCAGAAATTTTGCCTGAAGGAATTTTTCGGGGAAGGGGAACTTGCTGAAAGCTTTAACGGCGCAACAATGCTGGTATCGCGCTTGAGCCCGTTGGACTACCACAGGTTTCATTATCCTTTTTCCGGAAAAATTTGCGCAAGGCGGTTTATAGACGGCTTTCTTAGCTCTGTAAGCCCGATAGCTCTCTCAAGGGATTTATCGATACTTTGGCGCAACAAGAGGGTTGTGAATTTGATTGAGGTTGAAGGTGTGGGAAAATGCGCCTTTGTTGAGATAGGGGCAACAAACGTGGGAAGCATAGTGAATTTCGGCGAAGTTGGGGAGTCTGTGAAAAGAGGGCAACAGGCGGGGTTGTTCAATTTTGGGGGGTCGTGCGTGGTGACGGTATTCCCAAGGGGGGCGAGGCTGAGTTTCGACAGGCGCTTGGTGGAGATGAGCGCCAGGCAGATAGAGTGTTATGCGCGCGTAAATTCGTATCTTGGGGTTGTGAGGAGCCCGGATTCGGAGGATAAGCTCAAATGATGGGGGAGATCTTTTATGGAGAGCTTTAATGTTGGGCCGTCGGAGTTTTGTTTTAAAGACGGAGCTGTGCTTGAAAGTTGGACTATCTCCATGGCGGGAGGAAACAAGAGGGAAGTTCTTGCGAGCCTTCCCGGTGGCGGCGAATGCGGTTGCAGGGCGTTGGCGTTTTCGTGGAATGAGGCAGGCGCAAACGGGGAATTAAACTGTGTTGAAAATATTGGCAGGAGCTTTTTTGGGGCTCCGGAAAAGCTTGAGGGAGGATTTAGGGTAAAATTTGTACAGGGAAAAGCGCGGTTGCCTGCATCGGATTTTAGCCCGGAAGGCTTTTATGCGGAGTATCTTTTCGAGGAATTCGCGTTTGAGTTGGGAATTGGTCTTTTGAATGCCTCAAAAACTCGCGTTCCGTGGGACGCAGGCGCGGACATTTTTTTCAAAGTTCCGTGGCACAGCGGTTGCACCAGGCAAAATTACAGAGTGTTGCACGATGCCCGGGCTGTTTACGGATTGGGCGAAAACGGGAAATTGAGCGTGTTGGAACCGGGCTCGGATCTTTCGGAGGCGGGCGATGTTGTATTGGCAAAATTAAAGTCTGCTATGGTAAAGATTGGGCTGAAGAGCGGCGAGGAGGACATTACCGTGCGCATAGGCGACGGAAAGAGGCCATCTCCCGGAATGTGCGTGATTTTGGGCGAGCGCGAAGGGGCATTTAAAATAGGGGTGAGGGTGCGCTGCCCGGCGCTGGGGAAGTCGGAGCGCTTTGTGGAACCCGGCCAGGAAGCCCGCCTTAATTTGAGAGTTTCATTGGAATAGCTGGGGATTTTTTTTCTATGAGGGCCGTTATTCAGAGGGTAAAAAACGCGTATGTTGACGTTCCTGACGCAGAGCCGAAAGGGCGCGTCGGGGAGATAGGCGCGGGGGTGTTGGTGCTCCTTGCAGTGACGAATGAAGATTCCGAGGAAGACGTTGAATGGATGGTGTCGAAAATATCGCAAATGCGTATTTTTGAAGACGAATTCGGCAAGATGAATCTTTCGGTGTCGGATATCGGGGCGGATGCGCTTGTGATAAGCCAATTTACGTTGTACGGAAATATGAGGAAGGGCAACAGGCCGTCTTTTAACAGGTCGGCGCGCCCCGAGACGGCGGAGCCGCTATACTTGAGATTTTGCGAGCGGCTCGGCGGCGCGATAAGCGGGAAATTAGCGCGCGGGCACTTCGGGTCTATGATGAATGTGGGGCTTGTAAACGACGGCCCGGTAACCATAATTTTAGATTCAAAAGACCGCGGATTCTAGGGTTTGATGGGCGTGTTTCTTTGCGCGGGTAGCCGGTGTGTAAATTGGGCGGGAAGCCCTTGGCTAAAATGCTTGAAGTTTGAACGCATTGGAATATAAGCGGAGGGGATTTTAGAAAAAGATGGACTATCTCTACGAAAAAGTTTTGCGGCCGATCTTCTTTACGCAGGATCCCGAGGTGGCGCATTCGATGGCGCTGAAGGCGATGCAGGTTGTGGGCGCTGTGGCTCCGCTGCGCAGAGTGATGGAGATGCTTAATTTTGTCAAGACACCGCGCAAGATAAAGGTTTTTGGGGTGGATTTCCCAAACCGCGTTGGGCTTGCGGCGGGCTTCGACAAAGATGCTTTGGCTTTCCGTTCGGCGGCGGCGTTCGGTTTTGGGCACATAGAAATAGGCACTATTTCAAAAATGAAGCAGCCGGGCAATCCGCGCCCAAGGTATTTTAGGTATCCGGAAGTTGAGGGCGTTGTGAATTGCTGCGGCTTCCCGAATGACGGGGCGGAGGAAATAGCAAAGAGGCTTTCCAAGCTTTTGGGCGAGAAATCCGAAAATAGACTATTCCCCGTGGGGATAAACATAGGCAAGAGCAAAATTACCCCTCTTGAAGAGGCCGCCGCAGACTACCTTTTCAGTTTCAATGCGCTTGCGGATTATGCGGATTTCTTTGTAATAAATGTGAGCAGCCCAAACACTCCGGAATTGCGCAGGCTTCAGGGCAGAGACCATCTGCCAAACCTCCTGAGGGCTGTGGTGCGCGCAAACGAGGACAGATCAAAAAAGCTTGGCGTGGGGCGCGTACCGATTGTTTTAAAAATTGCGCCGGATTTGTCATTTGCTGAAATAGACTCTATTCTTTCAATAGCATACGAGGTTGGCATAGACGGCGTTTGCGCCACAAACACCACAATAAAGCGGGATTCGGAGTTTTCCTATATGGAGAAAGCGGGCGGGCTTAGCGGAGCGCCGCTGTTTGACCGTTCGTTGGAGGTTGTTAAATATATATCGAAGGCGACCTCCGGGAAGCTTCCCATAATTGGCGTTGGCGGAATAACCAGCGTCGAGCGCGCCGGCGATATGATGAATGCCGGGGCGAGTCTCGTCCAGATTTACACGGGCATGATTTACCGCGGTCCGTTTTTTGCGCGCGACATAGCAAAGGGGCTTATGTGGCGCGATTCCAACTGGGTCTGACATGCAGGTAAAATTGTCGGAATCTCTTAAATAACATATAAAAGCACACAAAATACTAAAGACACATATGGCGTCACCAACAGACATAAGAAAAGGTCGGGTAATAATGTACAACGGCACACCGCACGTTGTAATGAGCATGCTGCACAGAACGCAGGGCAGGCAGGCGGGTTTTGTACAGACGGTTTTGCGCAATCTTTCAAACGGCGCTTCAACTGCTGTTAAGTTCCGCTCAACGGACTCGGTTGAGTTCTGCCAGACCACAAACCACCAGCTTGAGTATTCGTACGTCGACGGAGACCAGTATCATTTTATCAACCCGGAAACTTTCGAGGATTACGTTCTGATGAAAGACACAATCGGCGACGATATAAAGTGGCTTGTGGAAGGCGTGGTGTATACCATACTTTTTGTCAACGACGAGGCCGTTTCTGTGGAGCTTCCCAATGTGATGGAAATAGTGGTTGCGGAGGCCGCGGAGGGCTTGCGCGGGGACACTTCATCTGCGCCGACAAAGGCCGTCACTTTGGCGAACGGCGTTGTGGTTCAGGTTCCGCTTTTCATAAAGCAGGGCGATGTTCTAAGAATACGCACGGAGGATAGCGAATATCTTGGCAGGGCGTAGGGCGCTTTTTGGCCGCGCTTACTCACACATTTGCGGATAGACAATGGAAAACGGTTGCGGTGCCAGTGCGAGCGCCTTTAAGGCGTCGGATTTGCGCGGGATACTCGAATATGTTCCCCAGTACAGGGATCAGACCTTTGTGCTTGCAATTGACGGAAGCATAATTGCGTGTGAAAACTTTGCAAATATAGTTACGGACATTGCGGTTCTCAGGAGCCTTGGGGTGAATATAGTTGTAGTCCATGGGATAGGCCAGCAGATGCGCGAATTTCAGGCCGAGCACGGGGTGAAACTGAGCGATATTTACGGCACCAATCCCGTAGACGAGGCAACGCTTGCGGCGGCGCGCCAGATTTCGGCGGGCGTCTTTCAGCGCATTGTCGACGAGTTTGCCGCGCAGGAAATCCGCTGCGTTTCCACAAATGCTGTTCGCGCAACGGAGGTTGGGATAATATCCGGGGTGGACTATCTCAATGCCGGCCGCATTGAGAAGATAGATTTTAAGACCATAGAAAATCTGATTGCGCTTGGAATGGTCCCGATATTCACCCCGATGGCGACTAAGCGCGACGGCGGAATTTGCAGGATAAATTCCGACCTTCTTGCTGCGGAGCTTTCCATAGGGCTAAACGCATCAAAACTCATTTACATAACGGAAACTTGCGGGCTTTGCGTGGGCTCGGAGAAAACCGTTGCGGTTCCGATTCACGAGGTGAGGGACATGTTGGAGTCGCGCAAGGACGACATAGACCCGAGGGTGTTGTCAAAGGTTGTCCATTCCATAAAGGCATTGGAGTCCACGTGCACGCGGCGCGCGCACATACTTGACGGGCGCCAGTTTGCGTGCCTGCTAAACGAGCTTTTCGACAAGGTCGGTTGCGGAACCATGATTTATGCCGACGATTACCAAAAGATCAGGCCGGCCACACCCGACGACATATCCACAATTTACAATCTCTCAAAAATTTCCGCCCAGACCCAAAATTTGGTGTACAGGTCTATGGAGGATATTGAGCGCGATATTGGACGCTATTTTGTTTACGAGATGGACGGCAGCATTGTGTCTTTTGTCAGCCTTTTGGACTTGGGCGAAGGTTGCGCGGAGCTTGCCGGGCTTCACGTCCAGCCCTTTTACCAGGGGCATGACGTCGGCTCAAGAATGGTTGAGTATGTTAAGATGAAGGCGCGTGAGGGGCACTTTAAAAAACTCTTTGCCCTGAGCACGAAGAGCGCGCCGTTCTTTTCGGTGTGCGGTTTTAGGGAGGTGTCGGCCGATACCCTTCCGGCGAAAAGGTACGAGAAATACAAGAATTCGCGGCGCAATTCGAGGGTGTTTTTATACGAGGTTGAAGACTGACCTTCCATGCATTTGCGCCTGCCGGGAAACTCCGGTTTCGTGAGATGGTTTTTTGACGCCTGAGTTTTGCCCGCGTTTTGCGCGGACATTTTTTTTAGGGGGAAGGTTGTCTATAGCTTGCGGTGCTTATTTTAAAACATTGGTTTTTAACAGGCATGGCAAAGTTGCTTATCCGGCTTATTCACCGCATTCGCAATGGGGCTTTGGCTGTTCTCCATTTTGTAAAAACTTGTAAAAATTTTTGCGGGGCGCAAAGAGGCCCTGCGCTTTTTGAAAGGGAAAGTTGCGGAATTTTTTTAGCGCGTTTAATAAAGCAAATGTTTGGAATTCCGCACGCCCTACCGCCATTGCTCCCTTTCCGGCGCAGTTTGCGCAAAAACATTTTGTTGGAAGAATTTTTTTATGCGCCGGAGTTGTTGCTTGTGCAGATATTATGCAACGCAACACAAATAACTGAAACACTCCCGCCCTTTTTGCACATAAAAAATCCGCGGCGATTAAGACCGCGGATTTTTCCAATATTTCTAATCAAGTTATTTCCAGTCAAAACCGAACTTGTGCCTGACTTTGCCGTCGTTTCCGGTCTTGAGGATTACCAGGCGCTCTTCTCCAAGCTGGTTGGGGAATTTCTCAAACCTTTCAAACTTGCCCTTGCCAAGGTGTTCGACAAACATAGTAAGAGTTTTTCCGTCCACCTGCTCGGAACTTGTTATGCCGGCTGAATCCTCGTTGCACTCAACCTTGGCAGCCTTGGTCTGCGGAAGCAGGCCGAAGGCAACCTCAAGCCCCTTGGCGGGCTTGCCTTTTTCCAAAAATCTGGATTCGGAAGTGCAGAAGTTGTCGCCAACCTTTATAGTTATGGTCTTTACCTCGGTGAATTTTCTGCCGTTGATGTCATAGTCGTAATACAGGGTAAATTCACCAACATCGGGAGTTGTCCAATGCACAAATGCGCGCTTGTAAACGTCGGATTTGTGGAGCTTGCCGTCCATCCATATTCCCGTTCCGCCGCATCCGACGGTGTCGGCAACCTTGAAGTTGTCGTAGCCTTCGCCGTTGTCTTTGTGGTAGTCTTCCTTTTTGTCGAAGTAGCGCGCGTATGTGCGCTTTAAAATCGGATAGCTGACATGCTTGAACCAGATGTCGATGCCGCTGTTCTCTATGGATTCGCGCAGGACGGGGCCGTATGCGCGGAAGGCAATCTTATCGTTTTCCCAAGCTATGTCGTCGGCGCGGCGCAACTCCAGCATGGCGATTGCGCGCGGAGTAGAGGCGTCGTTTATGGCGTCCGCGCGCCTGAGAAGTTCGGAATCTTCTATGCTTACAGTGTGCCCAAGCATTTTTGCCATTTCGCACCCGAAGAGCATGAATGCCCCAACCCCATAGGGATTTGACGTGGAGTCTGAAAATTTGTTCGGGGCCTCTCCGACGGGCTGGACATACACGAGCTTTCCGCTGTCCAAAACGCACTTGTCGCAAAGCCTCTTCCATGCCTTTATCAGTGCGGGCATATATTTCTCCCTGGGCAGAAGCCCGTTGTTTACGCCCCACGCCATTCCGTAGGCTATAAAGCAGGTTGAGCTGGTTTCTCCGCCTTCAAACTCCTCGGGGTCTATGAGGCTTACGCCCCACATTCCGTCATCCAGCTGAACCGACAAAAGTTTCTCAGACATTTTCACAAAAAGGTCTTCGTAAAACTTGCGCATTGGGTCATCGGCGGGTATATGCGGTAAAACTTGCGCAAAAGAGCCCATTACCCAGCCGTTGCCGCGCCCCCAAAATACGCGCTTGCCGCTCTTGGTCTTTTTGTCGAAGTAGGAGGCGTCGCGATAAAAGAGGGAATCCTCCTTGCTAAAAAGCGTGTCGTGGCAGGCCTTGTATTCGCGGTGCATGTAGTCGAGGTATTTTTTGTCCCCCGTTATTGTGTACATGCGCGCAAAAGTGGGCGGAGACATGTAAAGGGCGTCACACCAGTTGTACGCATTGACGGGCGATCCCCCAAACCTGGCAAAAGGCTTTTTGTCACCCCAAGTTGCCGCGTCGGATATGACCTCGTCCAGCATCTTCTTCGTATGCACCATTCGGTAAGATTTTGAAGGGTCAGCCGAGTACGTGTCGAGCCACGCGTGCGACACCGCGTGGTCGTCGGCGTGGTATTTTCTGTCGAACGGGCTCCACCCGGCCGCGTCCCCTATGCGTATGACCTCGGCCCAATATACCGGATTGCCGGTCTGTTTTGAAAGCGCAATAAGGCCGTCGTAATACGGGCCTATTTCCCAGTCGCGGATGTTGAGTTTTGTGTTTGTCGGGTTGGCTATGTGCCATGCAGCGGTCTTCTCGAGTGTTTTGAGAATGCCATCGGCGGAAATTTCACCCGCCGACACCGCGCTTGCAGCCGCAAACGCCGCCAGTAGAATTGTGCTGATCTTTTTCATATATACACTTTGTTTCTTAAAAAGTTTAACGTGCCATCCAGCCGCCGTCGACAACAAGAATTTCTCCGTTTATATAGTCGGATGCGGAACTTGCCAAAAATACGGCGGCGCCCTTTAAGTCGTCAGGAGTTCCCCAGCGCCCTGCGGGTATGCGCTCCAATATTTGCGAACTTCTGCCGGAGTCGGCCCTCAGCGCGGCTGTGTTGTCGGTGGCTATGTATCCGGGTGCTATGGCGTTTACGCAGACGCCCTTGGAGGCCCACTCGTTGGCAAGCGCCTTTGTCAACTGACCAACACCGCCCTTGCTGGCGGCATATCCTGGAACAGTTATACCACCCTGGAAAGTCAGCAAGGATGCCGTAAAAATTATTTTCCCAGAGCCCCTTTCAAGCATCTTTGCCCCGATTTGGCGCGCCAATAAAAATTGGGAGTTTAAATTGACGTTTATGACTTCAAACCAAAAGTCGTCGGGATGCTCGGCGGCAGGCTTCCTCTTTATGGTTCCGGCATTGTTAAAAAGTATGTCGCACACGCCGCGTTCCTCAATGACATTTTGGGCAAATTCTTTTACGGCGCGGCAGTCGGAAAAGTCGCATCTGTAGGCGTAAAACTTTCTTCCCAAGCCGCGTACGCGCTCTCCTATTTGCCCGCCGTCGTCCTCGAGAGAGGCCGACACCCCTATTATGTCCGCGCCTGCCTCAGCCAAAGCCTCCGCAAACGCAAAACCAATTCCGCGCCTGCAGCCGGTGACCAAGGCGAGTTTCCCGGAAAGGGAAAATTTGTCTAAAATGCTGCTCATCTTAAATCCTCCGTGGGGATGTCGTCCATGTCGTCAAAGCGCTGGTTTTCCCCGCCCATGCCCCAACAGAAAGTGTAGTTGCGCGTTCCCACCCCGGAATGTATAGACCAAGAGGGCGATATTACAACCTGCTTGTTCTTTACGACAATGTGCCGGGTTTGGTCGGCTGTGCCCATCATGTGGAATACGCATTCGCCAGGCTGTATGTCGAAATACATGTAAATTTCCGAGCGGCGCTCGTGCGTGTGCGCGGGCATCGTGTTCCATACGCTTCCGTCTTCAAGGTGCGTATAACCCATTACCAGCTGGGCGCTCTTTATGCGCGCCTGGCATATTGCCTGGTTTATGGTGCGCACATTGCACTTGGATTGCTCGCCAAGATGTATGCGGTTGGCGTCTCCAAGAGCGGATTTTACGGTTGGGTACTCTGCATGCGCGGGGTATGACAAAAGATAAAATTCGGCGTGTTCGGCCGGATTTTTGGAGGAGAATAAAATTTCCTTTGACCCCCTGCCGATGTACAAAACCTCGCCTTTTACCAATTCAAAACTCTTGCCGTCCACTTCAACAGTTCCGGCGCCGCCGATATTCAGCACGCCCAATTCCCTGCGCTGGCAAAAGTATTCGGCCCGCAGCTCGTCGGCGGCCTCAAGTTTGAGCGGCGCCTCGGCGGGGCACGCCGAACCCACTATCGCACGGTCGCAATCGGTGTAGTAGAGCGTCATTTTTCCGCGTTCAAACAAATCCTCTAAGAGAAAGTTTTCGCGCAATTCGCCTGTCTGCATGGCGCAGGCGGCCTTCATACATGGAATGTATCTTTTCTTCATAAATAAATAAAACCTTTCAGGTGCGAAGCGCGCTCCGCACATCCGCAGATATTCCTAAATTTTTTATCCCGCGTAAAACAATATTTGAATTGCATGTCCGTATTTGAACTTATACAAAAGAATCGCCTTTTTTTTTGAAGGGGTTTGCGTTAAGACTCAAACTAACTCTCACAAATGGAATACGTTATCCCAAATCTCAAAAACGCCTGCAAAATACTGGAGCACATGGCGCGCGACGGCCGGGAGCTGACTTGCCTCGACGTTTCGAGGGCGATGAAGCTTCCCAGGACGAGCGTGTTGAGGATAATGGAAACTTTCGCATCCGAATCTTTCCTGAAAAAAGAGAACGGGCGTTATAGCCTTGGCCCAATGCTGGCGAATTTGGGTGACTGCGCGCTTGCGCGAACAAAATTGCTAAGCTCTGCGAAAAAATACCTGCAGCGCCTGACGGATTCAACCGGCGAGACGTCGCATTTTGCGGTTCCTTCGGGGCACAGGGTGCTGATTGCGCGCGTATGCGAAAGCCCGCTGCCGCTGCACGCGGCCTCGCGGGAGGGCGCGTTGGTGGAGGCCTATTGCTCGGCAACGGGCAAGGCAATCTTGGCGCATCTGTTCGCAAAGGACGCGTCGATATTAAAGAAGATAAAATTCCACCGCCGTACAAAAAAGACCATTTCCGACGCGCGCTCTTTGCAAAAGGAGCTTTCCGACATACTTAAAAACGGCTATGCCATCGACGACGAGGAATACCACGAAGGCGTGCGCTGCATGGCGGTTCCTGTATTCGACAAGCTGGGAGGCATCGTTGGGGGAATTGGAATAACGGCGCCGTCAATCCGCTTTACGCGGTCGAAAATATCGAAGATGTATTCGCTTGTGCACTCGGCGGCGGAGGAATTGTCAAAAAGTCTGGACGCCGGGCAGTGAAACTTTTACTTGTTACATTTTTAAAAGATTTATGAATGAGAAATTGTCATACTTCACTATAGGTTTGCTTGCGGGGGTCTTGTGTTCCGCGGCGGCGATGGCTGTGCTGGAGCGCGACGACGGAGCCGTTCCGGGCAGGCGCGTTCTAAAATTGGCGCACAATTTGGAATCCACGCACCCGGTGCACGCGGGAATGGAATTCATGAAGAAGCGCATAGAGGAACTGTCCGGCGGCCGCATAACGGTCGACATATACAGCGGCGGGGCGCTGGGCTCTGAGCCCAAGTGCATAGAGCAGCTGCAGAACGGCTCGTTGGACATGACGAAAGCTTCAAGCGCGCAGCTGGGCATGTTTGTGCCGCAGTTCCAAACTTTGGCGCTGCCCTATCTCTTTAGGGACCATTCGCACTACTGGAAGGTTCTGGATTCACAAACAGGGGAAAAATTTCTGAATTTTGTGAGAGAGAAAAATATGGAGGGCTTGTGCTTTTACGACGCAGGGTCGAGGTCCTTCTATACCTCAAAGAAAGCCGTGCGCTCTCCGAAAGACCTGGAGGGAATGAAGATCAGGGTGATGAACTCCAAGACGGACATAGAGACGATTTCCGCATTGGGGGCGTCGCCGACGGCGATTTCCGCGGGCGAAACCTATACGTCCATAGCGCAGGGCGTCGTGGACGGGGCGGAGAACAATATTCCCACCTATTATTTGAGCGGACATTGCGAGGTTGCCAAATTTCTTACCCTCGATGAGCACACGAGCATTCCGGACGTTCTTGTCATAGGACGCGAAACTTGGGACTCATTCTCGGATGAGGACAAGCGCATAATAAAGCAGGCGGCGCAGGAGTCGTCCAAGTACCAGCGCAAGCTGTGGGAGCAAAAGACCAAGGAGTCCATGGAGGCTCTCAAGAAAAAGGGTGTGGAGTTTATCTATCCCGACAAAAAACCCTTTGCCGAAAAGACGAAAAAATTGTACGACTCTCTAAAAGGGACTCAAATGGGAGAGTTGTCGGACGAAATTAAGGCGGTAAAATGACGGCGAAAAACAGTGCGATATTCCGCTTTATTGCGGCCTGCAATGCGGTGCTTAAGAAGTTGCTGGCCTTTGTGTGCGCGCTGCTTATGGCGGTGCTTACTCTGGTTGTTCTTTGGGGGGTGCTTACGCGCTACATATACGGAGAACAGCCGGCATTTACGGAGGAATTTGCAAGGATGTTTCTTGTGTGTGTGACGTTTTTCGGTGGGGCGTTCGCGTTTTCCGACGGTTCCCACATAGGCTTGGATTTCCTCTCGTCGCGATTTACGGCCGGCGGAAGGCGCACTTGCGCGGTTGTGGCGGTAGGGGCGTCGATGTTCTTTGCGTGCGCGGTGCTGGTGTTCGGGGGAATAATGTTTATATCCACTTCGATGGAATCGGCAAACATGCTTGTGTCTGCGCCCGTCTACCAGTGGCAGATATACTTGTGCGTGCCGCTGTCGGGCGTGTTTTCTGCGATGTTTTTGCTGGAATCTATGATGCGCGTTTTGTCTGAAGGCGACGGCGGCAGTAGCGAAAAGCTTTCCGAAGACGGGAGGGAAATGTGAGCGCGGTTTTTGTGATACTCTGTTTGGCGTTTACGGCGCTTTTATTGTTTTCGGCGCCCATTGCGGTGGTCATAGCGTTGGCATCGGCTGCGGCCATTTTTGCGTCGGGCGGAAGCCCGTTTGAAGTTGTGGCAACTTCCATGGCGCAGGGAGTGGACAGCTTTGCGCTTTTGGCGATACCGTTCTTTGTGCTTTCGGGAATGATAATGGGCAGGGGGGCGATGGCGCTGAGGTTGATAAGGTTGGCATCGGCGCTGGTGAGCCCATTTCCGGGGGGGTTGGCGTATGTGAATACGCTTACGTGCATGTTCTTTGGGGCAATCTCGGGAAGCGCGGTTGCGGCGGTAAGTTCCATAGGCTCTTTCATGATTCCCCAAATGGAAAAAAAGGCGTACGGAAAAGATTTGTCCATAGCGCTTACGGTGTGTTCGTCGACGACTGGCATGCTTATTCCGCCCAGCAACATAATGATAGTTTATTCGGTTGCCGTTGGGGGGGTGTCGATAGGGGCTCTCTTTTTGGCTGGGATACTGCCGGGTATAATACTGGGAATATCGATAATGGTTGCAAGCTTCTTCTGGGCCAGAAAGAACAAGGTTAAGGCGGAGGGCTCTTTCGACCTGAAGGCGATTGCGATTGCCTTTAAAGAGGCGTTCCTCAGCTTGCTTCTCATAGTTGTGGTGCTTGGGGGCATATTGGGCGGAATATTTACCGCCACGGAGGCTGCGGTAATCTCCGTTGCGTATGCGTTTGTCTTGGAGGTCATAGTCTACAAAGACATAAGGCTTTCGGACATGTTTTCCATCCTTTGCGATTCCGCAAAAACCACGGGGGTGGTGATGATGATTATAGGTGCGTCGACGGCCATGAGCTGGATTATGACCATGTCTAATGCGCCCCACCAGATAGCCGAAGCGATGATGTTTTTCGGCAACAGCGAAATTGCGATGCTTTTGGCCATAAATATAATCCTGCTCTTAGTTGGAATGTTTATGGATATGACACCGGCGGTTTTGATATTTACGCCAATATTTTTGCCGATAGTAAGGGAGTTTGGAATAGACCCGATACACTTCGGGATAATAATGATAACTAATCTATCGATAGGCTTGTGCACGCCTCCGGTGGGAACATGCCTGTTTGTGGGTTGCGGTGTTGGCAAAAGCGACATAGGCTCGGTGACGCCAAAGCTGATAGCGTATGTGGCGGCTATGATTGTGGCGTTGATGTTCATAACGTTTGTGCCGGACATATCGCTGTTTATACCGCGCTGGTGCGGTTTGTAAGAAGTGGCGCGCGCCGGATGCGGCTTTGCGGGTGGGCGCCTGTTTTGCCGGGCGTTAGGCGGCTCCCCTCTTTGCCGAGAGGGGGCGGATTTGCGCGGGTTGGCGTGCGTTTTGGCAAAGGGTGTTTTATCCCGCTTACTGGCGGGCGCGCGGTGGCGTGTTTGCGGCTGTTGGGCGCAACTTAAATGTTTGTTGTTCGGGGAGACTGTGTTCAACTTGACAACTGCCGAGTTTTTATTAGAATTCCGCATATGAAGTTTGTATCGTTGCTGGCGGTTTTGTTGCTTGGGCTGGCTTCATTATTTGCCCAGAGAAAGGCGTCGGATTTTTCGATTAAATGCCCGATGTCCGACGGAGACCTCGCCGCTTTGCAGGATACGCCGGAAGGCTGGTCGGAACTTTCAGAAAAGGCAAAGGTGACGGTCTTGGGCGCCGCGCGTGCCGGAGATATGGCGGTTGCGTCGTCTTGGGTATATGTGCATCTGGCGGCGGAATTTTTCAACCAGTACACTCCGAAACTTTCCCTCAACCACAAAATATTGATCCTTAAAAACCTTACCGCATTTATGGATTTCTACGAAACCGTAATGCCGGTGGACGATCTGACCGCTGCGGGCGGGGTGATAATGGCGCTTTCAGAGTCTGTGCCAAACGAGTTTGAGAGGCACTTGCCATTTGTGTTTGCGCTGTCGCTTGTCTTCGATGCCGAATTTCCGGAAGATTGCGTGGATTTCGGAATGCCCGGCACGCCCAGTGTCTTTCAGAATCCGCAGGATGTGCTTTTGTACATGGATACTGCGAAGTCTCCGTACGATTTAAACAGCCTGGCTGTCTGCGAATTGATCTGGCTGGCCGGCATGTACGGCCCCGTGGACGAGTTGCGCAAGCTTCGCAAAGACGATATACCGGCTTCCTATGTGGAGAGGTTGCATACCCTGATAAAAACCGACAGGGAGAGGGTTGTGAGGGGGTCGTCTCTGCCTTGGAACGAGGAAATACCGTATACTCCGGAAAATATTGCAAAGTACGGGGGGGTTCAGGAGGATAAAACCTATTATGCGTACCGTTTTGCGCAGGCGAATTTGATTCCGGTGATTTGTTATAAAAATCCGGTCAATAACGCGAAGTCGGCTCTTGCGCTTTCGTATATGTGGAAACCTGGAGTTTGGAAGTTGGATTTCGGCGGGCGCATTGCGGCGCAGCGCTCGGTGGAAGGAACAACGTACAATCCGCAGACTTGGACCCTATTGCGCGACATAGACATAGATAGGCTGACTAAGCGCGGTTTCGTTTCCGGGAACGGCGTTGCCAGCAGGGTGCATATGCACATATCGAAACTCGCATACGATGCGGGCGATTTGAAGCTGTCGGAAAAATCCGCCAGGAGTTCCATAGCCGCCGACTCTTTAAACAAGAATGCCTATGATACTTTGATGGTAATACGGGCGCGCATGGGGGCTTCCACAGACCAGATAAACAGCATCTGGAGAAGCAAGCTGGAGGCCTTTAAGGATTATCCGGTGCAATATATAGACATATTGGTTGAGCGCCGCGAGAACCTTGAGGCTGCCAAGCTGAAGAAGGAGTCGGACCATTTCTTCTGGTCCAATTTGCGAGCGGCGTTTAGGGCCAACTACGATTACGCAATAGAGGTGTACACTGCGGAGCTTATGGCTATAATTGCCGAGAACGAGACGAATAGAGCTGCTGTGTTGCCGCCTCTTGCCGACATGTGCAGGGCGTCGTGGGTGAATATGAAAACCGACCCTTTTGAGAAGGTTGTCACACCCGTTGTCACGGAGTTGTACGCGCTCAGGGAGGTCGATGTGGCAAACAAGGCTCTTGCCTATTACGAGACTATTCTTAGAAGGGAAAGCAGCACTATCTCCGCGCGGGAATTGCGCGCGCAACTTCGCAAAGAGCTTTTGGACGAAGACAAGTTGGACATGGAAATCGAAGCCGAGAGGAAATCCAAGAAAACTAAGAAACTGAAGGATGAGCGCAAGAAAAAGGCCAAATATGAGGCCGATGTGGCCAACGCGGCCGCGCGCATGATAGATGCGGAATCTGGGGAAGACGGTGGCGGATCTTCGGGCGGTTCTTCATGGTCTCCGTCGATGTCTAATGCCGAGGCCGACGACGCCCTCTTGCGTTCAGTTGAATAGGGCATGCGGGGTGATGCGCCGTTTTTGCCGGGAAAAGAAGTGGGGCGCGCACGAATGGGGACAGTTTCGCTTTGTTGCCTTTAGCAAATAGTAGCCGTCAAAGATTGGCGGAATTGCTGTTGCCTAAAATGTATAATGTCCAGGGAGCGTTGGAATTTTTTTGTGGGAAAATAAAAAGTGTGGAAATTTTTTTCGGAACTCTTACAAGTGGTTGTTTTTATAAATCTTTTGAGAGTTGAACCTTCCAGAGTCAGTCAGATACAGCCTTAAAAACTTTGGCGAAAACGTAGCGCACTTTACTGCGGACGTAATTTACGGCCGCAGGGAGGGTTTTTGGGTTTCTGTGTATGCGTTTTTCCTAAAGATGTTTTCCTATGTTTTTGGATTGGCGGTTCGGGCAAGATATTGGCTTTACAATAGGAGAATTTTGAGGGACGCGCCTTTGGGTTGCCTTGTGGTTGTGGTGGGAAATTTGACTCTTGGGGGAACGGGAAAAACGCCCATTGTGGAAAAGTTTGCGCGTTCTTTGTCGGAGCGCGGCAGAAAGGTTGCGATACTCAGCAGGGGGTACAAGAGCAAGTCTGAGTCTGCCTTTCGGCGCTTTTTGCGCTGGATTACCCATGGAGAG
>CASEFZ010000107.1 GCA_949287395.1 uncultured Verrucomicrobiota bacterium
GGGTGCGGCGGCAAACGCCGGCGCTTTTGTCGATTCCTGGGCGGCGTCGGCTCTCGCTTTCCAAAAGCGAACGCTGAAGTTTAGGCTTTATTAAGCGAAACTTGAGGGGCGGTTTGGACGCATTTATTTGCAGGGATATTGCCAATGCTTGCCTGTAATTTTTGCGCTTATTCCGGCGGAAATTGGCGTGCGCTAGCATCTTCCAAATAGCCGCACGCGCCGTGGCAGACGGGCCCCCCCCGCCAATTTGGGAAGCGCGCCTTTTGTAAAAATTTTTCCCGTGCTTGTCCGACGAATTTTTTTTATTTAAGGCAAAATTTTTTCAGGCTAATGCGGATTTATTTTTTCCCTCTCACAGAAACAATAATGCCCTTGCCGATAAACCTTGCCTGCGGCATTGAACCTTCAAAGATCGTTTTTGCCGAAGTTGCGCGCGGCGCAAGCGCCCCAATTTTTGCGCAATTAAAATGCATCCTTCTCGGCGGCCAATATGTGGGTTGTCCGTTTGCTAAAGGCCAAAATTCCCGCCTTGATTAATTGTGAGCGTTTTTCTATTGCGTTTGGGACCTCAGGAAAATTTGCCTCATTTGCGCCATCGCCCCACGGCGCTCTTGGCAACAAAAAGAATGTGCGGCACTTTTTTATAGCCGTTCCCCATTGGCGCACGCTTTGACATAGCCGCTTATTTCGGCATAAAAAAAGCGGATCCGCGCCGTACATGCGCGAATCCGCCACAAAGATTTTTTTTCGCAAAAAAATTTATTTGCCTTGCTCTGCAACCTGCCTTGCCTTCGCCATGGCGTAGTCTCTGTTCATCTTGGCGATGAAGTCCAAGGTTATGCCCTTCGGGCAAACCGCCTGGCATTCGCCGTAATTGGAACAGTTGCCAAAGCCAAGCTCGTCCATCTTCTCAACCATTGCTATCGTGCGGCGGTCGCGCTCGGGCGCCCCCTGCGGCAGATAGTTCAAGTGGGAGACTTTTGCCGAAGTAAACAGCATCGCGGCCGCGTTCGGGCAGGCCGCCACGCACGCGCCGCAACCTATGCAGCTGGCCGCGTCCATGGCTTTGTCCACAACCTCTTTGGGTATCAACACGCTGTTGGCGTCTTGGGCCGAACCCGTCCTGGCAGTTATGAAGCCGCCAGCCTGCTGAATGATGTCCAAGGCGTCCCTGGAAACAATGAGGTCTTTCTTGACGGGGAAGGGGCCGGCCCTCCAAGGCTCCACAACAATGGTGTCGCCGTCTTTGAATTTGCGCATGTGCAACTGGCATACCGTAGTGCGGCGCTCGGGGCCGTGGGGAATGCCGTTTATTGTCATGGAGCACATTCCGCATATTCCCTCGCGGCAGTCGTGGTCGAAGGCAATCGGCTCTTTTCCCTGCGCAACAAGCTGCTCGTTGAGAATGTCAAACATCTCAAGGAAAGAACTTTCCTCGCTTACGTTGTCGACCGTGTACGTGGTGAACTTACCCTTCGCCTCGGCGTTTTTCTGGGTCCAAACTTTCAGATGTATCTTCATCTTTAAATCCTAAATATTGAACGTTTCTTTTATTTGTACGAACGAACCACGGGCTTGACTTCGTCGTGGGTAATTACCTCTTTGTAGAGGTTGGGCGTCTTGTTTTCGCCGGTGTATTCCCAAACGGAAACGTAGGAATATTCGTCGTCGTTGCGCTTGGCCTCGCCGTCCTCTGTCTGGTACTCGACGCGGAAGTGCGCGCCGCAGCTCTCTTTCCTGTTGAGGGCGTCAAGGCACATCACCTCGGCAAATTCAAGGAAATCCGCAACGCGCCCGGCGCGTTCAAGTTCGGCATTTATTGTGTTCTGGTCTCCGACAACCTTTACGTTTTTCCAGAAGTCTTCGCGTATCTTGGGTATCAAGGCCAATGCGCGCTTCAGGCTTTCCTCGGAACGCGCCATGCCGCAGTTCTCCCACATGACTTTCCCAAGCTCTATGTGGAACTGGCGCGGAGACTTCGTTCCCTTGACGGAAAGCAGCCTGTTTATGCGCGCTGTGACCTGATTTTCCGCCTCCTCAAATTCCGGCCTGTCGGTAGATATGTGCTGTGCGCCGGCGCGCGCAAGATAGTCGGGAACCGTGTAGGGCGCCACAAAATATCCGTCGGCCAAGCCCTGCATGAGAGCCGACGCTCCCAGACGGTTTGCGCCGTGGTCGGAGAAGTTTGCCTCCCCCAAAACGAACAGCCCCGGTATGGTGCTCTGCAAGGTGTAGTCGACCCACAAACCGCCCATCGTGTAGTGCGAGGCCGGATATATGCGCATCGGAACCTCGTAGGCGTTCTCGCCGGTTATGCGCTCGTACATCTCGAAAAGGTTGCCGTATTTCTCTTCGACAGTCTTGAGGGAATCGCGCTTGATGGCGTCGGCAAAGTCCAGGTAAACGCCGCGGCGCTCCCCGTTTACGGCAGGCCCAACCCCGCGGCCGTCGTCGCAGGCCTCCTTTGCCGCACGGGACGATATGTCGCGCGGGGCAAGGTTGCCGAAGCTGGGATACTTCCTCTCAAGGTAATAGTCTCTGTCTTCCTCGGGAATGTCGTTGGGATTCTTGGTGCAGTCTTCCTTCTTCTTCGGAACCCAAACGCGGCCGTCGTTTCTGAGAGACTCGCTCATCAAAGTCAGCTTGCTCTGCTGGTCTCCGTGCTGCGGTATGCAAGTTGGGTGTATCTGCGTAAAGCACGGATTCGCAAACCCAGCGCCCTTCTTGTAGCACCTGAAAGCCGCCGTCACATTGCAGCCTTGCGCGTTCGTAGAAAGGTAGAACACGTTCCCGTAGCCGCCGGTGCAGAGCAAAACCGCGTCGCCGGCAAATCTCTCAATCTTGCCGGTCACCAAATCGCGCGTTATTATTCCCTTTGCGTGGCCGTCCACCACAACCAGGTCGAGCATCTCGCGGCGGGTGTACATCTTCACCTTTTTCAAGCCTATCTGGCGCTCCAGCGCCGAATATGCGCCAAGCAGCAACTGCTGCCCAGTCTGGCCGCGCGCGTAAAAGGTTCGGCTTACCTGCGCCCCTCCAAACGAACGGTTTGCCAAAAGACCGCCGTATTCGCGCGCAAAGGGCACCCCCTGCGCCACACACTGGTCTATTATCGCAGAACTGACCTCGGCAAGACGGTAAACATTGGCCTCGCGCGAACGGAAGTCTCCCCCCTTCACGGTGTCGTAAAAAAGCCTGTAAACGCTGTCACCGTCGATCTGAAAGTTCTTGGAGGCGTTTATGCCGCCCTGGGCGGCTATGGAGTGCGCGCGCCTGGGGCTGTCTTGGTAGCAGAAGCACGAAACATTGTATCCCTGCTCGGCAAGGCTTGCGGCGGCACTCGCCCCAGCAAGACCGCTGCCTACAACTATTACGTTATACTTGCGGCGGTTTGACGGGTTCACAAGCTTCGCGTGAAACTTGTAATTCGACCATTTTTGTGAAATGGGACCTTCCGGAATTTTAGAATCCAAATTCATAGTGTGTTCTCCTTACTTTGCGGCGGGTTTGGAGCTGGAAGCTTTGGAGCATTCCGCCTCGGATTTGAGAAAATCGTAATTGATGAAAATTTCCTTGTCGGCCTTCTTTGCCTCGAACTGCTCGAGTATCGGATCAACCGGGAATATCTTGCAGGGGGTGTACTTCGACACCAAAACCCCAAGCGGATTCAGCGAGAACCCAATCGCTATCACCGCGCAGTAGGCAACTGCTATCGTGTTGAGGCGGTAGCGCCACGCTTCGTCGCGCAGCCCTATTGACTGGAACATGCTGCTGACGCCGTGCGAAAGGTGGAACCCTATCACTATCATGGAAACTATGTACCCTATCGAAACCAGCGGGTTCGAGAATGCCACAATCATCATCGCATACACGTCGTGGATTGCTTTCCCCTCGTACATGCCGCCGGTTGCCACCCAATCAAGCCTTTTTAGCTCGGGGGTAAGCTCTATTGCCGTGTAGTGCAAAATGTGCAGCACCACAAAGGCTATCACAACCACGCCTGTGTATATCATGGTGCGCGCCGCCGGGGACGCCGCAAGGTGCCTCTTTACCGCGTAAGTTTGCGGACGTGCCTTCTTGTTCTCGAGAACCAGAAGGAACGCCATCAGAAAGTGCAGCACAAAGCATGCGGCCAGCACAACTCTGAAGCCCCACAAGAACTCCCAAGGCAGTGTCTGCAGGAAGTTCGCGTACACGTTGATCGCCGACGGCCCTCCTTCAAAAGTCTGAAGGTTGCCGAGCATGTGAACCAGCAAAAACGACGCCAGAACAAAGCCAGTGACAGCCATCACAAACTTCTTCATCAGCGATGACATGATTGATTTTTTCATATTTCCCATATTCAGATTGGTTAAATTAAGCAAAACGCAAAATAATGCCTAAATAAGGCAAATCCGCGCGCAACTTTCAACCTAAATTTGCCCGAAAAAATTTGTTTTTTGGCTTTACATCCGGGAATTTTTACTTAGTTCGCAGCCAGGAACGGAGATTTATCGAATATGGAAGAAGGCAATGCAATATACACCCGCAGGTCGGTGAGGGCTTACGACCCTTCGAGGCGCGCCGACGACAAACAGATTAAAGAGGTGCTTTCCGCCGCCATGAGCGCGCCCAGCGCCATGAACAAAAGGCCTTGGGAGTTTTTGGTTGTCACCCGCAGCGACCTGCTTGGCGAGATCATGAAAATACACCCCTATTGCTCTTCTCTTGCCGACGCCGGAACCGCCATAATAGTTTGCGGCGACCTCAATGAGGAGTATAAAACGCAGTTTGGCGGCTATCATGTTTACGATTGCAGCGCCGCAACGGAAAATCTTCTTTTGCGCGCGAAGGAATTGGGTTTGGACACCTGCTGGTGCGGCATTGCGCCAAGCACCGACAGAATGGACGCATTCCGAAAACTCTTTTCCATGCCGGAGCATATAGACCCCATGGCGCTGGTAATTTTGGGGTATGCAAAAGATTCGCCGACGCGCGCGGAGGATCGTTTTGAGCCTTCCAAGGTGCACTTTCAGCGGTGGTAGTGAGCCTGCTTGCCTCGCATTTCAGTGCGCGTGACGGCGGAGTGCGTTTTTGCTATTGCCCTATTTTTGCGCCGGTGCGGCGGTAAAAAGCGCGGAACTTTTTAACAAGCTGAAAGTTGCAGTGTTCAGATATTTTCTTTTGGTGGTGTTTTATCGCATTTGGGCGTTTTGCGTGCGATGGGGGGGCCTGTTTTTTTTGAGGCATTCGTTTAAAATGTGGAATGGGGAGGGTTGAATGATGCGGAAAGTTTTTTATTTTGCGTTTGGGATATCGGCGTGGGCGTTTTGCGGGGCGTGTTTTGGGCAGGATTTGCAGGGCATGATAGACGCGGCGGCCAAAACTTCGGGAAAAAAGCTGGTTTTGAAGGCAGGCACATATTTTGTTCCGGAGGGCATAAGGTTGAATGCGTCGCACAGCGGACTTACGATAGAGGGCGCGCCGGGCGAGCGCCCGGAAATAATAGGCGGCAGACCCGTGAAGGGTTGGCAGCGCGAAGGCGCATTGTGGAAGGCGCATTTGCCGGGGCTGAAATACCTTCATAGCCTGTGGGTTGACGGCAAACGGGCGAATCTTGCGCGCTCGCCGAATTTTGGGGCGTTTTACGTGTTGGGCGGGGCGCAGTCTTACTTGGATGAAAACTCGAGATTCTCAAAGACGGTCCCTGCGAGGGCGTTTTGCGCAAATAACTCAGACTTGTCGGTGCTGAAGGGCCTAACCCCCGAAAAATTGTCCTCTGCCTATGTGGACACTTTCCATGCGTGGTTTCAGCACCGCTATCCGATAGACGCGGTTGTGGAGTTGCCCGGCGGGGATACCTCCACTGTCTACATAAGGAGGCGCGATACCGACCACTTTCTAAATGTGGACGAACACGCGCGTTTCAGAATTTTGAACGTGCGCACGGCTCTCGACGAGCCGGGCGAGTTTTTCTTCGACTCCAAGACGCACATTTTGTGGTATATGCCCAGGAAGGGCGAAGACATATCTTCTTCAAAGGCCTATTATCCCACTGTTGAGTCTATTTTGTCTGCTTCGGGGCCCTCGCCAGCCGACAAGATTGAGAACGTCACATTGCGCAATTTGAAATTCAGCGTTGGCGCGTGCTTTGCGGATCCCGACGGCACTTGGACTTCGCGCCACAGATACCACGATTTTGCGCATTTCGACGGCCTTGTCACATTTTCAAACGCAAGGAATATAGCGGTTGAAAATTGCGTAGTATCGAATTGCGAGGGGTATGGAATAGCTTTTGTGAAGTCGGCCTGGGATTGTTCCGTTGTCGGCTGCGAGCTTTTTGACTTGGGGTGCGGCGGCATCCGCGCCGGCTTTCACGGGCAAAAGAGCAAAAATTTTCCGGCTTTGGAGACCGATCCCGTCGCGTCCGGGCGCTTTCTGATAAAGAACAACATAATTTACGCCTACGGCAAGTGGCGCGCCAGCGGCGTGGGAATTATCACATACGACAGCCCCGAGTGCGTCATAGAGCACAACGCCATTTTCGACGGCGCATACAGCGGCATAGTTGCCGGCTTTACGCTCGGATTTTCCGAAACCCACGTGCGCGCAAACAAGATTCGCTTCAACAGGATATTTAGGATAGGCAACGGGCTGTTGTCTGACATGGGGGGAATATACACCCTTGGAAATTCCCCTGAGAGCGAGATTGTCGGAAACGAAATTTACGATGTTTACTCGCACAAATACGGCGGCTGGGGAATATACAACGACGAAGGTACGCAGGGATATATTGTCTCTAAAAATTTTGTCCACGACACCCATGAGGATTCCTATTTCATGCATTACGGCAAAGGGGTTCTTGTTGAAAACAATATTTTTGTAGGCGCGAAAGTTTCGCAGATTGGCTTGGGCAGGCTGGGCGAAAAATATCCCGACGAATACGTTTTTAGGCGAAACGTAGTTTTGTATGGGTCTCCCGCCATACTTTTGCGAAACGGAACTGAGATTTCGCCGTACAATGCCAAGTTCGACAGCAATCTCTATTTCAACTTCGGCGGCGAAGTCATGTTCGGACGCAAGACCTTCGAGCAGTGGAAAAAAACCGGGCAGGACAAAAATTCCATCGTGGCAAACCCGAATGTAGAGGCTCTGCGCCCCGAATTTTTCAAGAGGGGGAACCCGCTCTTGGATAAAATAGGGTTTGAGCCATTTTCAACCTCGTCTGCCGGAGTTGAGGGT
The DNA here is from genome assembly GCA_949287395.1 of uncultured Verrucomicrobiota bacterium. Taxonomy (GTDB): domain Bacteria; phylum Verrucomicrobiota; class Verrucomicrobiia; order Opitutales; family Intestinicryptomonadaceae; genus Merdousia. The sequence goes on from CASEFZ010000107.1 coordinate 7,222, forward strand.
GCCATGAAGGAACGTTTTGAAGACATCATGCGCGCGCACAAATTTGCCGAAGTGGACAAGAGCGCCTTTTTTGCAAAGGGAAATTTCGAGGTTGATTTGCATTTTGATGAATCTGGGCTTATTCCGCCGAGCGTCATGGTGAGGCCCTATGGGGCGCCCGTGAAAGTCCAGCGCCAGAAGGGTGCGAAGGTGGACACTTTTATAAGGATGCAAGATTCTCCCGACTACATTTCTTGGGAGCCGTACATCTCATTCAACCCAAGGATATTTTCCGAAAAATGCGTGCTTGAGTTCAATGTGCGCCTCAACAAGCACACGCTGCTTTGCGTCGACGTCAGGGAGCCGGGGGCCTCCTCTGGAGCGTCGATAAACTTTGACGGCGGCCAGATACGCTCTTCTGGTGGCGTCGACAAACTTCCCGTAGGCGAATGGCTGGCGGTGAAGCTGATCCTTCCAATGGGGCAAGATGCGGGGCAGGGGTATGCCTATTCCGTGAGGTCCCAGGAGGGCAAAATTCTTTGCGAGCGGAAAGCCAAGTATTCCTGCCCGCAAATTCGCGGAGTGGGTTGGGTGGGGTTCATGCTTTTGGGAAAGTCGCCCGATTGCAGCGTAGATATAAGCGGGGTGCGCATACACCAATAACGCCGGCAGCATTGCGCTTGTCTTGGGGCTCAAAGTTTCGGCGGGAGCGCGGCTCTTTAAGCGGGCGCCCGTCAACCGCGCGTTGGGGCGCGCGGCGCCTTGTTAAATGTGGCAAAATTTTGCCGCCCGCGAATTTCCTTTAGGCTTGCGCCTGCTGTGTCGCTTTTGTTTGCAGCGCCAATTTTTGCGCCCGGATAGAGCGCTTTTGAGAGAGAGTTTTTTTGTTTCGGGAAAGTTTGGCGGTGCGCGCAATGTCCTGCGGCGTGGCACACACGCTGGAAATTAAGTCTCATTTTTGTTTTGTGTGGATTCCAGTGCCGGGTGCGCGGGAAATATTCCGCTTAAGCGGCATATCCCCCGTTCTTATACATGAGGATTCCATCATTGCTCCCGCCGCGCGCCGGGAATGTAGGGCTAATCCACAAACTTTATTTCAAACTTTATCTCTTTGCCGAAGATTTTGTGCAGTGTCTTTAGCGTCCACAGAAACATTCTTAGAAATATCGGGTTCCCCGCTTTGTTGTAGGCCCAGTTGAGCTTCTTTTTGCTCATTCCGGCAGGGAAGGGCGAAAATATAAAGCGCGCAATTTTCATCAGCCGCGCGTCGTATTTATTGCACAGCGAACCGCAGTTGGGCACGCTTAAATCCTGGTTTTTTTTCGCCCAGTCGAGGCGTTCTTTTATGGGATCGGCAAAAAATTGCCTTTTGGGGAATTTAAATACGGCGGAAACTATAAGACTGTCCGTTCCGGAAAATTCGCTTCTGCGGTGGGCGTGGAAGATTGCGGATTTGTCTTTCTCAAAAATTCCGTCGGCGCGGGCGAACTTTACGCTTTTGAGAAAGTCGAATACATACCTCTTTTCCCTCGGCCCGCTTCCCGCATTCATGGCAATGGCTCCGCCTATTTGGCACGGGGCCGAGGCAAGATAGTACGGGCCGTCGCGCCCCTCCTTGTAGAGAAATTTTAATAGGTCTATCATCCTAACGGACGACGATACCTCAAACAGGTCTGCCCCCATGTCTTTTATGCTCGGCTCAAGGGCGTTTTTTAAAATGTAGCTTTTTATTTCCGAGTGCCTGAAAAAAACATTGGACCCGCCTCCCAAAACGAAGGCTTTAAGGCCCGATTTTTCCGCAAACCTGAACGCCTCGGAGGCGTCGCTTGCGCTCTTTATTTCGCTGAAAAGAGCGGCTTTGTTGAAGGTTCTAAAGCGGCTGAGCGCCTTGCCTTCGTAAGCCTTTATTTCGGCGGCCATGGATTCGCAAGCGAGGTTAATCTTTTTTGCCCATTCGGGAAAGTTTTGAGACAAGCTCTTTGACTACGCCCGGGAGCAGTTTGTGCTCGGCTGCGTGGACATTTTGCTCAACTTCTTCAAGGGTTTGCCCCGGAAGTATTTCAACCCTGCTTTGGGCTATTATCTCTCCACCGTCAAGTTCGGAACTCACATAGTGCACCGTGCAGCCGCAAAACTTTTCCCCGGCCTCGTATGCGCGCCGTATCGCGTCTTTGCCCTTGTAGGCCGGCAGCAGGCTGGGGTGGAGGTTTATTATGCGCCCTTCGTACTCCGAGATGATTTCGTCGGGCACAATTTTCATAAAGCCAGCTAACACTACAATTTCGGCGCCGCTTTCGCTTAGGGCGCTCAGATATTTCTTTGTTGCGCCTTCGGAAAATCTCGCCCCTTTTTGCTCTGTTGGAATGCATTTCCACGGCACCGCGAAACGTTCAGCTATGCCAAATGCGGGGGCGTCTTGGTTGTCCCCCAGCAGCGCGCATATTCGCGCCTCCCCAAGTGCGCCACTCTCGGCGGCCTTCATAAGACTTTCCGCGTTGCTTCCGCGCCCGCTTGCCAAAACGGCTATATTCATTTTGCGTAATCCTCCAAAATTATAATTCCCTTGGCGATAAAGCCGAGAGACTTGTCAACCAGCATCTCAGATAGTCTGGAAAACATCTTCTTAAAGTTGCTGACATTCTTGTCGGAAAAATCCACGTTTGCAAGAATATCGCTTCTGATGACGTCCGTTTGGGACGACAAATCGCGGTATGAGGCTTTGTCTATGCGTATGTCTATAGATTCCAGCAGCCTTTTTCCGCCTTTTTCTTCCACGCTGAAACTCTTCCTTATTCCATCGAAAAAGTCAGAGACATTATATGTGGAATTGTTTAACCTTACGCAGTTTAATTCCACTATATTGGCCGTGATTGCCGAAAACCTGACTTTCCCGGCCAACAGCGCCATCGGATCCAGTGTGCATTCCACCTTGGATGCGGTCATAAACGGCCTTATGTGCTCTCCCGATTTTTCAAAATATTTTGCCGAATTGTACACCGACGGATTTTCCAGCCTGAGGTTGCGCACCGCGCACTTTCCGGTGAAAAGGTTCACAAATACCATGTCGGCGTTTGTGTAGAAGCCGGTAGAGTCTTGTATTGCCCCCTTAAATAGCGGCACCGCCGCTATTGCGTACAAGCAGAAGGCCACCGCTCCCGCCGCGAGACCTATGAACAAAACCGAGAATACCGCCGATACGGCGCATCCAAGCGGCTGGCTCCTTGCCGTATTTTTTGCGTCTGCAAATATGGACATGCCAGACAGTCTTTCATTGTGCGCGCGAATCGCAACACTAAATTTTCCGGCGCGCGTTTTAGCGCGGCGCGCCGGCTGTTGCGGCATTTGCGGACGCGGTTTTTGCAGCAGGCGTAAATTTTCCGCAGGTTCGGCATGCGGAGGTTTTCTCAAAAAGCGGCTTTTGGCAAATGCGCTGCGTCAATGGTGGTAGCCGGTGTTTGCGGATATATTTTTTGCGCGGTAAAGTTGCTCTATTAAAAGCAGCCGCGCCATTTCGTGCGTGAAAGTCATGGCGGATAGCGACAGCGTTTTGCCTGAGCGCGCTTTTACCGCTTCGGAGAGCCCGTGCGGCCCGCCCACTACAAAGGTTATTGTCCCGCGGGCAAGGTCGGTTTCCAGCTCGCGCGAGAATTCAACCGATGTGCGCTGGGTTCCCTCTTCGGTGGCAACGTAAACTGTGCCTTTGTATCCCTGCAGAATTTCCACAATTCTGTCGCCCTCCCTCTTGGGGTCGGAATCTTTAATTTCAAGAACCTCCGCCTTGCAGAACCTCGATAGCCTCTTCAAATATTCCATGCAAAGCTGCTCTATGCGTTTGTCTTTGAGCTTTCCCACAACGATGATCCTAAAGTGCGCCATATAAATCTCCAATGCTAACTTTTTGGCTTCTTCGGCGCGTATATGCTAAGGCGCGCCGCGTCCGTTCCGAAAAATTCTTTTGCCGCCCGCACCGCGCGCGCCGCAGATAGGGTGGGGTTGTCGTCGTCGTTTTCAAATATATTTTCCGGGCCTATTTCGTCGTACGCCCCTGACGATTTCAGAACGCGCATGATGTCGGGCCTAACTTCGCATATTATAAGCCTGCGCTTCCCGTTACGCATGCGCCTGGCAAGCTCGGTAAGATCCATGACGCTTGTGGCGTCAAAGTTTATGGCGTTGCGGAGCTTCAATATCAAAATCTTGAGGTCTTTTTCGGCGGCTATCCTTCTCAACTGGTTTTGCAGAACGTCCGACGCCCCGAAAAACATGTTGCCTTCGACATGCACTATCGAGATTTCCGGATCGGGGCGCTCTTGCGGACTTTTTATTTTTTCCAATTCACCGTCCCCCCCTACCGAATATTCCACAACCTCCGGTGCGCTCGCCTTTTTTAGGAACAGCAGCACCGATATTGATACGCCCGCATAGATTGCGTCGTCGAGGCTCGCAAATACCCCGGTTGCAAAGGTTGCCAAAAAGGCGGTTGCATCGCTAAATGTGCTGGTAAGGGCGGTTCTTATGGCCTTAAAGTTTATCAGCTTTACGCTTGTATAGACCACTATCAGGGCAAGGGTTGCCTTGGGGACATACTCTATTGCCCAGCCAAAAAGCACCAAGGCAAGTATTGTAAAAAGCGCCGTAAACAGGTTGAACAGCGTTGTTTTTGCGCCGCTTGAAAACGCGAGAGTCGAGCGCGTTAGGGAGCCCGACGCCGGCATTCCCGAAGTTATCCCGCACGACAAATTTGCCGCCCCAAGCGCAAATATTTCCCTGTTGGTGTCGAAGCAGTCCGCCTTCATAGCTGCAAGGCTCTTGCCTATCGATACCGCCTCTATCGCGCACAGCATTGCCACCGCAAGCGCCGCAAAGGCCGAGTCTTTCAGCCCCACAAGCTCAAAGTCAACCGGAGAGATTTTCCATTCGTCAACCGCCAGCGGCGTTAGTCTGTCAATTTCCATTCCCAAGCATTCCACGCACAGGTAGGTTGCCGCGGCTATGATAACCAGAGTCAGCCCTTCCGCCGGAACGCGCTTAAATAGCGTTTTTAGCGGCAAAAACACAGCAAGCGTTGCCGCAGCCATGGCCACGGAACTCGCCTTGAAGCCGGCAATTCCGTTTGCGGCGGCAACCGCCGTTTGCACCAGCGTTGTGGGTTCTCCTCCGTCTGCATAGCTAAACCCGAAAAGATTTTTTAGCTGGTTTGCTATGATCAGCAGCGCTCCCACCGTTATGTACGATATTATAACCGTGCGCGATATGTATGATATTACAAAAGTCAGCTTAAAAGCGCTTGCCAATACCAAGAACAGGCCCGCCAATAACAATATGGACGGCAAAGCCGCCATTCTCTCCGTTTCCGAAACTATTCCCGCCGCCGCAAATGCGCTTAACAACATTACGGCCGTTGCGTTGCTTGGCCCGAAGGCCACGTTTGTAGACCTGCAAAAAAACAGCCCCGCCATCGCCGCCGCAACCCCGCCGAATATGCCGTATGATATCGGAAGCCCGGCTATGAGCGCATAGGCCATGTTTACGGGAAACGACAACACCGCCACATTGAACCCCGCGCGCATGTCGCAAGCCAGCTTGCGGGCGCTATACCCTTTAAACTGCGCCGCCAGCGGCAAAATATCCGCCAGTTTCCGGCGGGCGCCAAACTTGTTTTTTGCCGTCAATTCCCCTGTTTACCGTTCCCCGAAGCCGCATTGGCCTTTTTTTGCTGCATGACCAGCGCCGCCTCTTGCGGCGTAAGCTCTATCCAAAGCTGCGAGTGCCCAATCTCAACTATGTAGTTTTTCTTTGGGTGTATGCCGTATTTTTCCCGCACTTTTGCGTCGTGCTGTTTCATGGCCATTTCTGTGTCGGAAAGCTTTTTCGTCAATTCAAGCTGCTGGTTTGCGTCGACAGTCCCGGCTATTTTAGAGCGCAGATCGTCAACTTGCATCTTGTAGGCCATCACCGCATTCAAATTCTTCTGAAGCTCCAAGTTGTCGGGAATGCCGTTTATCGATTTTAAGCGATAGTAATTTGTGCCGCCCTTTTGTATTATTTTTATAGGGTCCATTTGCACGCCGTCCGACGTCCTCAGGGAGGACAATTCCTCTTTGTCTAACGCGGTACATATGTTTGACGACAAAAAGACCATTCTGTACTTCCTGTCTGAGGCGAATGCGTAGCTCTTCCTCATGGCATTGTCGTTCGCCTTGAATTCGTTTTCAAGGGCGGAGAGCTTTGTTTGAAGCTCCTCCTTTTTCCTCTCGTCGGGTTCCGCCTTAACCTTGGCTTGCAGGTCCCTTAGGGCGGCGGCGTAGCGCTGCATGATGCCTATATTGTGGTTGAACAGGTCGTTTTGCTCGGGAGTCTTAAACTCGTTTACAAACATGTAAAACTTGTCGTCAAACTTGGCGACGTCGCCAATCTTTTGCGCGTTGGCGACCGGCGCGGACGCGCACAGCGCGGACACTGCGAAAAGAAAAACGCCTAAAAACGAAAGAACCCTGCTATTTTTCATCTTTGTCTTCCCTCGTATCTTGTATAATATAGAGCCTGCCGTTCATGGTGGGGTTGATTTTGTCGTCTGAGGCAGACTTTGAAGTGTCGTTTTGGGGCTTCGCAGACTTCGTCCTTTCGGACGATCCTGTAAAGTCCATTGAAATTCTGTCGTAAAAATCCAGCAGTTCGTCAAGGTCCATCACCACGAATTCCAAATTCTTTGCGTGGGTTGTCATGGGGTAATCCTTGTGGACGGTGGAAAGGGTAAAGATGCGCTTTATGTCGGCACCGTGTTCCTTCAATATGGGCGTTTCCTTTACCGCCGATACCCCCGAAAATGCCGCCGTCATTCTTTCAACCGCATTTTGCGGCAGGCGCTTTTTGAGCATGGCCTCAAATTGCTCCGAATTCATGGGCATTGCGTGGTAGATTCTCACATTGTTTGGGGAGCTAAGTATTGATATTGTCACCTCGGTGACAAACAGGGTTTTGGAGACGATATATTCGTTCTTCGAGACCGACGCCACAAGCGCCGCCTGCGCGTAGAAGGAAGATTTATCCGGAAATTCGATGCCGAATATTTTTTTATTTTTAATTACCTCGTCGTCCGTTTCCAAGGCGAATGACGGAAGCGCAAAAATGCCCAGCACCAATGCCGCGCAGGCAAATATCTTCCCGTGAATCTTCATGGTTGCATTTACGGCAAAAATATGGAAAATAGCAACAACAATTTTTTCTACTTATGCTAAGTTGCAAGGCTCTTACAGTGCGTGTGGGCAATTCCCCGGCCCCGATTCTGAACAACGCGGAAATAGAGTTTGAGGCCGACGCCATGAATGCGGTTATAGGGCCGTCGGGTTGCGGAAAAACCACCCTGATAAAGGCCATGCTCAAGATTATCCCCTCTACGGGAGATTCCTTTTTTTGCGGCGAGAAAATAAATTCCTCGGAAGACTTGGTTGGGAAGGTTGGATTTGCCCCGCAGTTTACGTGCGTGCACCCTATGCTCACTGTGAGGGAGGCCGTTGCTTCGGCGCTTGAAATTTCAATATCCGATCCTGAAGAGCGCACGGGGCGCCTTGACAACATTCTGAAAATAGTTGGCTTGCAAGAGCACTCGGACAAGCTTGTTTCGTCGCTTTCAGGCGGCCAGCTCAGAAGGATAGGGCTTGGCGTTGAGCTGGCTTGCGACCCTCCGGTGATGTGCTGCGACGAGGTCACTTCCGGCTTGGACCCGCTTTCGGAAAATTCCATATTAGACCTGATGGAGTCTCTTTGTAAGCAGCGCGGGAAGACTTTCATTTGCATCATACACAACCTTGCAAAATTAAATTATTTTAAGCGCATAACGGTTGTGCACAACGCGGAGATTGTTTTTCAGGGCAGCCTTGAGGAATTGAAAGATTATTTCGGGATAGATTCGGCGCTTTCCCTGTACGATGTATTGAACACGCGCGATATTTCCGAGTGGCGCAGCAAGTGGGAAGAGAGAAAAGCGGCCCTCTTGGAGCAATCCAGCGCAGGAGAACCTTCGGGGGGTGAAGGTGCCATTTCTACGGCGGGATTCCGCGCGGACTTTAGCACCGATGCGCGTCCGTCGGCGTTTTCGCAGCTTTTAACACTCTTGCGCAGGCGTTATAAGTTGTTTTTCAGAGACACGACGTATCTTTTTCTGACATTGGCAATTAGTTTTGGCTTTCCACTTGTGGTGGTTATATTTGCGCTTGGGGGGCTGCCTCAAATTGAAAACCTTGCCTTGGACAGAAATCTTGGCGCGCTCGAGGAGTTGAAGGAAAATTTGCGCCTTCAGATAGAGGCCGCAAACACGGCAACCATTGTCACGGGCCTAATTCTCTTTCAGGCGGTGCTGCTGGGCTTGATGGGTTCAAACGATTCCGCAAGGGAAATAGCCGCCGAGCGAAATCTTTACGAAAAAGAGCGCCTTATAGGCTTAAGGCCTTCGGCTTACGCCCTTTCAAAAATAATATTTACGCTGTCTTTGGCGCTCTTTCAGGGCGTGTGGATGTGCCTGTTTGTTAAGTATGTTTGCAAATTTCCCGGCGACGCGATGGTGCAGTCTTTGCAGATGGTTATGGTTTGCGCGTCGATGACGTGCATATGCCTTGCCTTTAGCGCGAATTTTTCCTCTCCGGAAAAGTCGAATTTGGTGTCCATATATCTGGTTGGGTTTCAGTTGCCGCTGTCAGGGGTGGTCTTGGCCCTGCCGGAGGCGCTCAAGTGGGTTTGCAGGCCGTTTATTGGAACTTATTGGGGGTGGGCAGGGTACCTCACTTCGATGAAGACTTCACCACTTTACGACGCGTATGTCCAAACTTCGGCATCTTGGGAAGCTTTGCCCTCGCCGGCGGTATCTTTTGCGGTCATGGCCGGGCAGTGTCTGTTGGCGCTGATATTCGTATTCTACGGGTGCCACTGCAAAAAGTGGAATTAGGCTATTTGAAAAAGCGCCAGAAGAAACTGCCCAATTTGTTGTTGTGCGGTTCAATGCCTGTTAAGTTGCGTTTTGGGGAAGCTGTTTTTTTATTTATGCACAAGGCTTGAAATTAAAAAATTTTGTCCGCCAATGCGCCAAAAAATTTTCCGAAAATATAAGCGGTCTAATTTAAACAGAGGCGCGGACGAAAAAAAACTTTTAGCGCGGGGCTTGGGTTTCCGTTGGTTCCCAAGAAGTGAATATGCCAAATAAACCTGTATGAGGGCATGCCCGTTAATATTTTTCGCAAGCATTAAAGGGCGGTTTTGAGCATGATTCAAGCGCCGGCTTAAACCCTCTTTTGCGGCTATATTTCCCTCCCGATTTTGAAGTTGTTTTATTTGCCAAAATTTAGAATTTTGCGAAAAGCGATTTTCGCGCTGTGCCGGTCTGGCGTAATGTTGGTCGCCCGGCAGTGGGGGTGCGGGCGTTTTGAGAGAAATAACGCAACGGCGGAAAGATTTTGCCGCAAGACGAAGCTGACCTTGCGCTTGGCCGGCATCCGTAAGAACATTGATGTAGCCTTGCAAACTTAGGGCAGTGGCAGAGGCGGTATTTTCCCCGCTAATCCCGCGGCATTTGGCAGGCATACAAAAAAAGCCCGGCGAATTGCTTGCAAGGCATCCCCCACAGGGGCACAGGCGCCGCCATAAAAAATGGAGCCGGAAATCGGACTCGAACCGACGACCCACGCTTTACGAAAGCGTTGCTCTACCAACTGAGCTATTCCGGCCTAAACGAATATTGGGGCGGTATTTTCCACACGGGTTTTATTTAGTCAAACTTATTTTAGCGGGTCGGATGTTTTTGTAGCGCGCAGTTTGCGCGGTTTTTTTGTGAAAGACGAATACAATGGATACAGCGGCGTTTGCGTCCCCATTTCCTCAAACGGGATTTTTTTCAGTGGCGGTTTCCTGGGGCAAGGGAGCTTTCGGGGAAGATTTTGCGGCGGGGTGCCGTAGCAGTTTTTCGGGAAGAATTTTTTTTGGTGGGGCGCCACGCGTGCGGGATATTCCCTCTGAAACGAGGGTTAATGCGGCTTGTGCATTTGAAAAATTAGGAATTTTTTTGGAGTGCCCGCCGGAAGTTTTTGCACTTGGCTTGCGGCGTTTCGGTTTTCCCTTGCGCGCGGTTTTTCAGGTTTTTGCTTTGTCCGGGATTTTAATGTTGCATAACAAGGCACATTGTAGAGTAATAGAGGGGACTTAACGCGGCGGAGTCCGTGCGGCTTTCCGATGGGAACTTTAAATAAATACATATTCAGGCAGGTTGCCGTAAGCGCATTCTTTACGGTGGCGTTGTTCGTGTTTGTCTTGGTGGTTGGGAACGTTATGAAAGAGGTTATGGGAGACCTCGCCGCCGGAAGAATGGGCATGGACGTTTTTATATATATAGTGGCCCTGCTTGTGCCGAGCGTTATACCCTACGCTCTCCCGATGGGAATGCTTACCGGAATTTTGCTTGTTTTCGGAAGAATGTCGGCGCAGAACGAAATTACCGCCATGAAGGCCGGCGGAAGGTCTATTTTTGCGATGGCCGCGCCTGTGTTCTTTTTGGCGATATGCGCGTCCATATTTTCAGTTGGGATAAACTTCTATTACGCCCCTGTCGCGGACCATACCTACAAGACTCTATTGAGGAACCTAATACGCAATAATCCGTTGCAGTTTATACAGCCCGGGCGCTTTATAAAAGACTTTCCCGGCTATGTTATATACGCCAACGACGCCAAGGGGGACGAGCTTATAGGCTGCAGAATTTGGGAGCTGGACAAACAGGGAAGGGCGAAGGTTTCAATACAGGCGGAAATAGGAATGCTGTCTTACAACGATGCGGAGGACCAAATTTTGCTCACCCTCAAGAGAAACGGGAGTGCGGAGATTTCGAGGGGGGACGATCCGGAGGACCTGCGCAAAACTCTCCCGGTGCTGCGTTTTGAAGAGTCCACGATAAAGCTGCCGCTCAACAAGATAATAGGGTCGCTTGACAACAAGAAGCGCAAGCTTTCCCTAATGACTTTTGGCGAGCTTATGGATGCGCGCGATACGTGGCACCGCCTGCCGCCCGATAAGATTACCCCTGAGATTGCCGCGCGCGACAGAATGGAAGTTCAGCTGCAGATACAGAAGGGCTTTGCGATGGCGTTTTCGATATTTTCGATGGTGGTTTTTGCGGTTCCGCTGGGGATAAAAGTATCCAGAACCGAAACTTTTGCGAATTTGGCCATAGCTTTGGCGCTTGCGATGGCGTACTATATGGCGACGGTTGTAATATCGTGGTTTGAGAAGTATCCGGCACTGCGCCCGGACATTCTCATTTGGCTTCCAAACATAGTTTTCCAGGTGGCGGGGGTAATTCTTATCTGGCGTGCCTCCAAGAATTAGCATATTTCCCGTGGGCTGTGTTGGCAGGCGGGGTTTGGATATTGTCTTTTTTGCTGCAAAGTTTGCCGGGAGTGCCGGGTATGGTTGAAAATGGTTGACGAGAGCCAATTATAAGAGTTAGCTTTCGGGACATTATTGCAACCACAATGCTTCGCGGGCGGGGTTTATCCCGCGTGCGGCGCTGCGGGTGGCACTCCGTTTTTAGCGCGGTATTTTTCTAAAAAAACGAATATGAAGAATAAAAACAGTGTAATTACGGACGGAAACGAGGCAGTGGCTTCGGTAGCGTTCAGAGTTAGTGAAACAATCGCAATATACCCCATTACGCCTTCGTCGCCGATGGCGGAATTTTGCGAGGAATGGGCTGTTAAGGGCAAGAAAAATATATGGGGAATAACTCCGTCGATAAGCCAGCTTCAGAGCGAAGGCGGCGTTGCGGGGTCGGTTCACGGGGCCCTTCAGACGGGCACGCTGATGACCACTTTCACGGCGTCGCAGGGTTTGCTTTTGATGATACCGAATATGTACAAGATAGCCGGAGAGCTGACGAGCTTTGTAATGCACGTCAGCGCGCGCGCGTTGGCGCACCACGGCCTCTCTATATTCGGCGACCAGACCGACGTTATGGCATGCCGCCAGACGGGCTTTGCGATGCTGTGTTCCAACGGTGTTCAGGAGGCCCACGACATGGCGCTTATAGCGCACGCGGCGACCTTGGAATCGAGGGTTCCGTTCCTGCATTTCTTCGACGGATTCAGGACTTCGCACGAGATAAACACCTACGAGCCGCTTTCCGACGATGTCCTTCAGGAGATGATTTCTGAGGACAAAATTTTGGAGTTCCGCCAGAGGGCGCTGTCTCCCGACAAGCCGTTCATACGCGGCACGGCGCAGAATCCTGATGTTTATTTCCAGTCTTGGGAAGGGCGCAACCCATATTATGAGAAGTGCGCCGAGATTGTTGCGCAGCAGATGGAGAAGTTTGGAAAACTCACCGGCAGAAACTACAAGCCCTACCAGTATGAGGGCGCGCCCGATGCCGAGCACGTTGTTGTGATAATGGGCAGCGGCTCCGAGACTGTTTGCGAGGTTGTAAAACACCTCAATGCCAACGGGGGCAAGTACGGAGTTTTGATGGTGAGGATGTTCCGCCCCTTTAGCGCGAAGATGTTTGCGCAGGCCTTGCCGCAAAGTGCGAAAGTTATAACAGTTCTCGACAGAACCAAGGAGCTTGGCGCAGTGGGCGAGCCCTTGTACCAGGAGGTTTCCTCCACAATAACAGAGGCGCGCAACACGGGGCTTTTGCCGCGTTCGTTTGACCCGGTAATTCTCGGCGGGCGCTACGGGCTTGGCTCTAAGGATTTCACCCCCGCGATGGCGAAGGGCGTTTTGGACAACATGGCGGCGCAGCCCCCCAAGAACCACTTCAGCGTTGGAATAGAGGACGACGTTTCAGGGGCGTCGATATCTTACGACAAATCTTTCAAGCTTGACGACGGGGGCGTTTTGAGCGCGGTATTCTACGGTTTGGGCTCCGACGGCACAGTCGGCGCGAACAAGAACACGATTAAGATTATCGGCTCCGAAACTCCCAACTATGCGCAGGCGTATTTTGTTTACGATTCTAAAAAGAGCGGCGGCATAACGGTTTCGCACTTGAGGTTCGGGCCGAATCCGATAAGGGCGCCGTACTTGGTCAAGAACGCGCAGTTTGTGGGTTGCCACCAGTTCTCTTTCATGGAGAAATACCGCGTGCTGGATTGCGCGGCGGAGGGCGCGGTGTTCCTGCTGAATTCCATACACGGCCCAGACACGGTGTGGAACTACCTCAATAAGGAGGTGCAGCAGACTATCATAGACAAGAAGTTGAAGTTTTATGTAATAGACGCATATCATGTTGCGAAGTCCATGGGAATGGGCGGGCGCATCAACACGATAATGCAAACCTGCTACTTTGCGATATCCGGGGTTCTTCCCAAAGACGAGGCCATAGCCAAAATCAAGGCGGCTATAGAGAAGACCTACGGAAAGAAGGGGCGCCAGGTTGTGGAGAAAAACTTTGCGGCTGTGGACGCTTCGGTGGCGAATTTGCACGAGGTGAAGGTGCCGTCGGAAGTTTCGGCGAAGTCTGGTTATCCAGCCACGGTGTCCGATGCGGCGCCGGAGTTCGTCAAGAAGGTGTCGGCGGTGATGATGCGCGACGAGGGCGATTCTCTCCCCGTGTCGGCCCTGCCGGTTGACGGCACGTGGCCTTCAGCCACAACACAGTGGGAAAAGCGCAATATAGCAATAGAGGTTCCGGCTTGGAAGCCCGAGCTTTGCTTGCAGTGCGCCAAGTGCGCCACAATTTGCCCGCACGCGGCGATACGCGTGAAATTCTATCCCAACGACTGCCTCAAAGATGCCCCGGCAACTTTCAAGAGCGTGGCGTATCGTTCCAAGAACGACCCGAACTGCTCTTACACGGTGCAGGTTGCGGTTGAGGATTGCACGGGTTGCGGGCTTTGCGTGGCCACCTGCCCAGGAAAGAGCAGAACCGAAGAGGGTGTAAAGGCACTCTCAATGGTGGCGCAGGAGCCGATCCGCGACGCGGAGCGCGAGAATTTCAACTTCTTTATGAAGCTGCCGAATCCTGACAGGCTGAAGTTGACGGAAAGCGTAAAGGACGTGCAGTTCCGCCAGCCCTTGTTCGAGTTCTCGGGCTCTTGTGCCGGTTGCGGCGAAACTCCGTATGTGAAGATGCTTACACAGCTGTTCGGAGACAGGCTGCTGATAGCGAACGCAACGGGTTGTTCGTCGATATACGGCGGAAACCTGCCTACTACGCCTTATT
>CASEFZ010000108.1 GCA_949287395.1 uncultured Verrucomicrobiota bacterium
AGGGAAATGACCTCTATAAGGAGATGGCGGAATCCGGGGTTATAGATGTCAAAAATCCTGAGAAGTCGAAGGTGGCGCTGGTGTACGGGCAGATGAACGAGCCTCCGGGGGCGCGCATGAGGGTTGCGCTAACGGCGCTTACTATGGCGGAATATTTCAGGGACGTGGAAGGGCAGGATGTGCTGTTGTTTATAGACAACATATTCCGATTCTCGCAGGCGGGCAGCGAAGTCAGCGCCCTGCTTGGGCGTTCCCCTTCGGCGGTGGGCTACCAGCCTACTCTCGCGCAGGAAATGGGAGAATTGCAAGAGAGGATAACCTCCACAAAGAAGGGTTCCATAACGTCGTTTCAGGCGGTCTACGTTCCCGCGGACGACCTGACTGACCCGGCGCCCGCGAACACATTTGCGCACCTCGATTCCACCATAGTTTTGGACCGCTCGATAGCGGCGTTGGGAATCTATCCGGCGCTCGACCCCCTTGCCTCAACCTCAAATGCGTTGACGCCCGATATTGTAGGAGAAGAGCATTTTAAGGTTGCGCGCGGAGTGCAGGAGGTTTTGCAGAAATACAAAGACCTTCAGGATATAATTGCCATTCTTGGCATAGACGAACTTTCCGACGAGGACAAATTGACCGTTTCAAGGGCAAGAAAAGTGCAGAAATACCTGTCGGCGCCGATGCATGTTTCAGAGGTATTTTCTGGGGTTCCCGGCGTTTATGTTCCAGTCTCGGAGACGGTGCGCGGCTTCAAGATGATTCTTGACGGTGAACTTGACCACGTTGACGAAAACGACTTTTACAACAAGGGTTCGATAGATGAAGTTCTCGAGAGCCACGAAAAAACAAAATCCCGGCAGTAAATGGCATTGACGGTAGAGATAGTCACACCGGCCGGCGTGGTTTGGAAAAACGATTCCGTGGATTGGCTGATCCTCCCTACGGAAGCCGGCGAAATACAGATATTGCCCGGGCACATTCCGCTGTTGACGATACTAAAGGCCGGTTCGGCAGTGGCTTCGATAGGCGGCCGGGAACACGATCTTGCCATAGACGAAGGCTATGCGCGCTGCATGGGGGATGTTGTCTCCGTGCTGACCGAGGCCGCAATTAAGGTTGAAGAAATAGACGAAGAGGAAGTTGAGCGCGCGCGCCTGAAGGCCCTTGAAGAGCTTGAAAAGATACGCCGACAACCGCACGCTGACGATGACGAAATAGAGCGGCTTGAGGCAATGGCAAGATTCTCCATAGCCCAGAAGCTGGCAAAGGCTAAGAAACGCTCGCAATAGGCGCGCAGATTGTGCGGTTTTACATATCCGCTCTTAGGATGCGGTTTACCCATGTAAAAATTGGAGTAATAACAGTTTGACAGCTTGGACAAGTTGTGTAGAATCCTGTCAAAACAACAAATTGTTATTTGCTTATGGTACGTAATAAGATTCTCTTTGCGTTTTTGGGTGTATTTGCGGCAGCGTCGGCTCTTGCCCTTGATTTTACCGCCGGTTTGGGAAAGAACAACCAGGTTTTGCCGTTTACGAAGTGCGAAATGAAAGACTGGGGGGCGGAACGCGTGCTTCCCGGAAGGCCGGGGATAAGTGATAAAATTAGGATCATAGGCAACAATACGCTTGACCTCGACACTAACATCAATGTGGGCTTAATGGATATTTGGGGGCCTGCAAATGTGGCGGCGCGCGGGAAGGACAACTTGAGGGTCGGCAAGGAATTTCAGATATTGGTGTCGGGGTCAGGGAACCACAGCGGAATAAATTTGAAGGATTCCAAACTTACCATAAATGGAACGGTAAGGGTGCGCTGCCACACAAAGAGCCGACAGCTTGGCATAGGCGTTTTCTCATTGGAAGACAGCAATGTGTTGGTTAAGCGCAACTTTACGTCGCTTTTCCCAATCGACAGCAACGCGGGGCTTTTCAACAACAACGGCAAGCGCGGAGGCGTTTTGCTGGATCTTAAGGGCAAGTCTCTGATGGAGATAGAGGGCGGCGTGATACACGACACCATGATTAGGGACAACCCGAAAGACACGCAGTTTAGGATTTCCCTGACGGAAACCGGCGGAAATGTCCCTATGGTAAAGTTTGACAAAACAGTAGATTTGACGCCCGTAGACGTGGAAGTAAATGTTTCAAGCCCGCTCAAGAAGGGCGTTTATGCTCTTATAGAGCTTGAAAAAAGGCGCGACAAGATTGAGAAGTTCCGCAGCATAAAGCTGAATGGGAAAGGCGCAAAGCTGGGAGACTCTTTTAAACTTGGCGACAGGACGGCAACTTTGAAGATAGGGGCTGCCAAGTATCAGGGTTCCAAGGACAAGCAAACCGCAAACGATTTGGTTTTGGAAGTGAAATAGGATGTCTGTTTCTACAGGGCAATATTCGGAGAATGAATCCGCAAAGGCCGGCGCGCCGGCCGAGGGGAAGGGTTGCTCTTTTTGCGGATTTACCGGCGGGCGCACGAAGGGTAAAAGGCGCTTGTTCAAGCAGATGTTGCTGGCGTTTTTAACGTGCGCGGCGGCTTCCGGATACGCTCTTGACATAGGGGTTGGGCTGGGGAATCCAGACAGCGATTTTAAGTACACAACTTGCGAGCTGAAGAATTGGAATTCGCGCAAAGTGCTCTCGAACAAGCCCGGCCCAAACGACAGACTGCGCGTTTACTACCGCAAAAACCTGGATTTGGACGCCGACGCAAACTTCGCCTACTTGGAGATCATGCGCGAGGCTTCTGTTTCGTCCACAGGCAGACTGGGGCTTAGGGTAAATAGGGAAATTTCTTTCGACGTGGGCGGCAGCGGCGACGAAACTTCGCTGAAACTGAACAAATGCAGAATGCTTGCGGGCGCACTGAAGTTTTCGTGCCCTTCGGGAGCGAAAGAGTTGGGCTTGGGAACCATCCACCTCGACGACAGCGTGTTGATTGTCAAGGGGGGAATGCTTTCTGAATTTCCAACCGACGAAACGGAAGGCGTTTTTGACAACAGGGAAAGGCGCGGGGGGATATCCTTCGATTTAAAGGGAAAGACTTTCATGCGTATAGAGGGCGACGTTGTGCACGACCCTAAAATAAAGGACAATCCCGACGATTTCATATACAAAATAACTTTCACTGAAAAGAATGGGGATATGCCCACTTTGAGTTTTCTTAAGCTCTCAAACATTATGCCGGCCGACATAGAGATAGTCATGCAGAAGGCCCCGGCCAACGGCGTTTACACCCTTGTGGAACTTGAGACGCGCATAGACAGCCTGAAGGCGATTCGCAGCATAAAATTCAACGGCACGGAGGCTTCGGACGGAGACTCTTTTGAAATCGGAAAGAAGACGGTGACATTGAAGATAGGGGCTTCCAACAGGTCCAAATCGAGAGACAGGACAACCCCGAACGATTTGATTTTGGAGGTCAAATAACATTTACAACCCCGAACAAACCAGGAATAGAAAAATGAGGACACTTAAAACCACGGTAATATTTACGTCGATGCTGTTTTCCGCGTCGGCGGCGTTCGCCTACAACTACTTTTGCGGCCAGCCCGACAGTGAACAGCGCGAATACAAATGGAGCACTTGCAACTGGGGAAGCGAAGTAAACGTTCCTTCAGCCGACTTGCCGAACAAACCTGGAACTAACGACAACGTAAGTTCCAGGCCCGGCAATTACATTTTGGAAGCCGATATGGACGCAAATGTTCTCTCGCTTTCAGCCTCGACAAATTCCGAGGTTTTTTCCATAGGGCACAAGTTTAAGATCCGCAAGCATCTGGGGATAGGCATATCCACCTCAAACGGCGGAAGAACTTTGATGGATTTCAAAAAGTGCACCATAGAGGCGGCAAGCATACACTATTCGTTCTGGTCCCTCTCAAAGACTGCCGGGGTGGGAATTTTCCGTCTTGAAGACTCTACTTGCGAGATCAAGGGCAATGTCACTTCAAGCATTCCGCTGAATCCGTCCATATCGGAGGTTGAAGGGAATCCCGGTTGCGAAATTACCCTTGTCGGGAAATCCAAGCTTGAGATAAACGGCGGCATACTGATGGATACAATCATAACCGAACAGCCCGACACTTGGGGGTTCCGCCTGAATCTTGAAGAAAAGGGCGGCAAGCTTCCGTCGATTGTGATAGGCAAAAAATCGGACTTTTCCATAGCGGAAATAAACATATCTTTGGGCAGCTCCATTCCAAAGGGGAAATACACGCTTATAGATTTCAAATCCCGCAAGACAGACGTGTCCAAGTCGCGCGCTTTGCGCGTCAACGGGGAAGACTACAAGCTTGGCAGTCCGATACGCATAGGAAACTTTCAGGGCAAGATAACCCAGCCGAGGCCCACTCTGCTTGTTCTTGAGATAAGGTAGCCAAAGGTTTTAGTGCGCGAGCAAATCGGCCAATGGGGCTGGTTTAGAAAAGTTCGGCCGATCCGGATGCGGGGCGGCCGAATTTTTTCGTTGAGGGCAATTTTTACAACAAGGCAAATTGCATTTCTCTACATTTCAAATATGCGGCATTTTTTTGCAAGCGGGGTAGGCTTTTGAAATGCACCTGAAATTCCAGGCGCAAGACTCTTTTATTAAAATTTTAAACGTAAAAAATAGGCTTTCAACGGGGATTTTTTCCTTGAAAGGCAGGCGCAAATAAACTTGGTGCCGTGCCACAGTTAAGCTTAAAAGCAGAAATTGCCCTAAAATTGGGCCTTCCGGCGCGAACTGCGAATTCGCAACCAACGAAAGGGGCTGTTAAGCATTAAGCGTAAAATTATACCGGACAAGTTATGAAGCGGACCTTTGTTAGTGGGCATTCTTAACTGTTGGAATTCTTCCATATCGTATTTTCCGCACAGACGGCGGGCCATATTTGGGAAAAGCGGGAAACACTAAAACGCCCCAAGTATTTTAGGAACATCCCACACAATTGCCCAACGACGCTTTTTTGGGAAAAATGGAAACCGGTTTTAAAAATGCCGGAGAAATTTGTCTCTTACGGCGTCAGTATTCAAAAACAGTCCAATTAACCACCTTTGACAATTTCCCCTTTTTGGAGGCGGCGCCCAAAAAATCAGATCTCTATTTGCGCCCAGCACGCCCAGCCCGCGTCAAGAGCCTCCAAATCCGTCAACCGGTCGGATTTAAAGACCTCTCCAAGCGAATAAGAGAACTCAAAGCCGCCCCTGTCGTTTTTTTTGTACATGGCCGACATTTGCGCCCTTGCCGGAACGCACTCTTTCACTGGCGTTGTTTCCAAAAAATCCGACGGGTAATTTACATTCAATACCTCTGCCCGCTTAAAAAAAGTTCCAAGCGTTGACCGCACAAAACCGGCCGCGTGCGAACAGGCCGCCTGAAGATGCCCAAGAAGATCCTCCGGAACGCCGTCGTGGCGCAGCCTGCAACGCTCGTAGTGCTTTTTTTGAAGCCTCATTGAAAACGCATACGCCGCAATTCCCCAAGCCGCGCCTTCAACCGCCGCCGAAAACGTTCCGCTGCTCCAAAGCAAGGGCATAGCCACGTTTTGACCTATATTTATGCCGGAAACAACAGCATCTGGACGGGCCCCGGAAAACAGGTGTGAAAGCGCTATATTTACGCAGTCCGAAGGCGTCCCGCCAACTTCATAGCATTCAAAGCCCAAAGATTCGTTGCGG
>CASEFZ010000109.1 GCA_949287395.1 uncultured Verrucomicrobiota bacterium
CCCGCCGGAACTTTCCGCCGGGAAAAATTTCATGGCCCTGCATCCGTGTTCAAGGGCCATTTCTATCTCTGAAGGCGTCATTATTCCGGGAGCAAACGGTATCTCAAGCTCTCTTGCCGCATCTATTATGGCCGGATTGCACCCCGGGCTGACGGCAAAGAGCGCGCCGGAATCCTTGACCTGGCGAATTTGGTCTATGGTCAACACTGTCCCCACGCCGACCCTCATCTGGGGAACTTTGCTTACAACCTCGCGTATGCACTCCATCGCATTCGGCGTTCTGAGCGTCATCTCAACAGAGCTCACACCGCCCGCCAACAGGGCGTGCGCCAAATCCACAGCCGCAGATTTGTCGTTGACGCTCAAAACGGCCACAATCTTGGCCTCTTTCAGAATTTCCAACATATCTTTCATCTGGCAATCATTCCTTTCTTAAAATGCACACTTTAAACAACCCAACTTTCAACTTCTAAGAACCGGGATGCACCGCCGAAAGCTTTGCCAAAGATTCCGGCAATTTATCCGCCTCGTAGGTCGGGAAGGAAAACTCCAAAAGGCTAAGGCACGGGATCTCAAACTTCGCCCTGCCCTGGCTCCTGTCGACCAAAACCGCCGCCGCTACTGGAACGGCGCCGGCCGCCTTTATTATGTCTATGCACTCTTGGACGCGCCCGCCGCGCGTAATTACATCTTCGACAATCAAAACGCGCTCGCCCTCGGAAAGCTTAAAATTCCGCCTAAGCACAAGATTCCCGTCCTGTTTTTCCGCGAATATGAAGCGCGCGCCCGTCTGTCGCGCTGTCTCCTGCCCAAGCACCAACCCGCCCATCGCGGGGGAAAGCACTGTTGAAAAATCCAAGCCGGACAACTTTTCAACCAGCATAGCAACCAGCTCGGAAACCCTGTCCATGTGCTCGCAAACGCGCGCGCACTGGAAGAAGTGCCCGCTGTGCAAACCGCTGCGCAAAATGAAATGCCCCTCAAGAAGCGCACCGGTGGATTTAAAAATATCCAATATTTTTTTGTCGTCAGCCATAACGCCCTCCTACAACTCCTCTTCAACAATAAAATTCAGCTCTCCCCCACCGCAATCCACGCGCATTGCCGCAAACCCGGACTGCGCATACCTGCCCCAGGCCTGCCACAGCATCTTGCGGTCGGTTTCCGGTATTTTTAAAGATGCTATTTCACTCTCGTCAAACAGGCCGAAGCGCCCCTCTCCCATGCGCGGCGGAAGACCCTCTATGCGCCTGCGGCAATCGAACAAAAACATCAGCCAATTGGTGTCGCCCTCGTAGGCGCGCTCGCTCACCATGCAAAAAAGGTGCAAATCACCGGCGGAAAGATCCAAGCCAATTTCCTCGCGGGTTTCGCGCACCGCGCACTCAAATGGAGATTCGCCCTCCCCCATTTCAAGCTTGCCGCCTATGGGACTCCACGCGCCCTTGTTCGGATTTTTCGCGCGCTCTATCAACAAAAAGCGCCCCTTAACGTCCCTGACAAAGACCAATACGCTTATCTTGAAAGGGAAAGTTCTCATAATTAAAAATCAGTCGAAAACCACCGTTTTATTTTTGTACGCAAGTATCCTGCCCTCAAGATGGCAGCGCACCGCCTCCGACAACACTTCGCGCTCAAGCTCGCGCCCCTTGCGCATCAAGTCTTCCACGGTATCCCTGTGGCTTACCCTTACCACCGACTGCGCAATTATGGGCCCCTCGTCCAGATCTTTAGTGGCGTAGTGCGCCGTCGCCCCTATTATTTTAACCCCGCGCTCGTAGGCTTGGTGGTAGGGCTTCGCCCCGGCAAAAGCGGGCAAAAAGCTGTGGTGTATGTTTATGACGGGCACACCGCAGGTATCCAAAAAATTCGCGCTCAATATCTGCATGTAGCGCGCCATCACAACAAGTTCGGCGCCGCTTTTTGCTATTATGTCAAGCTGCTCGGCCTCTGCGGCGGGCTTTGTCTGCGCCGTCACCGGAGTATAATAGAACGGCAACTCGTAAGTCTGGCTCATCCAGCGCAATTTTTCGTGGTTGGATATCACGCACGCAATTTGGCAGTTTATCTCCCCAGACCTGCACCGCATCACAATATCGTTAAAGCAATGCTCGAAGCCCGACACCATCAACGCAATTTTGGGCTTTCTGCTCGAGCGCATGAGGCTTGTCTGCATATCCAGGTCAACGCGCGCCATTTCCTCGAACAGGCGCATCTCGGTTTCGACATCGCCCGCCGGAACCCACTCCACGCGCTGGAAGAATATGCCCTCCTGAGTGTCCCTATGCTGGTCTGCGTGCAGAATGTTTCCGCCGCGCGCGTATATCCAGCCCGACACCCGCGCCACTATCCCGGCGCGGTCGCGGCCGTGCAGAAGCGCCACTATCCTCTCTTCAGACATTTCCGGACCCTCTAAAACTCGTAGCGGCAGGAGCTCATGCGCCTTCTTATCTCCTCAACAACCTCTCTTTCAGCCGACTCCCCGTGGGCCTCAAAAGTCACCGAAAAGCGCACATATGCTCCCGCGTCGTCCCACGGCACAGTGCTTATGAGATGTTGCGATATCATCCACTGCGAGAAATCCTCCCCGCTTGAAAATTCCTTTCTGGAGCCGTCCGCGCAAACTGCCGCCTTTGGGGCGGGCATGTAAAGGAAAAACCCTGCGTTCGGCTTTTTGGGGCTGAAGCCCAATTCTCTCAACACGCCCACCAGAAGATCCATTCTGCGCGAATATTTTGCCGCTATCGCGCGGGTGATGGACGGATCTTGCAAACCGCGCGCGGCCGCAAGCTGTATTCCCAAAAACTGCCCAGAGTCCGTATTGTCCTTTACATCGCCGTAGGCCTTGACCAATAGCGGGTTTCCGCACACCCAGCCTATGCGCCACCCGGTCATGTTGTGACTTTTAGAGAGCGAATGCAGCTCAAGAGCAACATCCTTTGCGCCCTCTACCTGGAATATCGACACCGCGTTTGCGTCGAAGGTCAGCGACGCATACGCCGCGTCCGAAATCACAACCAGGCTGTTCTTTTTTGCAAAGTCCACAAGCTGCTTAAAGAACTCGCGCGTGGCGCTTGCTCCCGTGGGATTGTTTGGATAGTTCACCACAATGGCCTTGGCGCGCCTCAAAATGTCCTCCGGAATCGAACTTAAATCGGGAAGGAAGTTGTTTTGCTCTTTAAGTTCCAGATTGTACACCTCACCGCCCAAGTATTTCGCGTGCGTTCCAAACACCGGATACCCAGGAACAGTCATTATTACAACGTCTCCCGGATTTATGAGGCAGTTTGGAATTATGCTCAAAGCCGCCTTGGAGCCTATGGAGTGTATAATCTCCGTTTCGGGATCCATTTCAACCCCGAAAACCGCCTTCATATAGCCCGCCGCCGCGCGGCGGAAATCCATTCCCCCGTTGTCGGCGTATCCGCGGTTGGCAGGATCTTTTGCGGCCGCATAAAGAGCTTCCACAACCTCGGGGAAAGCCATTTCGTCAGGCTCTCCCACGCCCATGTCGATCAGCGGGACATCGGGCTTGGCAGCTTTGGCGGCGCGCTTGGCGCGCTTTATTTTCTCAAATTTGTATATCGCGTTGGTTTTGCCGTAATTTGCCCCGCCTATCCTCTCGGCGAACAGCTGCTGTATGTATGAGTCTGCCATCTTGGTTTTATATGTTGCTTTTTCAAAAAAAAGGTTAAAGATTCCCAGAATAAGAGTGTGGGGACAAATGCAATGAAAATAATTTCTTCTCCCGAAAAAATGAAGGCCTTTGTCGCGGAGACAAAGGCTCAAGGCAAAACCGTGGCGCTGGTACCTACCATGGGCGCTCTTCACGAGGGGCACTTGAGCCTCATAGACAAAGCCAAGAGCATTGCCGATGTTGTGGTGGTGTCGGTGTTTGTAAACCCAACACAGTTTGGCCCGAACGAAGACTTCGACAAATATCCCCGCCAACTTGAGGAAGACGCCTCCAAGTGCGAGGCGCGCGGGGCCGAGGCGGTCTTCGCGCCTGCGGTGTCGGATATATACGCGCCGGACGCCTCCACTTATGTGGTAGAGGAACAGATAAGCGCAAACCTCTGCGGAAAGTCGCGGCCGAAGCATTTCAGGGGTGTGACAACGGTGGTTGCCATACTTTTCAACATAGTAAAGCCTGACTTCGCCGTATTTGGAGAAAAAGACGCCCAGCAAATTTCCGTAATAAAGCGCATGGTGCGCGATTTGTTCATGGACGTAGAGATAGTATCCTCCCCGATAGTGCGCGACGAAAACGGCCTTGCGCTAAGTTCGCGCAACAAGTATCTTGACACGGTTGAGAGAGTCGGGGCGGCGCGCGTTCACAGGGCGTTGCTGGAGGGCAAGCGTTTGTCCGACGAGGGCTGCACCAATATAGACAGGATAAAGGCTCTTGTAATAAATTCGGTCACCAACGCAAAGACGAGGGTAATATATGTGGAAATTGTCGACGCGGAAACGTCGCTTCCTGTAAACGAAGCAATAAAGGGAAAGACAAGAATATCCATAGCGGTTTGGTTTGGGCAGACGCGCCTGATAGACAACATACTTCTTTAGGGGCGCAAACAATATAAACCGCCGCGCCGGCTTTTGTTTAGCGCGGCAATTTTAGGCTAAATTAGATGGAATTTGACATAGTTGTTGTTGGGAGCGGAATAGCGGGTTTAAGTTTTGCGCTAAAGTCGGCAAGGCTGGGGCACAAAGTTGCGATAGTTACGAAGAAAGAGCGTTCCGACACTAACACCAACCACGCGCAGGGCGGCATAGCCAGCGTCACAAGCTGCGCCGACGACTTTGACAGCCACGTGCGCGACACTCTCATTGCCGGCGACGGCCTATGCAACGAAGCCGTTGTGCGCGCCATAGTAAGTTCCGGGCCAAAGCAGATAAAAGACCTTATCCAAAACGTCGTGGAATTTACCAGGTTGGAAGACGGAACTCCCGCGCTCGGCCGCGAGGGCGGGCATTCAAAGCGCCGCATACTGCACGTTAAAGACTACACCGGGCGCGCCATAGAGGAGGCGCTCCTAAAGTGCGTCGAAAGAAACGACTCCATAAAAATTTTCGAGCACCACTTTGCGATAGACCTGGTCACGCGGAGCAAGCTTGGCAAGGGATGCGCCCCCGACTGCGATGAAATTGCCGGAATATACGTTTTCGACACCCGAAACAACAGGGTTGAAACATTTAAGTCGAGGGTTGTGATGTTGGCAACGGGCGGCACTGGGTGCGTTTATCTCTACACTACAAACCCGACCATAGCAACGGGAGATGGAATAGCCATGGCTTACAGGGCTGGCGCTAAGGTCTCCAATTTGGAATTCATACAATTCCACCCTACCGCCCTGTATTCCACCACAGGAGAAAGGTTTTTGATATCGGAAGCCGTCCGCGGCGAAGGCGCAATTTTGCGCAATGCCAAGGCAGAGGCCTTCATGGAGAAGTACGATCCGCGGAAAGACCTCGCCCCGCGCGACATAGTGGCGAGGGCAATCGACAGCGAGATGAAGCGCCTGGGGTCCGCCCACGTATGGCTTGACATAACCCACAAGGATGCGTCTTTCCTGAAGGCGCGTTTCCCTCAGATATACGAGCACTGCATTCAGCGCGGGATAGACATTTCCAAGGACTACATGCCCGTGGTGCCCGCAGCGCACTATATGTGCGGCGGCGTCAAGACAGACCTCAACGCCGCCACTTCAATAAGGGGGCTTTACGCATGCGGCGAGGTTGCCTGCACGGAGCTTCACGGGGCAAACAGGCTTGCCAGCAATTCCCTTTTGGAGGCAGTTGTGCTTTCCGACAATGCCTCCGCTGCCACCGACGAATACATAAAAAGTTCCAAGCAAAACGATCTGCCCGACGTTCCCGCATGGAAGGACGGCGATTTCCGCGATTCCGACGAGCGCGTTGTGCTCCAGCACAACCTCGGGGAGCTCAGGCGCACTATGTGGAACTATGTCGGAATAGTAAGGACAACCAAGAGGCTTGAGCGCGCCCTAAACCGCATAGAGAATCTGCTCAAAGAGATAGAAGACTATTACTGGAATTTCAAGCTTGAGCCCGACCTTATAGAATTGAGAAACGAGACACTTGTTGCCGCGCTAATAGTGCGTTCCGCGCTGTCGCGCAAGGAGAGCCGCGGGTTGCACTACACGCTCGACTATCCCCAAAAGCTTCCCGAGCCAAAAGATTCAGTACTTTGCAAAAACTCTTAACGCGCATGGACATAAACGACTACATAATTTCCATAAAAGATTTTCCCAAAGAGGGGGTTATTTTTAGGGACATAACCCCGCTCATGCTCAATGCCGAGGCATACACAAGCACGATAAAGCAGATGGCGGCGCTCATATCGGCGGAACATCCCACCAAGATACTTGCCGCCGAATCGCGCGGATTTTTCTTCGGGCCGGCCATAGCCTACGAGCTTGGCCTTCCGTTCATGCCGATAAGGAAAAAGGGCAAGCTGCCGCGCCAGACGATATCGGCGGAATACGAGCTTGAATACGGAACGGATTTGCTATTCGCCCACAAGGATGATTTTGCGCAAAAGGGAGAGCGGGTTGCGATAATAGACGATGTTCTCGCAACGGGCGGCACCGCAAAAGCCATGTGCCAAATAGCGCAGAAAGCCGGCGCCGACATTGCATGCCTTGCTTTTCTCTTAGGATTGAAGGGGTTGGGCGGAATAGAAAAACTTTCCGGTTATAAGACAATAATAATGAAGGAAGTTTAAGCGCCCGCCGGCTCCCATTTTGGGCTGCGTAAAAAAAATCTCTGGCAAGCCAGGGGAAGTTGCGTTTTACAGCCTTTGCGCATGTCGTTTTTTGGCTGCAGGCGCAAGTTGTGCGCCCCGCTCAATTTGGGCGCATTTAAAATTTGTTTTCCCGCACAACCTGCCACCTGGCGAATTTGCCAAATTTGTAAAAAACGTGGGCCAGAAATAATTCCATATTTTCCCGCCGACTTTCAGGCTGGGGATCAATATGGCGCAAAAAAACGGACTTTCCGCATTCAATTTATGCGCCAATAAAACTAAGCCCCAAGAGGGCAAAAACGGCACACGCCCAAGATACCGCCTGCAAAAAAGCCGCCGCCGGAAATGCAATCCGGCAAGCGGCCCCAAAGCAACGGCCAAGCCGCCCTACTCCGCAAAAGCTATATCCGGATCTATTGAAATTGTAATGCGGTACTGCACTCCCGGACGCATCACCATTGCATGGTCTCTCGAATATACCTGCAAATAGTGGATCTTTCCCCAATATGTGCGGTACGCCGGGTCATTTGAAACAACTTCCGTATCGGCCCAATTACCTTGGAAATCGTCCTTTTCTATGCCTATGCCCTGGCCGTTTTCGCCTATTGCGAGAGTCATCGGAGCCCTGAACTCCGAGTGGGGCGCCCCAACCGGAACAACTATGCGCATCTTGTCCAAAGTCACCTGGGAGTTGACAGTGTAGATGAAATCGCCCACCATCTTGTTTGCGCTGAAGGTCCAAGACACCTTGCATGAGCCTATGCCTTTCAGGATCTCGCCGTTGCAATCAATCAGATCCGGCTGCTCATAGCGAAAGAAATACGAATTGCGCAACCCCAAGCCCGTGGTGCAGCGCTTGCCGTAAAACGACGCCGTCGTTGCGCGCCCGCCGAAAGTCAGCTCCGGAACAATCACAGGCACATATTTATCTGCCGGCCAATCCAGAACCCCCGGCATGTGGGGGAAGGCAAGAGACGACGAATCATTCGACACTCCGGGGGCAACAAGCGGAAGATGAACATGAAGGCCGGTTTCGCCGTTCATATATATGAACAACCCCTGCTCTTTCCTATTGGACCTGTCAAAGGAAACATATTTGCCGTAAGACCTAATCTGCGCAGGCTTGGGCTGGAGCATCGGGCGCCCTACCGTCTTGGCCAGGCGCGCCCATTGGCACAAATAGCGCGCTGCGTCAAAATTGGCCATGCGGGTGGTGCAAGAATCGCTCGAGGTGCGCTCGGCGTCGCGTATGACCAAATACCCGTTTTCCTGGTCGAGGTACGTCATAAAGAAAAACTGGAACAGGCGCCTCAATATGTCCATGTAATCGGGCATTTTGTCTTCGGAAATCCAGTTGTCGCGCATCGCCTGGAGAATCATGGATATGCAGTGCATCTGGCCGTATGCGCCTATGTTGCGCCCGTAGGCCCAGCCGAGGCCGTCCGATCTGACTATGTCGGGAAGCATGCGCAGATACTTTTCTGCAAAGGTTCTCAAGCTGGGAATCTTTCTGTCGCGCAAATGCATGTTCGCGTGAAGCTGCAGCGACTGCCTTATAAACACAAAGCTCACAATTCCGTAAATATCAAATACCCCGTCCAGAGACTTCTCAGGCTTGTCGTCGAAATACTGCCCCGTGGAGGTCTGCTGTATGCGCTCGAGAAATTTGTCCACAAGCTTTCCAGTTTCGTCCTTCTTGCTTAGCCCCATGCTGAAGCGCGCAACGGCCTTGGCTATGTTGAAAATTTGGAAGTGGTCAACATAGTCGGTGCGCGAGAGCAGGCGCTTGTCGAGATTCTTCTGGGTTTCCTCGTCAAGCTTTTCCCAAACGCAGTTGCGCTCTTTTGAAGGGCCGAATGAAAGCAGGCCCAAGGACGAATACGCCAAACCGTCCTCCGTGTATTCGCTTATATTAGTTTGCGCCTTTATGCAACGCGCGCAAAGATCCACTATATTGTGGCCGTCTATATCCGTCTTGCCCGTGGCGCGGTAATATTCGCCCAACGCCATCGCGGCGTGCCCGGGTTCGCAATCGAGGCGCGCTTCGTTTTCCACCGGCGTTATAAAGCCGTTCTCATCAATCGCCCCAATGTTCTTGCCCAATATAGATTGGGCCATATCCATGCATTGCTCCGAAAAATTCAGCATTATTATTTAAACAGTTAGATTGCCCGATACAACCACGGCCGAGCCTTTTGTCAACATATAAAACTTTCTCAAAGCGCATTAATGCGCGCATTGGAAGTGCGGTTCCTGTAGCCGATAAGAAATTCTACATTTCCGTCGCCCCCTGCAATGGGAGAATCCATGGAACCGATTTTTTCGGCCGAGGGATAGTTTTGCGCAAAAAAATCCTCAATTTTGCGGAGCGCCCGCATTCTCAATTCGCCATCCTTGAGCACCCCGCCGCACTTTTTGATTACGCAGGCAGAAGACTCAAACTGAGGCTTTACCAAGCACACAATGGCCGCCCCTTCGCCCAACAGCGGCATCAGGCTTGGAATCGCCTTTGACAAGGATATAAAAGACAAATCCGCGCATATGAAGTCGAATTTTTTTCCGCCGAAAATGGAAAGATTCAAAGAGCGCACATCGGTTTTTTCCATATTTCTGACTCTTTTATCCGACAATAATTTTTCAGCCAGCTGCCCCGACCCCACATCTACACAGGCACACCATGCCGCCCCGCGCGAAAGCAGGCAATCCGTAAAGCCGCCAGTTGACGCACCGGCGTCTAAGGCATTTGCCCCGGAAACATCTATGCAAAACTTCTCCAAAAAAGCCTCAAGTTTCAACCCCGCGCGCGACACATACCGCAAAGCTTGCGAGCCGGCGGCCACAACCGGCACGGCGTCGTCAGGAAGGGCGCGCGATGGCTTGTCAACCACTTTGGACAAATAGGACACCTTCCCCTCCTCTATCCGCGCGCGCGCTTTGGAACGGCTCGGGGCAAGGCCTCTCAAAACCAAAATTTCGTCTGCGCGCATCATTTTTCCGGGCCCGCCGCCGCCCGCGCACCCGTTTCCGGGGCCTGGTTTGCTTTCTTTGCACCCTCTGTTCCGCCAAGCTGCCGAAGTAAAACTCTTCCGCTGTTTTCCGCGGAGGCGCGCGCGCCTTTTGGCGTAAAAACAACCTCTAAGGAACTTCCGCCGGGAGCCTCCGAACGCGCAGAATTTTTTGCGGCCTGCGCAACTTCCGAAACAATCGTAAAAGCCAATGCCGCAGTTGCAAATATGAAAGCCGCAGCCATTGCGTACCCCATCATATTTCCGCAAAACGAAGACCCAGAAAATTTGTTTTTTGCCAAAACTTTGTCCCTGGCAAAAACTTTCCCAGGCTTTCCGCCATGGTCGGCGGAAAAACCGCGCGTCAAGACGGGGTCTTTCCCCGAACGCGAATTCCCCGTTTTCAAACCAAAAGCCGCCATGCTTGCGTTAATTGCACACGGGTCCGCCTTAAGCAAGCATATTAAGCGGCAAACGCAAAAAATGTTTTGACTCCACGGATAAGTAAAAATACATTCCCCAAACGCGCGCGAACGCTGTTTTTGGGCGGCCGCATCAAACGTACGGGGAGAATTTTATTGATGTTGTCTTATAGAAAAATTGCATACTGCCTCTTTTTGGGGCTGGTTGTGCCGCAAGTGTGGGCGAAAGTTGAAATGCCGGCAATCTTCGGCGACAATATGGTTTTGCAGCGACAAAAGCCGATAAATGTATGGGGCAAAGCCGCGCCTTTGGCGAGCGTGGACGTCGAGTTTGCCGGGCGGAAGGCCTCGGCAAAAGCGGATGCAAAAGGACGCTGGTCGGCCACGCTGCTCCCCCTTGAAGCAAGCTCTTCGGCTAAGGATTTTGTAGTGCGCGAAAACGGAAAGTCGGCGCTTAGGTTTTCAAATGTACTGGTGGGGGAGGTCTGGATTTTAGGCGGGCAGCAAAACATGTCGGCGCCCATAGCCGACGCCTTTAAAAACAAGGCCGAGGCATCTTCCGGCAATCCATTGGCAAGGCACATAAAACTTTCCGGAGCGTCCGCCTTGCCATCAAGCGCGGTGAAAGCGTCAAACGCTTGGGCTGCACTCAATGCGGAATCGGCCAAGTGGATAAGCACCGTGGGTGCGGCCTTTGGAAACGAACTTTCCGCAAAACTCAAAGTTCCGGTGGGTCTTATAGACGTCTCAGAAAGCGAAAGTTTTATGCGCGCGTGGATTGCCGAAAGCGATTTTAAATCCGACAAATACCTTCAGCGCGTTCTCGCTGAATGGAAGCGCGATATGGAAAACTACGATTTCAAAAAGGCCGAAGCCAACTACGCAAAAGTTTCCAAAAGCGAAAAGCATGCGCCGGGCGCACCGTCCCCTGAAACGTGCTGGCCGGACGGAAAGACTCCCGCGCGCCTTTACAACGGCCGCATAGCGCCAATAGGGCCGCTGTTCGCGCGCGGAATTCTATGGTACCAAGGCGAGTCCGACGCCTCGGAAAGCGAAAGTTCCCAAAATTTTGAGGGGCAGTTCAAGGTGATGACGGAGTCTTGGCAGAAAGCCATGAAAGACGACTCTCTGTTTTTTTTATGTGTCCAGTTGCCGAGCATGGATTCAAAAAGCGACTTAAGCGACATAAGGTGGAGACAATATCTATCCGCCGAAAGCCTGCCCTATGTATCCATTGTAAACTCGATAGATCTCGGCGCGGCATCCGGGCCGTCGGCGAAAGATAGGCTGGAGATAGGCCAGCGACTCTCAAGCGCGGCTCTTTCAAAAGTTTACGGCTGGAAAGCCGAAAGGGGAGCCCTCTTTCCCAGGACTTCCCACGTGGTCTACAAAGACGATTGCGCCGATGTGCACTTTAAGCTCTTTGGCAAAAAGCTTAACGGGCGCGGAACTCCGCGCGGTTTTGAAGTTAAATCCGGCGCCGAGTGGATTCCCGCAAAGGCGGAACTTCGCGGAAATATTGTGGTGCTGCGCGCGGCGGTTCCAGGGAAAAAAATTGACGGGGTAAGATACCTTTGGAAAAATTCGGCAGCCGCGGACGCCTGGCTTTTCAACGAAGACGGACTGCCTGCTTTCCCGTTTGCAAACCTGAAATAATTTACGCAAATACACATATCAAATACGATGAAAATAAAACATAAAATAATAATCGCAACATTGGCGGCGCTGTTGCCGCCCTGCCTTAACGCGGAAATCTGGATGCCGTCGTTTTTCAATACGAACATGGTTTTACAGCGCGAAAAGCCCGTCAAGATTTGGGGAACTTCGGGTGCAAAATCAAAAATAGAGGTGACCTTCAACGGTCAGAAGAAATCGGCTACGGCGGACTCCGACGGGAATTGGGTTGTTTTTCTCGATCCAATGGGGGCCGTTTCAACCCCTCAAACCATGCGCGTCTTGGAAAACGGCAAAGAGTCAGACCCAAAATGCGACGTGCGTTTCAACAATGTCCTCGTGGGCGAGGTTTGGCTGCTGAGCGGCCAGAGCAACATGGAGTGGAGCGTAGCAAACACCACGGATTTTGCGAACGTCAAGGCGCGCGCAAATTATCCGCTGATGCGCGAGATGAAAGTGGTCGGCTACACAACCAATCCTCAAAAGAACATAGAGAGCGCATCAAAAACCATTCTTGCCGACAAGTCGACAACCCCCTGGAGGGTGACTTCTCCCCAGAACGTGGGCGCCTACAGCGGTGTTGGGTTCTATTTTGCGGAACTTCTAATGAAAGAATTGAAGGTGCCGGTTGGAATAATAAACACTTCCCTTGGCGGAAGTAGCATACGCGCATGGATAGCTGAAGACCAAATGGAATCGGTTCCGTTCCTGAAGAAAGACCTTGAGAAGTTCAAAGTTTCCATGAAATCATACGACTACGACAAGGCTGTGGAAAAATACGAGTCAGACCTTAAAAAATACCAAGAGCAAAAGGCAGCAGGCAAAAACCCCCGCCATCCGCGCAAGCCCAGCCCGATAACGAACAGAACGGCGCAAAGCACGCCCTCGTGCCTCTACAACGCGCGCATAGCGCCGCTGGCAGGATACACAATCAGGGGCATACTTTGGTACCAGGGCGAGTCGGACAGCGGTGGCGAAAGCCTGAGCTCGTTTGAAGACCAGATGAAGGTTATGATATCCCATTGGAGGAAGATTTGGAACGATGACTCCCTGGGCTTCTACCAAGTTATGTTGACCTCTTTTCAGCCTGGCACCTCTTGGCCGGCAACGCGCCTTGCGCAGTGCAATGTGGCGCGCAACGTGCCGAATTGCCACATAGTAAACATTCTCGACATAGGCGAGAGCAAAGATATTCACCCGCGCAACAAGACCGACGTTGGCAAGCGCCTATGGCTGTCCGCGCAGCGCAACACATACGGCAATTCTAAAATAAACGACAACGAAGTTGCGCTGGACAACGTCAAGTTCGACGGAGACTGCGCCGTGCTGTCGCTCTCTGAAAAAAATGCAGGCCGCAAGCTCGTATGCAAAGGGGAACCGCGCGGTTTTGAAGTTAAAGTTGGCGGAAAGTGGAAAAAGGCGCCCTTTGCTGAAATCGACGCAGGCAAGGTTGTAATACACACCGACGACAATTCAAAGATAGAGGGCGTGCGCTACTTGTGGAACGCGTGGGTTGGAGACGATGTCTGCCTATGGCTGGAGGACGATATGCCGCTATTCCCCATCATGGTGGAAAAGAACAATTAGATTTAAAAGCAGGCTTTTGCGGCCGGGATAGATTCCCGGGCATGAAGGTTCATCTGTAAAAAACTAAAAGTCTTCCGCAATATCTGCGGAAGACTTTTTTTAAAGGTTGAAAACTATCTATTAAACAGGCTTTACGAATGTTTTTTCTTAAAGCTTAAAAGATCCTTTTCATTTGGAGAACAAATGGAAAGCACTTTTTAACGCTTTCTAAAGCGGCGATGGACGCAGAACAAAAGCGCCGCGACAGCCGCCACAAACGCGCTCGACGAAGCCTCCGGAACCACGGCGTCGCCGGCATTTATAATCCCCACCCCCGACAGGTCGAAACCGGAAGTGCCCTGCGTCGGATAGGCGTCGTATATGGGGCGCCCCATGCTGTCGAGGCACGAGCCGTCGCCAAC
Source organism: uncultured Verrucomicrobiota bacterium (assembly GCA_949287395.1). Lineage (GTDB taxonomy): Bacteria > Verrucomicrobiota > Verrucomicrobiia > Opitutales > Intestinicryptomonadaceae > Merdousia. Next base: position 13,862 of record CASEFZ010000109.1, read on the forward strand.
AACATCCACTATGCGCACATAGCTTACTGCGTCTAAATCCAAATACTCAAAATCTTCCAGCAAAGACTTCATGTATTCGGCCGAAAATGTGCTTGATGCGGAAACCTCCCCGGTCTCAGGATTGTAATGGGAAAGCGCGTATTCGTAGGCGTCGGAAAGTTCGCTTAAATCGTATCCGCAACCGAAGCCTATGCGGTATTTAGAGCCAAGGTTGTAGGCTTTCGTGGGGTCGTTGTTGCCGTCGTCTATGTCCGACCCGACGGGGGATGCGCCGGTGTAAAAATTTGGGAAGCGCACAAAATGTTCGCCGTCGGAGGAGACCTCGACGTACGCAAACTCCAAAAATGTGTCGTTTAAAGAATTTTCAAAAATGGCGAAGTCGTATCCTTCACCGTCGGTTATATAATAGTCGAAGCCCAACGTTATATCGCCGCCCTCGCCAAGAACCACCACATCTGCGGTGTCGCTTGCGGTGGCCTGTCCGAGCGCCTTGGATGTATCGGTCCACCAGCTCGCGCCGTGATCCGTCCCTGAGCCGGTTATCCCCGAACCGGGATTGTATGAGACGCATTTGCTTGCCCATGCCGCAAACGTGTATTTTTGAACATACCCTCCGTCTTGCCAAACTTTCCCGTTTACGGCAATGCCCGCAGAGGTGTCGCTGCCCACGCTTCCCGCAAACGAAACCGCATAGCCTATACCGTATGAATCCAAGACATAGTGCTCATTTTTCGGCAAAAACGGATCAAGCACCGACGAAATAGCCGCCCGCGCAAACAACGCGCCAAACGCGCACACCACAAACATTTTCTTCATGCTCTACCTCTTTTCTAAAATTTCAAATTTACCCCAATTTTCATCATTCTGCCCATTCCGGGATAATATCCCGACGCCCACGCGCAGGAAATGTAGCGCTTGTCAAACGCATTTTCCACCGCAAGAAATAATGAACCATACCTGCTGAAATTGAAATTTATCTGGAAGTCTGCAAGCGCGTACGCGGGAATCTTCTCTATGAGGTTTGAATAATCGCTGCCCACGCGCTGCTCCGACATAAAATTTAGGCGCGCCGAAATGGTTATCCACTCCAGCGGCCTTAGGTATGCGGAAATATTCCCGTAAAATTCAGGGACCAACGGCACGCTGTTGCCGTCGAACCGCCCTCCCTCAAATTGGGCCTTTACTGCTGAAAACATTGCGCCCACTCCCCAATATTGGGAATCGTAGCGCGCCTCTATGTCCGTACCGTAGCGCAAGGTGGGGGGCAAATTCGTGTTTATCCAATAGCTGTCGCCGTTGTCGCCGAACGCCTCGGCATAGGATATTTCGTCCCTCAAATCCATCAAGAATACGCTTCCTACAAAGCTCCAACCGCCGGAAATATACTTTATTCCCACTTCATAATTCTGCCCGGTTTCAGGTTTGAGGCTGAAATTAAACGGTATGACAAGGCCGCCATTTTGGTACGAGGCAATTTCGTCGGTGGTTGGATAGTGGTATATTTGGTCGAATTTAAAAAATATGGACGTATCGGAACGCAACCTCCAATTTGCCGCGAAATTCGCACCGAATCCGTCCATGCACTTAGAGGCGTTGTAGGAAGTCAGCGGATTAACCTTGGCGGGGTAGTTGGGGTTTTTCTCCGGAAAGTAGTGTGTCTGCCCGCCTATTATAACCGGGACCCAAATTGTTGGATATATCGACTCCGAAAAGTAGTCGGTGTTACGGGCGCTTATTTTCGAGGCGTCATACCGGCCCACCGCGGTTACTACAAGGCCGTCGCTAACTTCATAGTCGCCGCCAAAATAGGGCGCCAAAGAGGTGCGCCAAACTTTTGCAAAGCCTTTTAGATACTGCGCGTTGTCGCCAACTCCCGCTGCCTGGGCGGAAGAGTCTTTGAAATGCAACTTGTAGTCTATGTCGTCGTAAGTTCCGTCGAAACCCAACAACAGATGGCCGGATTGGCCTACATCGAACCTGTATCTCGGCATAACACTTCCAGTCCATTGGAAGTTTTGGCTTATTCCGCCCATATTCCAATCTATGTCGCGGAAATTCGCCCCAAGGGCAATCTCGCCCTCTCCAATCGAAGATTTGTTTTTCAATACCGCTGTGTAGACGCCGTCTCTGGACCTCATGTTAGACCCTTTGCCGTCGCTCTTGCGGGGGTCGGAATGGTACTCTTCCAATGTGAGCGGGCCGGGAAAGTTTACAGAGGAGTCGGTGTAGTTTCCGGTGAGTATAAATTCGCTATTTGAGCCAAGCTCCCTCCCGAGGGAAATATTTGCGCTGGCGGCTCTGCTGGCCGAGTTTTCCCTCCAGCCGTCGCTTGAGAAATAGTTTACGTCGGTGGTAAAAAAATATTTTCCGTCGCGCCCGGATGCGTGCGCTGCAAGATTGTATGTTGAGTACTGCCCGTATATCCCCTGCGTCTGGACATGCACTCCGTCCTCCTTTGCGCGGAGTGTCGTTATTTTTATAACTCCGCTCTCTGCCGACGAACCGTACAACGCGCTTTGAGAACCGCGCAATATCTCCACGCTTTCCACATTGGAGAGCGGTATTTGCAGCCAGTTTATGCCGCCCATATCCGCGCGATTGAACCGCTGCCCGTCAACCATTACAAGCACGCGGGTGTGCGAATTCTCGCCAAAGCCGCGCATGGAAAATTCCCCAAACGAGTTAGAGCCCGTATAGGAGCGGAAATTCACATTCCCATATCGCGATATGACATCTGCCACATTGTAGTACGGGCTCTCAGAAATCTTCCTGTCACCTATGAAGGTGGAATTTACCGGAGATTCCAGCGGCGCCGATTCAAACCTGTATGCGGTCACCGCAAATTCGTCCAAAACGCCGGGCTTCGCAGACTCTTTCCCGGACTGCAGTTTTTCAACCTCAACCCCCCCCGCAAAGCCGCCTCCAGCATTCCCAGCCCATTGGGCGCCGCCCCCAAGGCCGGTCTTGGGATATTCCTCTAAATTTTCGCCCGGCAAAGGCTCCGAATCCACATTTGGAGAACCGCCAACGGCCTTGTTTTTTTCTGTTTTACCTTCCTTGCCTGCAAGGCTATGCGCATTTTGATTTCCCATTTTATCCGCAGCTTCGGGAACCGCACGCGCGCCGGCCGAAACAACCTCAGATCCCGTCGCTGAAGCCACTTCTTCGCGCTTTCCAGCGGCTGCGACGGCGCCTGAGATGCCAGCGGCGCTTGCGGAACGGATATCCTCACCGCCGGCAAACTCCGCACCAGCAGAGGATAGATTTTTAGCGAAAGTTCCGCCAAATGCGCGCGGCTGCGAAATGCACACAGCCGCAAGCGCAAAAAAGCATAAAACTGAAAAGCGAACGCGCATTACCTGGCAAACCTGCGCCTCAAATACACGAATGCAAGAACGAGCGCCCCCGCAAGAACCGCGCATTCCGAAGGCTCGGGAACGTTAAAAACAACGTTGTCTATGGCTACGTAGGCAGGCGCTGTCATGCCGTAGTCGTTGGAAAAACTCGATATTATGGAAAAGCCCAGACCGGCAGACTCCCCGTCTGAATTCAGGCCAGATATATCAACAGTCAGCCATTGGTCGGCATTCTCTATTAGCCCGGAAACTTCGCCGTCGATGTTTTGCGCAAGAACAACGTCCTCGTAATTGTCGGTCCACTCACCTGCCGAATCAAGTTCGTATATGCGCAAGACATAAAAAGCCCCATTGGTGTTATATATGTTTTTAAAGTCGCTTGTGGGATCGTCGGGATCGACTCTCCCTATAACCGCATCTCCGTTTACAAGGGATTCGTAAACATAGGAGGTAAGCGTCACATCTATGCTGTAAAACTCCACAGGAGTGTCCACAAGCAAACTTGTGACGTTCGGAAAGCCCCCGTAAGAGCCCGAGCAATACGCATCGCCCCACGCTGGATCGCCTGAAAGCTGGTAGGGCGCCCAAGTATCGGGGGCCGACGTAGGCAAATACAGCACCGCAAAATTGTTCCCCGAAGCGGCGCCGCCAGGCTTTACATTCAGGTCGTTGTTCTGGCCGGTCCCGGTGGAAAGCTTGCTGTTAGAAACGGCGCCTCCGGCCCAATATCCGCTATTGCCCTGGTCGTAGGGGGTGGAGTCGAAAAAATACTCCAAGCTCGCGTTGACACTCCCGGACGCCGTCTGAAAGGCGCCTGCGCCTATGGAATTTGCGATCTGCAAATCTTTCGTCGAAGACGGCAATGGCCCCGCCACATCCTCGAAGCCGAAAACGTCCGCAAACGCCGTTCCGGAAATAATGCACGACGCCGCAAGCGCCGCCATAACTACTCTGATATTCATTGTGTTTCCTTTCTGATTTCTTCGAAGCAGATTGGGAAGCATCCGCAAACGAACAGGGAAACACAAAACACGCCGAATGTACGCCAATAAAAACGCACACCACGAAAACGGCATACAAAAAAACAACCGCGCGCCCGCAATTCCATGCTCGAGAACTGGACAGGACATCCGCATACACACGTCTTCTGGCTCGTTCCACAGCCGATGCAAACGCATCGGCACCAGCCGGCCTTCCCATCTTTCGACAGTGGCTTGGGCAATTCGGAAACTTACAGCGGCGAGACCGCGCCCGATTTTAACGGGACTTCCGTTTGTGTGCGAATAAAGATTCTGGAGCTGACTATCAGCCCACATTCCCAAAGAACTTGGACACACCTCTCCCACCTCGGGTTAGATTTGTCAACTTTTTTTTACTCCGCCGAACCCAACCAGTAGCGCCGCAACAAACTTAAAAATTTTACAGTTCCTTTAGAAAAAAGTCCTTGAACGTTTTTCAGGACCGCCGCCTCAATCGAACACATTATCCGAAAGCGCCACTTAAAACTTAAGGGCACTTCTCAATCTTTCGACGCACCTCCCCCTTAAGACTCCTTAAGAGCTGCAATATGCGCAAACCAACCGGCAAGAGCCCCCCCCGCTTCGGCAATCTGCCCGCTTAAAAGGCCTACACACACCCCCTGAAACAAACTTCAGGCCACACTGGGCGCCCCGCTGAAATCCCGCATATCTGCAAGCCAATCTGCCAAGACAGCCCGAAAAGCCCTACATTTCAAGCCCCTCAAACCCGCTGAAATTAAATGGATTCGGGATCTCCTGGCGCCTTATCGGCTTGCCCTTTTTAAACACTACCGACATTGCATCTATTTCCAGACGGACTTTATCGGAAGGCTTTATTTTGCAAAATTTGCTATCATACGAAAAACCAACCCCAACCTTGCGCTCTTCTCCGGCCTTCAAAATGCTGCCCAATCCAACTGGCATTTCCTCGGATGCAATAACCTTCCCGTCGGCCTCGTTTACGCATCGGAAGTTCATGGTTACGCTTTTTATCTGCTTGGAAAATCCGTTTTTCACCACAAACTCCGCGCTGGGCTTAACGTCGGTAAAAACCAGTTTTGCGCCGGATGCGGAAAGCGCCTCAAGCGATTTGTTCAACCTCTGAGCCTCAAACATGCTCTCAAAACATTTCGAGCACTCCTTTGAATAGGCAAGGGCCCTCTGTGCCGACGCCTTCTTGTTTATGTCGTTTCCGCGAATTCTCCCTGAAATTATAAAATTCAGGTTTTTTGCCAAAGTTAGGATATCTCTGGGCCTCTTGCCGTCGAACACCTTGTAAAAATCCTCACCGGACATCTCAAAGTTATGCGCCGCAATAATTGCGACGGCATCTATGTACACCTTTTTATTCTTGGCGTCTTTAATCGCATCAAGAGTCGAGCAAACGCTGCGCAAAAGCGCTCCGGAGGAGTCTACCTTATAGACCTGCGCATTCGACCATGCAGGCGCAGACACAAATGCTAAAATAACAACTAAAAACCTAACAAATCTCATATTCAGTCTCCATATCTATTTATATCTCCTATAATATTCTAATACTCACAATTTACAATAAAAAAATTTTTTGCACCCCGAAAAACCGCCGTGCGGAAATTTGTTCAGAATTATATCTTGACTTGAAACAAGCCAAATAAAGAATAAACCGCATTGTGCGCAGCACACGGATTCCAGCGTGCCTTTGGGCATGTGGGTGTTGCCGTTGAAAAATTGCCCTTGTGCGAAAATGCGGCGGAGGGCGGTTTTTTTGTTGCGTGCGCATCCAGGCACTTGGAATTCAGGGTGTTCACGCCTACGGCTCTGCACCCTTTGAACCTGAAAGCCAATAGGGAAATTTTCATGACTTATCTTCAGACATTCGCGGAACAATACAACGTGTGGATATCGGCAGGTATACTGCTATTGGCGTATATATTCATCGCCACGGAAAAGATGCCGAAAGTTACGGTGGCGCTAATCGGCGCGGTGGCAACAATAGCTTTCGGGCTTGTCAGCCAGGAGAAATTTACGGGTGGAAAGATAAATTCGGACTACTTTATAAATTTTGTGGATTTCAACGTAATATTCTTGTTGATATCCATGATGGTTATAGTGGCGATAACAGCCTCGAGCGGGGTGTTTGAACGCGGCGCCGCATTTATGCTGAAACTCGCCGGCGGCGGGGCCATGCGCGCAATGTTTGTACTCGGGATCTTCACGGCGGTATTGAGCGCTTTTCTCGACAATGTCACAACTGTAATACTGGTCATTCCCATGACTTTTTCCATAGCGGAAAAATTCAAGATGTCGCCCGTACCGTTCCTTCTTTTAGAAGTATTTGCATCGAACATAGGCGGCACGGCGACGCTCATAGGGGATCCTCCAAACATCATCATCGGAAGCGCCGCAAACCTCTCATTCTCTGATTTCATAAATCAGCTGAGCGGAATAGTAATAGCCATATTGCTTGTTGTGACATCCACAATCATCTTTATTTTCCGCAAGCAGTTGCGCGCCGCGCCAAGGCTCTCGAAAGAGACTCTCGACCAGTTTGTGGCAAACACTCCAATCCAGAAAAAGAAAGCGATAAGGTCGCTTGCGGTATTGGCGCTGGTAATTGTCGGTTTTATAGCCCGCGACCAAATAGGGCTTGACACGTGCGTTGTTGCGATATTGGGAGCGTCGGTACTCCTCCTATTTGAAAAGCCGAGCAATATATTTAGGGAAGTTGAATGGAATACCATACTGTTTTTTATAGGACTGTTTGTGATAATAGGCGGCCTTGAAGCCTCGGGCGGGATAAAGATGATGGCAAACGCCCTCGTGTCGGCAACTGAAGGATCAAGGGGGCTTACGTCTATGATAATACTCTGGGGTTCGGGGATAATATCTGGATTTATAGACAACATACCGTTTACCGCAACGATGGCCCCCATGATATCGCAAATACAGGCGACTGTCGGTGTCGAATACGCAAAACCCTTGTGGTGGTGCCTTTCGCTGGGCGCGTGTCTTGGCGGAAATCTCACTATCATAGGTGCGGCTGCAAATGTGATTGTGTCTGAAAATGCCGCCCAGCACGGGCACACAATAAAGTTTTTGGAATTTTTCAAATACGGCATAATAGTGGTATTGATATCGCTGGTGATGAGCTCGGCGTATATATGGCTGGAGTTTCTCTAATTTCCACGCGCGGCAATTTTCGCCTTTAAGGGGCCGCTTCGGATAAAATCAAGAGGAGGCCAGCGTTAAAAAGCGGCGTTTCGCCGGCGCGGGCAAAACAGGCATGGTATGTGGGGGAAATAGCGCACCCATTTGAGGCCTTGCAACGGCAATCCTGCAAAAGATATTTCCCGCCTAATTCCCTCGCAGGCGCATTTTTTGGAAATAAAAAACTGGGAAAGCGCTTTCTTGCGCAGGCCTAAAGAGACGCGCCTTGTATCCGGCAAATCTAACTAACGCGCCTTCCGCCGGGTGGCACGCGGTAAAAACCGATAATTAAAAAACTGCTCCAAGAATCCGCCCCACTAACGGGCTGGCAAATTTTAATAAATAAAAAAATGTAACTTCCCCCTTTGGCGCCTGCCGCATGCGCCGCCGCTTGGCCCAGCAATAAAAAAGGCGCCCCGAGCCGGGGCGCCAAATTAGGTTAACTTAAATCCGCCTACTTAACCGCGCCGCTCGGCCCCATGGCCGAACTCTGCTGGACAACGCCGCCATCGCCATCGGAAATTTTCAAAGCTTTGAGTATTGTTTTCGATATGAACTCGTTGGGTTTTTTCTTGTCATCGCCCGACATCATAAAAAACTGCATTTTGTTTCTTTTTGCGTAGTTTTGCAAAAATTTGGATATCTGGTTAAGCTCCTTGGAGGACGATTCCACTGCGCACAAAACAACCTCGGTATCGGGATAGTCTTTCTTGAGGAAATTCATCATCTGTATGAAAGACTTTTCCCATGCTTTTCCCGCCTTGTGGGGATCGCCCGGCTGGATGTACAAAACATAGTCGTAGGGAAGGAGAGTCATTGCATATTTGAACATGCGGGCAAAATCCGGGTCAGTTATGCACTTGGTTGTTTCCCACGCAGAAAGATTTACCTGCTTGCCAAGCTTCTCGCGCAGCGCCCATGCCGCTCCGTGCGCATAAGAGCCCGTCATGAACACCCTCTTGCCGACTTTGCTCTTCGTGTTCAGCCCAACTATATTGCTATGCACAACGTTCTCCTTTACAACGGGTGCGGGCTTGAAAACCTTTTTGTTCAGGTTAGACGAATTAAGCCCCTCTCCCGCGCGCTCGATCTCCTGCGCTATGGCCTTGCCCTGCATGTCGACGGCGGGCTTTTTAAAGTGATACCTGTCGCTCCAATACTTATCCCTATCCAGCGGAGCCATTATCGCGTTCAAGTCCACAAAGGGTAAATTGAACTTCTTTGCAAGATCCGGAAGAGTTCTGTCGGTCTGCTCGGCCTGGTCCTTTATGGGAGTTGTCCCAACTATTATGAGCTTTGAATTGGGCATTTTCTCAAGTATAAACTTGATGGAATTCTCTATCGCCTTAACGCGCTGCGCAAGAGGCTTGTGGCCGTGCAGTCCGTTGTTGTAGGTGATAATATCGTAAGGCGCCTGTTCAAGCACCAGATTTAGGGCGTATATAAAGTCTGGATCGGTTGCGTCCATGGAGCTTGCCCAAAAGGATATGTCGTATTTCCCGTTTAAAATCTCCTTTACGCTGCGATGGTTTGCGTTGCATATGGAGTCACCTATCATAAGGACTTTTGGACGCCCCTCCTGCCGAGCATCGTACATGGAAAAGCGAGACCAATCTATACCCTCCTGCGGCTGGGGCCTTGGATCCTCGGGTTGATATTTCTTGTATGTTTCGTCCTCGGCATGCGCGCCGGCCGCAAAAACCGCGCAGCAAAACAGCAAACTTGCAAACCTTTTAAGCATCGTTATGTCCCTCCTTATTTTTGTTAAATGAAAATTCGCACCCGCAATACTGCTGTAGATAAAAGCCAAATTTTTTGACAAGCAAGTCTCTTCTTTGCTGAAGGCCACCTTTTCTCCAGCAGACATCCCAAAAAAGCGCACCGGGATAAAGCGCCTGCGCAAATCCCCCGGCCAGGGCAATTTGTTTTGAGTCTTTCCAGCGCGAAGACGTCAGGGTTGTGGCAAACACCCCGAACCCCCTTGCAACCGCCTGCCTGGCAGTCTCCGCAAGCCTCATCTTAAAGCACGCCAGACACCTTGCTCCGCGTTCCGGCTCGGCCTCCAAGCCGCGGACTTGCCCCAACCAGGCGCCGTGCTCCCACTCGGCATCTGCGTAAAACTGTTCCAACCCCAAAGATTGCGCATGCCTGGCGCACTCGTCCCTGCGGCGCTCGTATTCGACCAAAGGATATATGTTAGGATTGTAATAAAATAGCGCCGGCTTTATTCCGCTCGCCAAAAGAGCCTCTATTATGGCGCACGCGCACGGAGCGCAACAGCAATGCAATAAAATCTTGTCAGCTCCCCCTGGAGCCTCCAAGCCCGGCGCTTTAAAATCGGAACTTTCAGAATCTGGGCGCATGTGTTTAAGGCCTCTCCTGCCACAAAGTTTCCATCGCGCACAAAACTGCGCCGTCCCTTCGGCGGCGCAACAGATGTGTAAACGCGTCGCCGCGCCGCGTGAGAATGCTCTCTATTTCATCCCCGTAAAAAGCCTCGTGCTCAAACCTTATCCTGTAAGACTTCAACATGTGGCAAATCCTGTAGTCTTTGTCTATGGCCTCAAGGGCGCGCGGAATGTAGCGGACATTGTTTAAGTGCATATTGAAATCCAACTCGTCGAAGCGCACCGTCTGGACAATCATGTTCATGCCCTCCGACGCGCAACAGCCGTTGTCAAACATCTCAATTTTATCAAACGCGTGATCCGGTATGTCCACGCTGTCCTTGCAGACTTCAAGCATGCCTGCCACCGATGATGCCTTCTGCGGCTTGTGCGTTTGAAGGTCGGCAATAAAATTGACAGTGCTGCCGCAGGCTATCTTTCTTCCGCCGCAGGCGGCCTCAAAATTCGTCCTTATCTTCACGCCGCCTATTTCGCAAACCCAGGCGGACACCTCTACCGGATCCCTCCAGACCGGCATTGGAGGAAAAAACTTCACAGCCCCTCCCATAGTTATCCACGTCAACCCCAGTTTTGCCAGATCGGGCGCGGCGCACTTGTGCGCCACGGCATATTCGGCAAAGCACTCTTGGAAATACATTCCAACGTAATATTCCCTCATCTCGTAGTCGGGGGTAATTTCGGAACTCCTGACCCTGTATGTATTCTTGAATTTCACAAAACTGCAACCCCCTTTCAGGATTCTCCCACTCCACTTTCAGAGCCCGCGCCGACATACTCAAACACCACCATGGTTATGTCGTCCGACTGCGGCTCTCCGGCGGCATGGGCGGATACGTCCTCCCTTACCTTTGACAAAATCTCGCTTGACGGGCAGCCTGCCACGCTCAGTTTATCAAGGCAGCTCTTGAGCCGCTGTTCGCCGAATAAGTCCCCGGCCGCGTTCATGGCCTCGGTCACGCCGTCAGTGTAGAGGAATATTCTCTCCCCCGGCGAAAGCGATGTTTCAAAAGACGAATAGGCCGTCCCTTCCAACGCCCCCACCACAAGGCTCGGACGGCACTCCATATATTTCCACTCCCCGTCCTCCCTCATGACAAGGGGCTGGTTATGCCCGGCATTCACACAGCATAGGGCGCCGGTCCTAAGGTCGACAATGCACAGAAATACCGAAACAAAAAAGTCTTGATCGTTCGTCTTGCATACCTGGGCGTTTATGCGCGCCATAAGCTCCTCAGGGCGCGCTGAATCGCGCATGGTATTCCGTATGAGGGTGCTGGTCGTCATCATGAAAAGCGCGGCCGGTATGCCCTTCCCTGATACGTCGGCAATGAGGAACACAAGACGGTTGTCGTCCAGCATGAAGAAATCGTAAAAGTCTCCGCCAACCTCGCGCGCGGCCGCCATATTCGCGTAAATTTCAAACTCCTTGCGCCGCTCTTCGGGGGAGAACCTCTTGGGCAGTGTTGACTGCTGTATGGATTTTGCTATCTCAAGCTCGGACTCCATTCTCTGGCGCTCCGCTGAAATCTCCATTATCCTCTTAACATGCCCCTTGATGTCTTCCGTCATCTTGTTGAACGAATCCCCCAAGACGGCAAATTCCGCCGGCTCGGGAATCGCTATCTTCACGTCCAAATTTCCATCGCCTATCTGCGCAGTCTTCTCCAATAAAAGCGCTATGGGCTTGTTTATGTATTTCGAAAGCGATTTATAAACCAGGAAGGTTATTGCGGCACACACCAAAAAGAGCAATATCAACAACGCCGCTTGAATTCTGACAACACTCCCCAAAAGTTCGGATGTCGGAACGTTCATTATCAAAATCATTCCGTTATCGAGCTCTTTTTTAAACGAAAAATACATTTTTCCCTCGCACTCGATCTCCGTGCCCGATTTCAGTGAGTCCGAATACCAGGAAATATTACTAAGCGGGCTTCCCACAAGCGGCGCATTCACCTTGCCGTCCCTGAAAAGCATTATAAAATCGTTCCGCGCGTCGGCAAACAGGACGCAACTGCCCTCGGTTGGAAGAAGTGAAGCCAACTCCTGGGAAATGGAGTCCAGCTCCCAGTCTACCGTCGACATTCCCACAAACGCGCCCCCGGCGTCGTATATGCCCGCCCCGACAGTGACCATCAAGGCATGTGAACCGGACTCGTCAAAATACGGCGCGGTCCAATAGGCACCACGCCTCTTAATGGACGCCTCCTTTACGGTAAGATACCACCTCTGGGTCAGGTAGTCGTACCTGTCGGACTCGAAATCCTCGTCTATCACAACCGCGCCGGAATCTTTGTAGGCGTAGCGACAAAAACGCTTTTTCGACTTCTCAATCTTGTAAGGCTCAAACCAAATGCCGCCGCCCACGGATATGGGGTTATTCTCAAAATTTCTTCGCACGGCAAGGTCGGCCACGGATAGATCCCGAACTCCCCCGGTAACGGCCGCGTAAAAAATCTCCCCCGAAAGCGCCAAGTTTCTGGCGTTCTCCTGCAGGCGCTTTATGGATTTGTTCAGCCTCTCGCTAAAAAACGACACCTCCAAATTGCACGAGCGTATCTGCTGGCGCTTGTTCCTCTCATAGGATGCAAGGGAAAACGACGCCGCAACCGCACACAGCACCGCAAGCTGCACGACCATCAAAAAGACAATTTTAGACCTCGCAGTCTTCAGCATTTCTTCCCTCTCTAAAAACACGGGCAAAACCGCCGCCGCACACCCCGCAAACAACCCGGCATCCAACGCTCCGCGCAGAGAAAAGCCAACCCGCCGCGCAATTTGCGAAAGTTAAATCGACCTGCAATCAGACTCGTCCTTCGTCTGGTATCCCGAATCCTGCCTGTCGTGGTTTATGTGGTTCTTTTTCGCGTACGCCTGGTAAAAGTCGTCCGCGCTCATGCCCAAAACTTGTGCAACCGACACCAAAAAGTGAAGCATGTCCACAACCTCAACCCTCGCATTTTGGACATCGAAAGTCTGGTATTTTGCCCACCATTTCCACGGAACAGAATCCACAAGTTCGCAATTCTCCTGCTGAAGCGCCCTGCTGTAGTTGAGCACCCATTTTATTTTCTCGGACTCGTCCATATTGGAGGTATCTACACCTATCCTCTTGTTGAGCTCGTACTGCATCTTAAATATTTCTTCCAGCTTGTCCATAATTGCCGAAATAATTGTCCCAGCAGGCCTAAGAGTCAAACCAAAAGCGCCCAAATGCCGCCCGGGCCGCCCATGAAACGTGCAAAACCACAACTTGGAAAAAAGAGTTGAACAAAAATGCGCAAGGTTCATTGTCGGTGGTTATATTACAGAATTTAACATAGCACACTAAATATTATGGCAGTTCCCATTTCACAGGCTTTAACAGTGGCAAAATACGCCCTTTCCAACTCGATAAAGGGCAAGAAAAGATACCCTCTCGTGATGATGCTTGAGCCGCTTTTCCAATGCAATTTGGCGTGTTCGGGCTGCGGGAAGATACAGTACCCCAAGCATATACTCGACATGCGCATGCCCAAAGAAAAGGCATGGGCCGCCATAGAGGAATGCGGGGCGCCCGTTGTCAGCATAGCCGGCGGAGAACCCCTGCTCCACCCCGAAATGCCGGAAATGGTAAAAGGGTTCATAGAGCGCAAAAAGTACGTGTACATGTGCACAAACGCGCAGATACTCTTGGCTAAGATAGACAAATTTGAGCCAAGCAAATATCTTTCGCTTGGAATCCACCTTGACGGCACGCGCCGCATGCACGACAAAAGCGTCAACCGCGAGGGCGCATACGATACCGCCGTCAGAGGGATAAAAGAGGCCCTCAAGCGCGGCTTTAGGGTCACCACCAACACGACTGTCTTCAACAACGCCGACCCCGACGAAATACGCAAGTTTTTCGACGACATGACTGAGCTTGGCGTAGAGGGAATGATGCTTTCGCCCGGCTTCCCGTACGACAAGGCCCCCAACCAGGACATTTTCTTGGAGCGCAAAAAAACGGTTGAATTGTTCAGGCGCATACTTGGCAATCCCAATCCGAAGTGGGTGTTCAACCATTCGCCGAGTTTTCTCGCCTTTCTGAAGGGAGAGCAGGAGTACGACTGCACTCCGTGGGGCAACCCAACCTATTCCATTTTGGGCTGGCAGAAGCCCTGCTATCTAATAAACGACGGCTACTGCGAAACTTTTGCAGAACTTATGGACTGCATAGACAAATACAGCCTTGGCCCCAAAGGGACGCGCCCGGAATGCAAAGACTGCATGTTGCACAGCGGGTACGAGGCCAGCGCCGTATGCGATATATTCGGCAGCGTTTCCGGTTTGTTGAGGGCATGGAAACACATGCGCAACTTTAAAAAGAGCGTCTGAGAGGCGTGGGGGAATTTGACGAAGGCAGGCTGGGGCTGCCTGCTCTCAGCGAGCGGGTGTTTGGCGCGGACGGATACGCGCGCGTTTTGCCGAATTTCGAGCATAGGCCAGAGCAGGAGCGCATGGCGCTCAACTGCGCGCAGGCTTTTGCCGCAGACACCGCCCTTTTGTGCGAGGCCGGAACGGGGGTCGGCAAAAGCATGGCCTATCTTGTTCCCGGAATAATAGCCGCCGTGCGCTTTCGCAGGCAGCTTGTTGTCGCAACCCACACCATAGCGCTCCAGCAGCAGATAATAGAGAAGGACATTCCGCGCATACGCGCCATGTTTGAGGCGTGCGGGGAGTTGTCCGATTGCAAGGATTTCAAGGCGGCGCTCCTGATGGGGAGGGCAAACTACCTTTGCACGCACAGGCTGAAGAGGGCACTTGCGGAACGCCGCGAATTGTTCGACACGCGGGAGAGCAAAGAGCTTGAGCGCATAGCGGACTGGAGCGTTTCAACGGATACGGGTTTTGTGGAAGAAATGTCGCCGCCGCCGGATCCGGAGGTGTGGAACTGGGTGAATGCGGACTCGTCGTCGTGTGCGCCGCGCAACTGTTCCGACGGAACCTGCTTCTACCAAAAGGCGAGAAGATTAGTGGGCGAGGCAGATGTTGTTGTGCTAAACCACAAGCTTCTTTTTTCAATGCTTGCGGCCGGAATGTCGGCGGACGAAGACACGCGCGGGATACTTTTTGCCGGCGACATGCTTGTGGTTGACGAGGCCCACCTGGCGCCGGATTCGGCGGCAGACTGTTTCGGGATATCGTTGAGCAGTTCGGGGGTGTCGCGCCTGTTGAAGAGAATTTACGATCCTTCCAAAAAGAAGGGGTTAATAGTCAGAAACGGCATGGCGGAATTTTGCGACAAGCAGATAGTCTGCCAGGCAATAGATGCCGTTTGCGAATTTTTTTCCGCAATAAAAACGGAAGTTCTCGGCCAGCGGGAAACGGTTAGGCTGACCGTTCCAGATTGGGCCGATATGGGCGCATGCGGAAGCCTGGACACACTTGTGCGCATGTTGGACTCTCTTGCCCAAAACGCAAAGACGGACACTTTGGCCGCCGAAATAAAGGATTACAGAAGGCAGGTTGCGGGAATCAGAAACTCCATGGAAGACTGTGCGTCTCTGGCTGACAAAGACTGTGTGTACTGGGCCGAAAACGCGGGGGGGAAATCTGCGGCGGTGCGTTTAAACTCGGCTCCAATTGATGTTTCGGAGATTTTGCGGCGCAAGATATTTGCGCGGTCCACGGCGGTTGTGATGACCAGCGCAACCCTGGCGATAGATGCTACCATGGACTCTTTCTCGCGGAAGGTGGGTGCGGAGTGCGCCGAAACGTTTATATGCAAGTCTCCCTTCGACTACGCGAGAAATATGAGGGTGCTTTTGGATGTCTCCTCGGCCGAGCCTGACAGGGAATCCGGCAAGCTTGATTGCAAGTCTATGGCCGAAACAATAACAAATTTGGCCCTGCAAGTCCGCGGCGGGACGCTTGTGCTTTTCACCAGCTATTACGAACTCAACAAATGCGCCGAAATTCTTGAGGCCGACGCCCGCCTTTCAGAAAGAAACATATACGTCCAGGGAAAAGTTAAGCGCAATGCCGCAGTGCGGGGTTTTGCCTCGGACGGCAACGCCGTCCTGCTGGGCACGGATACATTTTGGACGGGGATAGATGTCCCCGGAGAGGCGCTTTCTCAAGTTATAATAGCGCGCCTGCCATTCGAGAACTTCAAGCATCCGCTGGCCGAGGCCAGAATGGAGCGTGCGGAAGCCTTGGGTGAAAATCCGTTTTTAAGCATATCCTTGCCAAACGCCGTAATAAAATTTAGGCAGGGCGTTGGCAGGCTGATACGCGCCAAGACCGACAAGGGAATAATCGTGGTATTAGATTCCCGAATGGCAAACAAACACTACGGGCTAAAGTTTGCCTCGGCGCTTCCGACCGCCTCAATAGTAAAGTGCACCAATAAGCGCCTTCCCGAGGAAGCGGGAGCCGCAGCCAGGGAACTTGGCATTGCGTAAGCCACTGCTCTTTTGCCGGGCTCAAGGCAAAATTTGCAAATATATATCCGCGCACTATCCGTCCGGCGGAGGTACGGAAATTTATAAAAAATTTCAATGTCTGTTTCCAATGGCAGTTTGCCCCCGGCCATTCCTGAAAAAGAAACAAACTTATAGGAACGACTTCCGGCGCGCCCAAGGGCGTTCCCGAAAAATTTTATCCGCCCAAACGCGCCCGCTAACGGGAAAAACGCCATGCAGCAGCAAGTCCCATTCGTTCCTGAAGCCGGCGCGGCGCAACAAAATGGCAATGCAGATTTTCTAATCGCCCCCGCGCTGCGCCCCCTTAAAAAGCGACAACTCCGACTGCTTCGGACTCTGGTTTTTTTTGGGCGGCGTTGCAGGATTGTGAAGGTGCCTTGGAGCCCTTCCCGTGCGCTCCTCTATTGTCTGGGAGACCTCCTTTACAATCCTGTCGCAAATGCGCTGTATGTGCATTTTCAGCCACATTACGGTGGAACTCTCCGGAGTGTAAACATTCGGCCCGTATGCGTCTATGCGCCCGTTTTCAAGAAGCATGTCGTTTTGTTCGAACTCCGAACGCCTATCCGGGGTATAAACTGCGAAGGCCTTGCCGCCCCCATTTCTGACAACGGAAAATACCGGCACGTCGCTTGGCCCGTCCGCTATGTAAATCATGTTCTTTATGGGAACGCGGCGGTCAGCCTCTAAAATCCGCGCGTTGACATCTATGGCCGGATTCTTATTGGTGCCCTTGTTTATCTCAAAGATAAAGCGAGTCTTGATTGTGTTGTCCACCATGACGCCTATCTGGTTTATCTGCGCGGACAAAGTTGACAAATCAAACTCGGGCTGTCGGGAAAAATACGGGGGCAAGGGCTCCTCTATGAATTCGCAGCCAAAAATTCCGTCGACATACTTGGCCACGGCGCTGCCGCGTATCATTTCGGCGAGGCCTGTGCTGACTATGTAGTGCTCAAGGCGTATGTCCAGCTTTGAGTAGGCGGGAGCCCTGACAACAGAGCGCAAGTCCGCAAAAAGATCGGGTATGCCGTCGCAGAACTCCAATCGCCCGCCAAGCTCCCTGAGCTTGGCGTTGCTAAGCCCGTTCATATAGCCGCTCTTTACAAAACTTAAAAGATGGTTTAAATAGACGGTTTCGGGAGAAACGCGTATTCCCCTGCTCTTGTAGAATTCGGGAAGCAAGTTTACTTCGCGCCAAAAGAGTTTTTCGTCTATGTTGTACTCTTTAAATATTGGCGTCTGCATGTAGCCCTTAATAAGGGTCTTGTCAAAATCCCAAATGCAGGCTATTATGTGTGTCTGCCTCAGCGAGGCGTCGGCATCATTCTTCATCGGGGCGGATTCTTAATATGCGCAAAAAAAATGCAAGTTTTTAGCTTTGCGGCTGCCCTACAACCGAAATTAAAAATTTTTCAGCGCTTAAACCGTAAAAAATCCACGCGGAAAAAGATCAAAGTTTTTTTCTGCAAGGCATTCAACGGGAAGCGCGGCAAAGAAATAAAAAATTTTTTGCCATTAGTCCCTTTCAAAGAGACATTGCAAGACTTGCCTTACACCGCATTTGAAAGTCGCTGCAACACGAATTACTACGCGCCGGGAAAAGTTGTGTTTTAGCCGGATGTAAGAACAAGGCAATTTAGCATTTCCGCCCGGATACAGAAAGATTAAAAGGGAAGAGACAGGGAGTAAAATTTGTGTGGCGCAAAAATTCAAAAAATGCTTTAATCCGGCAGAAATTTCAGATGCGCACAAAAGAAAAACCGACGAAAAAACCGCTCAAGGACGCGGGCGCGGAACTGCCCCACGGAGCTTCTGCGCTAAAAAAGGCCCGCAAGTCTAAGGGCGCGGGAAAAGCCTTAAAAAGGGCGGCATCCGCCGACAAAACTCCGCCTTATTGCGGAATTCCAACCGACAGGAAACTTGTTTTGTCGGTTCTGCACAAGATAAGCAGAATTTTGGTGACAGTGCCCGATGTGCACGAGCTTTTGAGGGAAGTTTTAGACATATTGTGCACGCAAATGGGGCTTTCAAGGGCAACCGTGACGCTTAGAAACGGCGACGCCCTTGTAATAACTGCCTCGCACGGCCTATCGGACGAGGAAATGAGGCGCGGCTTTTACCGAATGGGAGAGGGCGTCACAGGCAGAGTTGCCGAAACGGGCAAGTCTATAATTGTTCCCGACATAAGCAAATCGGCGGATTTTTTAAACAGGACGCAAAGCCGGCAGATAAATTCCCGCACGGCCTTTCTTTGCGTGCCCATAAAGAGGGAGGGCAACCTTATAGGCACCCTCAGCATAGACAGGTTCGACCCAACCGAACAGACGCTGCAAACCGACGTAAAGCTGCTGGAAACGGTGGCCAATCTGATTGCCGAAGCCGTGGGCGTAATATTGGCCCAGCGCAGGGAAAACGAGAAACTCTCAAAGCAGAACCAGAGGCTGAGGCAGAAACTTCAGACGCAGTTGCATCCAAAAAGCCCGATAGGCACAAGCGCGTCCATTATAAAGACCTACGAGCAGCTACAGCGCGCCGGGGAGAGCACCTCACACATACTAATACGCGGAGAATACGGGGCCGGGAAAGATTTTGCCATGAGGGTGATAGCATCTTCGCCCATCTGGAGGGACAAGCGCGTGGAAACGCTTGACTGCTCTACCCTCAGCGATTCCGTCATAGACGCCAAACTTTTTGGAACCGACGGATACGAGTCGTCGGCAGGGGCGCTCGAGAGGGTCGGAGACGGCATTGTATACCTCGACGCAATGGGCTTGATAGGCAAGCCGCTCCAGCTAAAGCTGCTGAAATTCATGAAATACGCAACCTTCAAGAAGGTTGGTTCCGATACGGAAATACAGAGCAAGGCGCGCATAATAGCCTCGACCGCCGGAGACCTTGAAGCGCGCGTCGGAGACGGCATAGTGCGCCAGGATTTCTACTATTTTTTTGCCGGCTCAACCATATTTATCCCCCCCCTGAGAAAGCGCCGCCGCGACATTCCGGCGCTGGCTAAATATTTTATGCGCAAGCACGCGTCGCTGAGGCAGAAAAAGGTTACCGACATATCCGATGGTGCAATGGGAATGCTCTGCGCCTACCACTGGCCAAGCAATGTTAGGGAGCTTGAAAATTGCATAGAAAGGGCCGTGATAATATCAGCAGGGCCCGTTATATGCGAAAGCGACCTTCCGCCTTCGCTTCAAACCCCGCAGTCAACCAATACCTCAAAATTTCGGGACGAAGGCTCCATAGACTTTCAAAAGATGGTTGGGGAATTCGAGCGAGACCTGATTGTGGAGGCTCTTGTTGCAAACGGCGGGAACGCCGCCGCGGCTGCGCGTTCGCTTTCGGTTTCCAGAAGAATATTCAACTATAAGACGGCAAAGCTTGGCATAACGCCCAAGACCTACCGTTCCAGGCTGAAATGAGCCTGCGCGGCAAAAAGATTTGCGCGCGTTTAATGCAAATGCGTTTTCTGTTGCTATTTTGCGCAAATTATCTTGGAATTGCGCGGAAAATGAAAATGGGAGAATTTTTGAGAGTGTGCGTATGCGGCGCGCTTTTGTGTGCGTGCGTTCTTGCGCGCGCGGCCCTCGTTTGGGAGGAAGGCAAGGGGTGGACCATACAGGGCGGCATCATCGCCAACGTAGTTGGGGAAAATGTCAACGTTCAAAATGCGCTTGAGGCCATGAACGAGGGCAAGAAGGCCTTTGACGAGGGCGACTATTGGCTTGCGCTTGGCTACTACCAGACTGTTGTGCGCGACTATCCAACCTCGATATTTGCGCCCGAAGCCTACTATCAGATGGCCAAGGTTTACCAGGCGCGCGGACAATTTGAAAATGCCTTCAACGCCTTCGAGGAAATAGTTAAGAACTACCCCGACTACCCAAACTTCAACATGGTTGTGGGCGCCGAATACGAGCTTGCGTCGGTTATACAAGGCGGGGCAACTCCGTACCTTTGGGGGTGGTTCCCGTGGTTTACAAATTACAATGACGCAATAAAAATTTACGAGGCCGTTGTAAAAAATGCGCCCTACAGCGACTATGCGCCCATAGCCCTCATGAATGTTGCCCTTGTGGCAGAACAGGAGGGCACCTACGAAACGGCCTTTGACGCCCTTGACCGTCTGATAAACACTTATCCCAAAAGCCTCTTCACCTCCGACGCCTACCTTCAGATGGCGAAAGTTTACCGCAAGCTTGTAGAGGGTCCGGAATACGACCAAACACCCACAAGAAACGCCATAAGTTTCTTTCACGACTACCTGATTTTATTTCCGCAGGAGGCAGAGGTCGCAAATGCCGAAGAAGGCCTTGAGGAAATGGAGGACACTCTTGCACGAAGCAGGCTTTTGATGGGAGACTTCTTTTATTACTACCGCAACAATTCCCTTGCCGCGTCGATTTTCTACAACGAGACTATAACCATAGCCCCGAACAGCAAGGCTGCCGAAGAAGCTAAAGCGCAGCTTGCCAAAATAGAGAAAGGCATACCCGCCCCCATGACTCCGTACGACTGGTTCTGGGGCAGGTATCAAAAACCCACCGTTGACCAGTTTGAGGATGAATCCAGGGTTGAGGAGATAAATAATGAAAATTTTGCCATTATGAGCCTCGACGATTTCTTGGCAACGCCCGGAGCTGTTGTGGAGGAGACTGTCACGCCGTCGGGCCAGCCAGTTTCCACGCAGTATTTTGCGCCGCTTTTTGGCGAGAGCCTCGACGATTTCCTCATGCAGGGCGAATCTTCGACGGTTCAGCCGGTTCCAAACACTTCGGTTCCTGAGGCCATGCAGAAGGCTGTTGCCGAGAAGGAGGCCGCACAAAAGGCTGAGAAGGCCGCGGCTGCCGACGGCGGCGGCTCAAAAGAATGAAAGCTATAGCGGAGGTTTTATGAAAAGGATTTTTTTGGGAATTTTTTGCGCGTTTGGCGCGTTTCTGCTTGGCGGATGCTTCAGCTACAAGCTTGCGGGGACCCCAACGGAACTTCCGTTTAATTCAGTCTATGTGCAGCCGGTAAAGAATTACTCCTATGCGCCGCAGGCGGCGGCACTGCTGTCGAACGCGATAAGCCAGAGCCTTTTGCAAGCGCCGGACATAACTCTCGCCGGACCCGACGACGCCCAGGCCACTTTAACTACGGAAATTGTCGACTACACCAGAACCCCCATCGCCACACAGGCGCACGATACGGCGCTTGCGGCCTCTTACATGATAATGGCCACGGCAAAATGCACTCTGACAAAATCCAACGGAGACGTCATATTTAAGGATAGAAAGGTAAAGGCGAAAACTTACGTTTATCTAAATGGAAGCGGAGCCTTAATTTTCGACGAATACCAAAACATGCCCGTACTGATGCGGGAGCTTGGCGGGAAGATAAAAGACGCCGTCATAGGGATATGGTAAGCAACTCTCTGAAGCTGGCGCCGTCCATTTTGGGCGGCGACCATTCCATGTTGGCCGAGGCCGTGAGGCTGATAAAGGCCGAGGGGTTAACTTGGGTCCATGTGGACGTCATGGACGGACATTTTGTGCCGAATGTGTCATTTGGGCCCGGTGTTGTGGCGGCCTTAAAGAAGCGTTATCCGGACATGTTCTACGACGTCCACTTAATGTTGGACAACCCAAACCTCTACATAAAAGCCTTTGCCGACGCCGGCGCGGACTTGATTTCAATTCATGTGGAACCGGAATATCCCGTCTGGGAAACTCTCGACGAAATACACCTTGCGGGGAAAAAGTCGGGGATAGTCCTAAACGCGGGCACACCGGTGGGAGATTTGGCCCCGTATCTGCCAAAGGTAGATTTGGCGTTGGTAATGAGCGTCAGGGCCGGTTTCGGAGGGCAGGCGTTCAACGCGTCAGCCCTAAAAAGCCTGTCGGCTCTAAAATCTATGAGGGATGAAATGAAGCTCTCTTTCAGGATAGAGGTCGACGGCGGCATAAACGCGGAAAATGTCGGCGCGGCTATTGAGGCAGGCGCCGACACGATAGTTGCGGGAACTTCGTTCTTCCGTTCCCCAAAAGAATTGAAATCGGCAATGGGCATATAGAATCCACGCGCTGCCGGGCTTGAAAATTCCAATAAAAAAACAATTCCCGCTTGCTGGCCCGTTGAATTGCGTTTTTTAACGCAAAATTTGCGCGGCGAAAAAAACCTTTTTTTAGGCTTCGCGAACAAGCCTTGGGCGTCCGCCATGAGAGCTGATTGCAAGAGATTTTCCCGATGTAAAATGGCGAATCTTTTAAGCGCTAATAAAACGCCCCTTGGCGCAGGAAGAATTTTGCGCTCAATGCGTCCTTCCTGTAAAAAAGCCTGCCAGCAAGCGTGGCGCAAAGAAAAATCCACCACAACCCAGCCGGTTGGAAGGCCACCGCATTTGCGTGACAAAAAAACTTTCAGAATTTAAACGGCGTAAACGTGTCCATAACTTTCGCCATGGGCCCATAGACACCACGCCCTTCGGGAGTTGATATGCACGTTATGTAAGAGACCCCTTTTGAAAACAGAAAGTTTGTAATGTGGGCGCATAGTTTCTTTCCTGCGCCCATTCCCCTGAATTGCGGGTCTACAAACAAGTCCAATAGGTAGGCGTCGCTTACGCCGTCGGACAGAGCCCTAAAAAACCCGGCAAGCCGCACGCCGTCGAACGCCCCAAAAAAACAGTAGCTGTTTTTGACAATCGACTCCACCTGGCGCGGTATGTCTGCGTCTTCGCCGTCAAACCAGCCAGACAATGAGTACAGACTCAAAACCTGCCCCAAAATATCGGTGTCTTTCGGATCTATTTTTCTGACGCTAAAACGCGCGCCGGCCGGATACAACATTCCGCGCTCGAACATGAACGGATCCAGCGACCTCTTTGCATGACGCAAATTTTCAAGCCCCATATCCTGTTCCCTGTTCATTATCCGGCCCCCTTTTGAGAGAATATACTGCGCCTCAAGCTTAACTATCATTTGGGCAGCGCCCTCGCATGACTTGTCGGATTTTTCAAAACTCACATCGAAGACTTCGTCGTTAATTTTGCAAATGAGCGCCGCCGCCACGATTTTCCCCGAAGAGTTCTTCAACGCCACCCCGCCCCAGCCGAGAACGTCAAAGTTGTCGAACGCGCACGATATTGCGGCGGTTTCGGAATCGCACTCCATGGCCTCCATAAACGCGCGAGCCTCGGCGGTGTTGCCCGCGCACAAATCCTCGCAAGTCCAGCCGGGATTCTCCGATGTAAAGTGCTTTATATGGTTGCGCTTTTTTCTCAAAAGCGGCCCCTTCAATTCAAAAATATCCGCTGCGTTGTATAGGTAGTCGAAGTATTTTTCTTCAAGCTTGAGTTCAAAAAAATCTTTCGCGTTGGGATAGGCATCAAAATAGCCTGGAGGAATATCGTAAACGCTGGAAACCTTAAAGCCGCACGCCTCGACCTCGCAAACCAGCCTGAACAAATCCTCAGGCGGGGTTGCCTCCCCCAACGGGTACATCAGCCACCCGTTCGACTTTTCAAAAATGACCAGTCTTCCATTCCAATCGGCCACGCGGTAATCGAAGAATATTCTCCACACGTACGCCACCGCAAAACACCTCTCGCACCCCGGGGATGGATATTTGCGGCAAAGCTCCTCAAACAGGGGCTTATCCCCCAGCGAAAATTCCCTAAAATTCAACATCTCAACGGCCCTTCATAAGTCCGTAGTTTTGACAATTCCCGAACGAAAATGTGCAAAAAAATTTATCCCAATCTGCGCGCAAGCTGCTTGGCCATTTTCTTTCCGCGTTCCCCTCGCATCATTTTCATCATTTTCCGCATCTGTTCAAACTGCTTTAGAAGGGCGTTTATCTCCCTCACTTCCGTGCCGCTGCCCTTCGATATGCGCAGCCTCCTGCGCGCATTCAAAATGCCGGGATTGCGGCGCTCTTGGGGGGTCATGGACAAAATTATTGCCTCTGTGCGGCGCATTTTCTTTTCCTCGCGCTCTCCTACCGTTATTCCTCCAAGCCCCGGAAGCATTTTTATTATAGAGCTCATCGAGCCCAGCTTTTTTATCTGCCGCATTTGGGAAAGAAAGTCTTCCAGGTCAAACTCCGCCTTGCGGAGCTTTTCCGACATTTTCTCCGCCTCCTGTATGTCGATAGTCTCCTGCGCGCGCTCCACAAGGCTGACAACATCCCCCATTCCCAAAATGCGCTGCGCCATTCTGTCGGGATGGAAAACGTCGAACTCGTCAACCTTTTCGCCCACCCCCGCAAACTTTATCGCCACATTCGCAACCGACTTTATCGAAAGCGCCGCCCCGCCGCGCGCGTCGCCGTCAAGCTTTGTAAGTATCACGCCGCTTAAGCCAACGGCCTCGTTAAAAGACTTTGCCACATTTACGGCCTCTTGACCGAGGGCTGCGTCCGCAACCAAGAGCGTCTCGGCCGGGCGCACCGACGCGCAAAGCGCCTTTATCTCCTCAATGAGAGCCTCGTCTATCTGAAGCCTTCCCGCGGTGTCGTAGATTACGGCGTTTGCGCCCTCCGAGAGCGCCTTCTCTCCAAGTCTCTCCGCAAGGCGGGCAACATTTTTCTCATTTCTGTCCGAATAGACCGCAACGCCAATCTGCGCACCGAGAGTTTCAAGCTGGTCTATGGCCGCGGGCCTGTATATGTCGCATGCTATGAGCGCTGGCTTTAATCCGCGCTTCAAGAGAAGCCTTGCCAATTTTGCACTGCTTGTCGTCTTGCCCGACCCGTGCAGCCCAACCATAACTATCTTTAGCGGGCGCAAAGCTGAAAGCCCGGCGTCCCCGCCGCCCAAGAGCTTTTCCAGCTCGTCGCTTATTATCTTTACTATCTGCTGGCCCGGCGTGACCGACTTTATAACCTCCCTGCCTATGCACTCGCCCTTGACGCGCTCTATAAACTC
>CASEFZ010000110.1 GCA_949287395.1 uncultured Verrucomicrobiota bacterium
CTTTTGAGCCTTACCGGCTCTCCGCTCTTGGTCTTTATTGCTTTGCCGTCTTCACCCAAAATGGTTCCAAACCACACGTGGCGCAGTTCGGGAAGCTTGTAGCCCTTGGCATCAAACCACTTTTTTGCAGTCAAGAACAGCTGTTGAAAGTGGTCCTGCTGGCGCCCGTCGGTGACGTATATTATCTCTTCGGCTCCAAACTGCTCAACCCGGTTGAGCAATGTGGCAAGGTCGGTTGAGGCGTAGTTTGAGGCGCCGTCGCTTTTGCGTATTATAAAGGGCTGCTTCTTAAAACGGTCGTGGTCCTTTAAGAAAACTACAAGGGCGCCCTGGTCCTCCTGGGCTATTCCAGCTTCGGTCAATTCCTTGTATATTCTTCCAACCTTGTCGCGGTAGAACGACTCCCCCAATGTCATGTCGATCGTCAGCCCCATGGTCTTGTACATCCTCTCGAAGGCCGTGGTGCTCACAAGGTTGATTTTCTTCCAAAGAGCCACGTTTTCGGGATCGCCGTTTTGCAGCTTTACGAGCTCCGCCCGCGCCGCGTCGGCGGCTTGTGGATCCTCCTTTGCCATGCGGCTTCCCTCCTTATACATGCGCTCAAGCTCTTCGAGAGAATTTTCCGCATTTTCGTCGAGAACGTACCCAGACTTCTTTATCCCGTATATTAAAATCCCAAAATTTGTTCCCCAATCCCCTATGTGGTTGTCGCTCTTTATGTCGGCACCGCAAAATTCCAACAGCCTTCTTATAGCCTCGCCTATTACCATGGGGCGCAAATGCCCCACGTGCATCTGCTTTGCCGTGTTGGGGGAGGGATAGTCTATTATGACCTTCTTGCCGTTAAAAAATGAGCGCGCGGCGTTCTTTAAATCTTGAGCGCCCTTGAACTTTGAAAGCCAGCCAAACAGAAATTTGTTTGTGAGCTTGAAATTTATAAACCCAGCGCCGGCGATGGACGTCTCAACCAGCGACGGGTCGAGGCGCCCGGACCTGTCCAGCTGGTCGAGAATCTTCTTTCCAAGCTCCCTCGGATTTGTCCCGTGGGCCTTCGCGTAGGCGAGCGCCCCGTTGGCCTGAAAATCTCCAAAACGCGGATCCGCCGGGCGAACCATAGGGTCGAAAGACGCGTCCAAGCCGGCTTCGCGTGCGGTTGTCCTTAAAATTTCGTCAAGTTCCTTTGACGGATGAAACCAAATTTCCATATCTGCCGCCGATTAGAAAAAAAAGCCTTTTGTTTGGCAAGCGTTTAGTTGATGCCCCTCATGCGCAAATTACGCCAAATCCCGCGCTGATACGAAGAAATCCAAGCTCCACAAGCCGCAGGGGGCCAAATCGGTTGGATCGGCAACAAGGGTGTATCCAGCCAGCGTGCACGTCCTGAAAACCGTATAAACGCCGCCTCCCGCAAGCATCGCCGAAAGCGATTCAACAAACGGGTTGTGCGTGACAAGCATTATGTCTTTGCCGGAATCCCTAAAGGAGAGTATTCTTTCAAGCATGGCCTGAGGGTCGCTGTCGGGGTAGGCTCCGTCAACTTCCACAAGTTTGGCCTTTATGCCGCTTGCCTTTACAAATATTTTTGCCGTTTCAGCCGCACGCTCGTAAGAGCTGTGCCAAACCTCCCCGACATTTTTAAACATGTCGGCATTCACGCTTTTGCAGAGCCGCTTTACCGAATCTGCGCCGCATTCCGACAGCCGCCTTGAATAGTCCGGAAAAGTGTCTTTAGCCTTTGCATGCCGCATCAGAAATAGTTTCATAAAAGCTGTGCGCCCACCCTCCTCTAAAGCGTCTTTGAATAGCGCGATTTCTCGGAGCCAAGCCTGCCGTCGAAAAGCATTGCTATGTTTCTGACAAATACGCGTCCGGTTTTTGTCACCTCAAAGCGGTCGTCGTAAAGCTTTAAAAGGCCGTCTGCCTCCATCTCTTTAAGCTTGGGAAAAGCCGGTGCAAATTTGCTTTTGAAGTCGACTCCGTAGCGGTCGAAGCACACCTTTAGCAGGCACATCACGTCCATGATTATTCCGCGCCTTAATATGTCTTCGGAATCGAGCGTTATGCCCTTGGAAATGGGAAGCTCACCATTAGCAAGCGAACGGGCGTAGTCGCTGATAAGTTTGGAATTTTGCCTGTAGGAGGTCTTTGTTTCTGATATCGACGTCAACCCCGCAGCAAAACAGTCAAGGCCCGCGTGCGTGGTATATCCCTGAAAGTTGCGGTGCAAAGTCCCGTTTTCTCTGGCTTTTATCAGGGGGTCTTCCCCAAGCGCAAAATGGTCCAAGCCTATATATTCAAACCCGGCCTTTTCAAACGACTCTTTCGCCTCCAAGAAAATATCAACCTTCTCTTCGGCCGAGGGCATCGGATATTTTTCAAGCGCCTTTTGGGCGGCTTTTACCCACGGCACGTGCGCGTACCCAAACAGCGCTATGCGCGTTGGCTGCAAATCCAGGGCGTCGGAGACGCACTTGGCGAACGAGCCCAAAGTTTGGCACGGAAGCCCGTAGACGAGATCTATGTTTATTTTGTCTATTCCGCTGGAGCGCAGCCAGTCTGCGGCTTCAAGATTCAAGCTTTGCGGCTGAATCCTGTTTATGGCCTTTTGGACGTCGGCGTTTGTGTCCTGGACGCCGATTGAGGCGCGGTTTACGCCGATAGACGCAAAAGCCTGAACTTTTTGTTTTGTCAGGGTGCGCGGGTCCAGCTCAACCGAGAATTCGCAATCCTGGGCGTCTTTTGAAAAGTACTTCTCTATTACGGAGTTTATTTTCAAAATTTGCTCCGGAGAAAGCATATTCGGGGTTCCCCCCCCGAAGTGTATTTGCCTTAGCGTGCGCCTCGGCATTCCTGCAAGGCGCCACAATTCAAGCTCTTTCTCCAATAGGGATATGTACGCGTCTATTTCTTCTGAATTGACGCATACGCTTGAGCTGCACCCGCAAAATGTGCAGAGAGTCCTGCAAAAAGGTATGTGGATGTAGAGCGAGGCTGCCGCCGACGACAGCGCCAGGCGGACCAAATTTTGCCTGTCGCAGTCTTCCCTGAAGTGCAGGGCGGTCGGGTACGACGTGTAGCGAGGCCCGTTCGTCTGGTATTTTG
Source organism: uncultured Verrucomicrobiota bacterium (assembly GCA_949287395.1). Classification (GTDB taxonomy): domain Bacteria; phylum Verrucomicrobiota; class Verrucomicrobiia; order Opitutales; family Intestinicryptomonadaceae; genus Merdousia. Next base: position 3,103 of record CASEFZ010000110.1, read on the forward strand.
CTATGAGTTTGCGCAGATCTTCCATATTACTTAAACTCCATAACGGCCCCGCAAAGGGCCTCCACGTTTTCTATTTTTGCATCGGGCCTTATGCCGTGCCCAAGGTTGAATATGTGCCTGCCGTGCGGCAGCATTTCGGAAATTATTTTTTTTGCGGCTTTGCGGACTTCGCCCGCCGTCGCTTCCGACAAGAGCGCCGCGTCCAAATTGCCCTGAAGGCAAAATTCCCCACCGTATTCCGACACAACCGCCCCCAATGAAACTTCGGAGCTTATCGAGTATGCGTCCGCCTTTGTTTGGAGCAATTCGGAAAATCTACCCCCCATTCCGTTCGCAAACAGTATGGAGCGCGCACGCCCTCCGTTCCGGCGCGGAAGCTCCAATATTTTTGCGCATTCGCGGCCGGAAAGTTCAAAATATTTTCCCTCCGGGGCAAGGGCTGCGTGGGAGTCGAATACCTGCACCGCGTCAACCCCGCATTCCAATTGCATCTTTACGTATTCTTGCGCCGCATTGCCAAGCTTTTTTATCAGAGCCGAAAACACTTCGCAGTTTTCGCGCGCCATCTCCGAATACTTTTGAAAGTTTGATCCGCTTTGCCCCTCAACCATATATGCGCCCACGGTGAAGGGGGAACCGCAAAAGCCTATCAGCGCCCTGTCGGGAAGTTCGGCTCTAAGAATCTTTAGGGTTTCGGCAACGTACGAGAGCTTCTGCCTCAAATTTTCCGGGTTGTCGTTTAGCGCGTCTACATCGGCCAGCGTCCGCACCGTCCGGGGGAGGGCTATGCCGCCCGCCTCTTTAAAAGAGTAGGGCAAGCCCAGGGCCTCGCTTAGAACAAGTATGTCCGAAAATACAATGGCGCAGTCAAACCCGAACCTTCTAATAGGCTGCAGCGACACTTCCGCGGCAAGTTCGGGCGTTTTTACCAGCTCTAAAAAACCGTATTTTTGTTTGAGCTTTCTGTATTCGGGCAAATATCTGCCCGCCTGCCTCATCATCCAAAAGGGCGGCCGGCCCACTTTTTTGCCGTCAAATACCGCACCAAACAGGTCGCGCGGGGTATGGGTGCTGTCTGTCATATTTTCCTTCCGACAAGCGAGACAAGCTCGCCTATCTGTTTAAATTTTAACGCGTAGAGCGACGCAAAATAAAGCGCCGCCGCCAGCGGAATTACCGCCACGCACACCGCCAGCGCAAGCATTTTGCCTTCAAAGAACAGGCCCAGCAGCATGCGAAGCGGAAAAATAGACGCTACCATAACCGCCGTCGCCGCCAAAATTTTAAAAATTTCCGGCGCCACCTCAAAGCCTCCGAATTGCCGCTTGAGCCTGTATTCCAGCAAAAATGCCTGTACCGCGGCCGCCGCGGTGTTTGCCGCCGCCAACCCGACCGCCCCAAGCCTGAACATCAGCAATAGCGAGACAGCCAGGTTGACAACTATTACCACACACGAAACCTTCAGCGGGGTCTTCATGTTCTTTGACGAGTGGAAGCCGCGCGTTGCAAAAGTTGACATTCCGTAAAAGGGAAGGGCTGCCGCGCTCACCATCAAGACCGGCAGGCAGAGGTTTACATCGCGCCCTCCGAAAACTCCCCACTCAAACAGCACGCCCAATATGTCGCGCCCCAAAAATGCAAGTCCGGCGGCGGCGGGCACAGTTATGCACATGGTCATTACAAAGCCCCTTGCGTAGCTGCGCTTATATTCGCATTCCCTGTTTTCAGAATTGAGCATTGAGAGCTTGGGAAAATAGACCGTGGCAACGGCCACAGTGAAAACTCCAAGTGGAAGCTCTACAAGCCGGCTTGATAGATAGAGCGCCGGCAGGGCCGCATCGTTGACAAAGAGGGCAAGAAGCTTTGAGACAAGTATGTTCACCTGGATTACCGCAGCCCCCAGGCAAGCCGGAAGGAACAGCCTATACAAATTTGAGAGGTGCCCGCAGTTTCCAAAATCGAATCTGAAGCGCCAGCCTTTCTTGCGCATGTAGGCCGCAGGTATTAGCAGTTGCGCGCACCCGCCTAACAGCCATCCGCCGCACATGCACCACGCAAGCGATTCCATGTCGGTTCCAAACACCGCAACCCCCGCGAACAGAGAGGCTATTATTGCCAAATTTAAAGCGGCCGGCCCCACAGACGGAACCCCGAAAGATCCAAGCACGTTCAATCCCGCCGAAAATATTGCCGCCAGGCATATCAGCAGCATATACGGCATCATCAAAACGGAGAACTGCGCCCCGAGTATGAACCGCTCTTGCCCCGATGCAAATGTTCCGGCCAACAGGCACAAAACGCAAAAGAATGCAACCGTTGCCGCCAGAACCGCGCCTGCGCGGCTTAAGACTTTATTGAGGAAGTCGAAAGCAGCCTCTTTCCCGCCCTCTTTTAGCGCCTGAGAAAAAACGGGTATCATTGCCGAGGTTAAGGCGCCCTCTCCAAGCAGCCTTCTGAACAGGTTGGGAAAAGTGAATGCGAAAGTGTATGCGGAACTGACTGCGCCAATGCCGAGATACGCCATGGTGGCGGAGTCGCGCACAAGGCCGAGTATTCGCGAATTTAAGGTTGCGAACGATATCTTAAATATGTCTTTTGCCGATTTATTCACAATATACGTATCGCGCCGAATGATGCCGCGCGGAACGGCCTTTGTCACGCCTAATTTTGGCTTCAAGGGGAATAAAAAGCTTGAGTTGGAGGGCGGCCGAGGGTAGTAGGTAGGGGGTGAATTTAAAAAGGAATTTTTTGGGCGCGCATGCGGTGCGCATGGCGGTGGTGCTTGTTGCGGCGTTGTTGGGGACGGACGCGTTGGCTTCCGCCGCATCCGATAAACCCGCGCGCAGGATGCGCCGCGACGTTCCGTGGGTGTCGCTGTCGCACCAAAGAACTCTGTCCGACGACGGGACTCCCAAGGCGGCCGATGTCGAAAAGATAGACGCTCCGCAGAGAAAAGAGAAGACATTGCTGGGCAATTTTACAAAAGGGTCGCTGCCGAAGCTTACGGCCGACGAGTTCCAGTATGCCGACGACAATTCCGGAAATGTGGTGGCTACGGGAAACGCGGTTATAAGCGACAAAAATTTTCAGATAGACGCGCAGAAAATAGAGTACTACCAATCGAAGGGGGCGGTTGGGGTGTACGACGACGTCAGGATAACGCTGACTCCGGCGCGATTGCTTTCTGAGAACGTTTTTGCAGATTTGCAAAACGACAGTGTAAAGTCGGGGTATTCGCGTTTTGGGTCGTATCCGATATTTATAGAGACGGGCAAGCTTGAAGGCGACAGAAAGAGGGTTGAAATAGGCGAGAGCATTGTGAATTTCAACGAGCCCGACATGTTTTCCCTAAGCGCGACGGCAAAGCGCGTTGGGTACAATCTCGACAGCGAGCTTTTGGAGCTTGAAGACGTCACTTTGCGGGCTGGCGGAATTCCGTTTTTCTATGTGCCGTACTATTCGCAGCACGGTTTGAAGAGGCCTCCGTTTTTGCTAAACTCGCGGGTTGGGTCTAACGGCGACTACGGGTTTTTCCTTAGCAACGACATAATGTACACGGGGCTTGGCAACGTGGACGTTGGGGTTTTGTTGGACTATTACACAAAGAGGTCGGTATTGGCTGGGCCGAAGATTACCTACGACTACGCCGGTCTTGATACGTGGTTGAAGGGCTGGGCCCAGGGAGCGTATATAAACGACAACGGCGGTCCGGGCATTCTTGGCTATGACTCGCTTGGCCAGCCCATTACCAACGAGAGATTTTTTATCGAGTTGCGCCACAATCAGATGATAGGCGACAACATCGGCCTTGTTTCAAACATAAGCTGGTGGAGCGACGAATATGTCACGCGCGACTTCCGCCCGAGTTTGTTTTACGACAACCAGACGCCGGACAATTTTGCCGAGTTGAACTATTACGGGGAATTTTTCACGGGTTCGCTTTTTACAAGGTTTGCGCCGAATTCGTGGGAGGAGGTTCAGCAGCGCCTTCCCGAGCTTAGGTTTGACATGCAGCCGGTTGAGCTTTTCGGTACGGGGGCTTTCCAGCAGACTTTTTTATCGTACGGATACTACAGAGAGGCAACTCCGGGAACGGTTGGAAGCTATCTTAACAGCAACCGCGTAGATGCGTATTACGGAATAACCAGGCCCATACAGTTAAATTCGTGGAGCAAGATTTCTCCGGTCATAGGCGGAAGGGTGACTTACTACGCAAATGCCTTGGACGGAAATTCAAACTACGTGCGCTTCTTGGGCCAGGTTGGCTTCGACGCGCAGATGGACGTTTGGGGCACGTGGGAATACAAGAGCGAGACCATGGGAATAGACGGGGTGCGCCACCACATGATTCCGTTGGTTTCGTACCGCTATATCCCGGCGGCTTCGCAGGGGCGCAACCGCATTCCACAAATAGACGACTACTATTTTACAAATTATCCGCAGCCGTTGGACCTTTCCACCATGCGCAACACGGATATGCTGTTTGATATGAACACCGTGCGTTTTGGCTTGCAGAACATATTTGAAACCCGCGATCTCGAGTACGGTTCAAGGGAGATTGCCAGGTTGGACTTGTATCAAGACGTCAACTTTAGCAAGCAGCCTCTGATACAGTCAAATGGTTTGCAGTCTTTTTCCGACTTTTACGTAAATGCTTCCGTTTCTCCAGCCAGATGGTTGACCATAGGCAGCTATTCGCGCTACAATACCAACAGGTTTGACCTTGCTGAAATAGACAACTACATAGCCCTTTATGACGGTGACGAATGGGAGCTATATCTGATTCAGAGCTATTTCCAGGGCTCCATATTGCAGTATGCCGCGCAAATTCAATATAGGATAACTGAAAACTACCGCGTTTACGCCAGATGGAATTACGACTATAAGAATTCCACCCTTACAGATCAGACTTACGGCCTGACGACACGTTTGGGGAATACGTGGATAATTGAGTATTACTTGTCATACAGGACGGATTCTCTGCGCCAAGACGGTTTGTCTTTTGGTGCGCGCGTTAATATGGCGATTTACTAGTCCGAACCAAGGGCAGTTGGGCTGTGGGGCGAATTTGGTTTAATTCGCCTTGTTGCTTGCACCTTTTTGCTCCAAAGGGTATGTGCAGTTGTCATTAGGGTGGCGTTTGAAAGCGTGCGTCGGGATTAAAAAGTGGCTGCCGCTTCGTTGTGGGCGTTTTGCCGATTTGGGCGTTTTTGCCGCCGGAACAAGGGGAATGCGTTTAACTTGTGTTTTTGCAGTGTGTTCGGTAAGTGTTCCGCCAAAACATATTGGCGCTTCTTTAGGCGGGGAAGCGCACAAAAAAGCGGCGGCGGCCTTGCGCGGCTTTGCGTGGCTTTGCCATTTTGTGATCGTTGTTATGTTGTAATGGGCAGCGGGAAATAAATGGGTTTTAAAACTTGCAAAGATTGGCGATATTGGAGAGAGTTAAACGGTCCGTTTCAC
>CASEFZ010000111.1 GCA_949287395.1 uncultured Verrucomicrobiota bacterium
TCCGGAGAAATATCAACCGTCTCCTCAAAGAACAATGACCCATTCTTTAAAACCTTCACCTTTGCATCAGGAAACTTGGCCGTCGAATTAAAACCCACAAAGAGCCTCCCGGGCGACTTCCGCTCCAAATTGACCGCCGCATCAACCGTCGCATTCTTCACCCCGCCTATTTTGGAAACGGGATACCAATACTGCTTAAATTCGCGCATCTCAGCAGGGTTTATCCAGCTGTAATCAGGCTGGTTGTCGGAAAATGCGCCAACCATAAGCTCGAGATACTCGCCGTCGTAGTCCGTAAGCATGCTCCGCCACATTTTTGCGGAATCGCAGTTTCCCCACAGGAAAAACTTCTTTCCATTTACGACATGATGGTTAGCCACATGCACCGTTCCGGAACCCGCCCCAAAATCGTATCCGGCAAGAAAGTCGTCGTCAAAATTCCATGCGAATATGGAGCACGATTTGGTATAGTTCTTCCACATGGTCATATCCATTCCACGGCAGTCCATTTCGCCGTATCGAGAACGGCCGATCGGCCATTCCACAAACTCATTTTTTGCATGCTGTGTTCCGTACTGCGTCTTGGGCGGAAATATCACCTTGTAGTTTTCATTGCAATGCACCGACACGTTGGCCCAATAAAGCATGGACTGCAAAAACGGAGTGTTGTTGAATATCCTGACTGTAGCCTCAACATAAGAGCGCCCGGGCCTAATTGTAAGGCCAACTATCCATTTTAGCCTGTGGCGCAGCTCGGTTTCGCCTACCCACACCGTGGCGCTTCCGTCGGAGTTCCTCTCAATGCTGTAATCCACCGGCAGCTGGGTCGACGCCCTGTGGTGGTGGGGAATATTCCATTCCACGCCTCCTGACATCCACGCGCCTATCATTCCAATCAGCGCCGGCTTTACCACATGCTGCCTGTAAAAGAAATCGTAGCAAGTCTCCTTGTCTGTTGCCGACAATATTCTTCCGCCCAATTCCGGAGAAACACACAGCTTTGTGTATTCATTTTCCAATGAGACGGCCTTGTAAGGCCTATCTGTCTTGGTGTCTGTCAGGACATCATACATCGGATAGGGATATACATGGCCAGCCGCCCCCTGATATGTGCGCCCGGTAAAGAAGAACGGGTTTATATCAGCCGGGCCTATCTCATAAGTTGGCATAACAACCGGTTCCTCGCTTACAGACACCCTTCCCCACGCACCGCTTGCCAACACCAACAGCACAAACATTAAGCTCAACCTTTTCACTCTTACGTACATCTCATTTTCCTCCACATATATTAGCAACAATCCTAAAGTTATTTGGTTTATCCAGCAGCCTTATAGAATTTCCGGCGCAAAAACGCCGCGAACTGCCCCCCAAAAAAACAATGCCAAACCCACTCCCATTTAAATTGATACAACCCTTAACAGTCAACAAAATTTCAGCTAAATACGGTCTTGCCCCCGCGCGTTCCCAGCGGGTATTTAAAGTCTGAACCAATAAATATACAAACTGCCTTGAATGTTTTTTACAGGCATATTTTTAATCGGCTGGGAAAGAAACGCATTTTTTACTTCCTTTTAGAAGGCAATCTAAGATCCGTTTTATCCTTTTTTGAAAGCGTCAACATTGGCAATAGTGCGCCATTAAAGATAATTGGCGCAAAAAAAATATCAACTGGGCTATTTTAATTTTTGTTTTTCACCCACGCCTTAAACGCGAATTTAACAACGCGCGCAAATTAGCTAACAGTTTTTTAATAAAACGCCATGCCAGATTATTTTCTCGAAAAGCCCGCGCAAATGTGTATATTGCACACTTATGAAGACAAAAATTTTTCTATTGACCGCGCTTTTCTTTTCAACCGCGTTTTTCGCCCTGGCGAAAGATCCATTTGCTGGCTTTTACGAAGGGAAAATTTCGGGCGCAAAATTTTATCCGCTAAAAGATTCTCCAGAGGTGTATGCGCGCATCGTGAAGAACGCAGACGGAACGTATACTTTTGATCTGCTATCCGGGGTGTTTGTGCGTTCGGAATCGCACTGCAACGCAACCGGCCTTATAGCCAAGGACGGCAAGATAGAACTTAAAAATACGAGGGGAATCAAACTCAACGGCGTTATTACCGCACAATCGATAATGGCCAATGGAACAATAAACGAAGACCAGAAAGTTGAGTTGTCGCTGAAGCGCATGGATGTAAAATCTCCAACGCTGGGGCTGGAAGCTCCTGCGGGGGCAACCGTCCTATTCGACGGAAAGGACATGTCTCAATGGGTGCAGGCGCACGACGGCTCGGCGTGCGCGTGGGAGCTCAAAAACGGCGAGATGGTCTCAAAACCGCTTATTAAAGACGGCAAGAGACACGACGGCACAATACGCTCTAAAGCCAAATTCGGGGCTTTTAGAATGCACTTAGAGTTTAAAATTCCGCCGTCCGGGCCTGGAAATTCCGGAGTTTACGTTGGCCCGTACGAAATACAGGTTATTAACTCATTTGGCCGCGAGGGCTCATGGTACGACTGCGGCTCAATTTACAGGCAGCATCCGCCCAAGGTCAACGCCTCGATAGAGCCGGAGGCATGGCAAACTTACGATATAGAATTCCGCCCGGCAAAGTTTGACGGGAACCGCCTAATAAGCCACCCAACATTTACGGTGTACCACAACGGCGTAAGAATCCACAACGACGACCCCGTCTATTACGATACGCGCATGCACCCCCGCTCAGGGCGCAAAATATGTCCACAAATTGTCAAATTGGCCGATAGAGCTTCAAGACCACGGAAATCCGGTTTCCTACCGCAATATATGGATACAAAGCCTTTAAAAAAAATGTGCGCTGCGGCGGCCCTTACGGCCGCCGCAGCTTCCGCAATGGGTGCCGACATAGTGGCGCACAGGGGCGAAAATTCCCAGGCCCCGGAGAATTCGCTGCCGGCCTTTAAAGCCGCCTTCGACAACGGCGCAAATTTTATAGAGGGAGATTTTTATCTTCTTGAGTGTGGGGAAATGGTATGCCTGCATGGACAGAAAGAGTTGGAAAAATTTGCAAACGTAAAGAAACCCCTCTTGAAGCTTACCAAGGCAGACTTGCAATCAATAGATTTAGCCTCAATCAAATTTAAGGCCTTGTCTCCCGTCAGGATACCGACGCTCGCGGAAGTGTTCAATTCCATTCCAGACGGGAAATCCATATTCCTCGAAATAAAAAATTATCCCGAAGGCTTTTTTGAGAAGCTTGAATCGGAAAGAAAATCCGCCGGCATAGATGAAAGCCGCGTGCGCCTGATAGCCTTTGATTTCAACGCGCTTAAAGACGCAAAGGCAAGGAACCCAAGATATAAATGCTATTTTCTATACGGGATAAAGAATGCGGAAGGAAAAATATCTCCCCGCGTTGAAGACGTCGCAAACCGCGTTAAGGCTGCGGGGCTTGACGGGGTTGACATATCCTGCAACGGACTCACCGAAGAGTACGTAAGAAAATTAAAATCGCTCGGCATGTACGTGGCGGTCTGGACCGTAAACAATCCTGCGGAAATGAAAAAATTTATCTCTTGGGGCGTGGATTCCATAACTACGGATAAGAGCAAAGCTTTCATAAAAATTCTCTCAAAAGAAAGCTCGGCGCGCTGAATGCCGCTTAAAAAGTTACTTAGCCTTTCAGAAAAGCTTTTTCGTTTGCGAAAACAATTCAGCCTCACCCACTCACTAAAGAACGGCGAATTTTGCGGAAATGCGCCAAGACGCGCCCAAAGCAATGCGCAAAAATAAATTCCAAAACAACGCAAGACCCGCCTTTTGAATACGAAAAATCCACCGGAGGGCGGGCAGACATATCTTTCAAGAATGGCCGCGTTTTCCATGGGCGTTTCCAACACAAACGCCAATGCAAAGCGGCAAATTCAGATGGAGCCGTTTCTATAAAGCTCCAGCCGCTCAAAAAATTCCGGAGGGGGCTTGGGGAATGTGCGGTCTTTATTCTTATACCAGCTCTGCAACTTTAAAAAATTTTCTATGGAGGCGTTCCCCGTATCAACCCCGTAAAACTCAAGTATGACATCGCAAATATTCTTGTAGTCAGACGCTTCAAGTGCAGACTCTTTAAAATGCCTCTTTAACATATCAAAGAATTTGTCGAGCCCCTGGGTTGTTGTGGGTATGATGGTGAAGTCGTATCTAATTAAAATATTCTCTGAAGCATCGAAAGGAGAGCGCCTCAGCACAAAATTGTCGCCCTCCCTTACCCATCCCGAAGGGGAAAGCACGCAGCTTAAGGCGGCGTTGTAATATGGCTTTTGCTCGTATTTTCCGGCATGCGGAGATTTTTCGTCGCGGGCAAGATACCCGCGCTTCTGAAGATAGCGTTCAAATGAACCCACATTGATGATAAATTCCGCCTTTTCTATCTTACCAGCCCAAGACTTGCCGGTTTTAACCACATAGCCGTAGTACTGCGCCAGTGATGACTGGAATATGGAAAAATTTCTTCCACCACATTTGATGTCTTTAAAATAGTAAGGTTTGTCCTGCGTCATTCCCAGCCCAAAATACCCGTATGTCCTGTACGAAACCTCCATTTCAATGTCGCGGTCCGGGGGAAAGTTGACGTCCCAAACAAATAGCCCAAAATATCTTTTATCGGCGTCGCTTTTAAGAAATGATACATTGGCGTCTTTTCCGTCAACCTTTGCCCGAAATTTGTATGATTCGGGCGAGAGTTTTCGCGCCAAGAAATTGTCGTTTGCCTCAATGGGGAAGCCAACTTTTACCATGGCCTTTTTGCCGGTCAGGTTCCTAAATTTAAACCTGCATGAATAAAGGGCTTCGTCCTTATGTTTCAAATCTCCCGTCACCGGAAATTCTGACGCCGCCAAAGTTATCTCAACCCTTTCAGAAACCATCTGGACGCGAGCGTCTTCAACAAGCCTTAACGAACTTCCAAACCCGCCGAACACGCCCACATTCGCGCTTGCTGTTTGAAATGGAAACAAGAGGCACACCGCAACAAGCAACAACCCCGCACACGTTCTACTTCTACGCCCATCCATCTTGCCCAAACCATAAATGCGCGGCAGTTTCATGTAAACAAAAAAAACAGCCCCCCTTTGAGCGCGCAAAAAGCCGCCGCCACGCACAAAAATCCCAGTAAATGGAACGCAAAAATTCCTTCTATACAAAAAATATTATCAGCAGCTGCGCCAACAAAACCCGCATAAACATGGATAGCGGATAAACCGTCGCATAAGCCACGGCCGGCATGTCGTTGGCCGCCGCAGTGTTCGCGTAGGCCAAACCGGGCGGATTTGTTGAACCTCCGGCAAGTACCCCCATCAGGGTAAAATAGTCCATCTTGGCAAATTTTCTCGCGCATGCTCCGACAATCAGCATCGGCAGCATGGTTATTAAAATTCCGTAAAAGATCCAGACATAACCTCCGCCGTCCACAACGGTTTTGACGAAATCCGCCCCCGCCCCTATTCCTACGGCGGCAAGAAACAGCGCTATGCCTATCTCCCTGAGCATCAAGCTTGCGCTCACTGTTGTGTATGTCACCAACTTGAAATTCGGCCCAAACCTGCTAAGCAGAATCGACACCACCAGCGGCCCACCCGCAAGGCCCAATTTTACCGATTGCGGAACGCCAGGCAAGGCAAACGGAACGCTTCCCAACAAAACACCCAGAAATATGCCGAGAAATATAGGCAACAGGTTTGGCTGGCGCAGCCTCATCATTGAATTTCCCAAAAGTTTTTCCACCGTATCTATCGCAGTAGAGGTGCCAACAACTGTCACGCGGTCCCCCACCTGCAATGCCAAATCGGCGTGCCCCACAAGGTCTATGCCCGCCCTGTTGACCCTCGTAATATTGAAGGAAACCCCGCCAAAAAGCCCCAGCCTTGCAAGGGTATAACCGTTCACTTTAGGGTTGGTTATCATGATGCGGCGCGCCTCCAACCCCGTGTCGAGCTTCTGCCACTCCATATCGACCTTCTCTCCCAAAAAGGTTGTGATAAAATCGACATCTTTGTTGTCGGCCACAACCAATATAATGTCGCCCGGGTCCAACACCGTATCGGCGCCCGCCACAAGTATTTTGCCTGCGTTGCTTTTCTTGGAAACGCGCGATATGACAAAATGCCTCCCCGAAACCTTAATGACATCTTCTATTTTTCGGCCGAAAATAGAGGGATTATCAAGCCTTATAGATATTCTACTCGCGCCGGCTTTTGCGCCTTCCCTCCTGTTTATGTCCAACCTTTCCCTCTCAAAGGAGACCTTAAAAACTCCCTTTATTATCATCATAGAGAGAATCAGCCCCACAACACCCATGGGGTACGCCACCGCGTATCCAAGCGCAATGGAAGGATCGTCTCTGCCGGTTATATCCACAAAAGTCTGCTGGGCCGCGCCCAACCCCGGAGTGTTTGTCACCGCGCCCGACATTATCCCGACCATTGTCGGAATGGGTATTCCCTCAACAAACGATATGGCCAATGTCACCGCCACCCCGCAAAATATCGCGGACATCGCCACCGCGTTCATCTTCAACCCCGCCTTTTTAAACGAGGAAAAAAAGCTTGGCCCAACCTGCAAGCCTATGGAGTAAACAAACAATACGAGCCCAAATTCCCTTATAAATTCAAGAACATCCTTCCCGGCGGTCATGCCAAAGTGGCCCGCAACAATCCCCATAAATAAGATCCACGTCACTCCGAAACTTATGCCTTTAACTCTAATTCTGCTGCACAGCACGCCAAGCGCTATTACCAGCGCAACAACAAGAAGCGAGTGCGCAATTCCGGTACCAAAAAAAAGCTTTTCAATCCAATCCATAAGCGGGCGTCTAAAACGCCGTCCAAAACGGCAAATTAACTTTGCCTATTATCTGCTACACCTTTTCTCAATAAAATCAAGAACTCTTTTAATATCCTTCCGGGCCTAAAATCCCGCAAAAAAACGGCCGCAAAGTGATTCTACGCGCCAATATGCATTCTGCAATCCTGGAGCTGCCATACTCAATTTAATTGCAAAACTTTTACAAATCTCATTCGGGAAATTCTAAAAATTCGCGATACGCTCAACCCATTTGTCCCCTTGTAAAAATTCTCTCACTTCTGCGCTGCAGGTACGCAAACACGCCATTCAGCCTCCGCCGTCAATAAGCGCCAATCATGCATTGCAAACTTGCTAACACTTATAAAGTTCCGCTTTTAATGCAAAAAGTTTACAAAAAATATGAACGTTTAATTGCCCTTTTATGTCAAATTAGGGAAAGGCGCCTACCCCCGTTTACGTGCGCCGCTTAAACCCCAATTTTACTATTTATGACCAAGATGAAAGCCCTACCGGCGCTTCTGTTGGCTTGCTCTGTTTTGGCGGGCTGTATAAGCATTCCGGAAACAGAACAGGAGTTGGCAGAAGGACGCGCTGAGGCTATGCAGTTTGCAGATGTTGACTATTCAGATGTAGAGTTAGAATCTCCTTTTGAAGCGGACAAAACTATCCACGAAACAACCACATTGGAAGAACTCTATGCAGAGTTAAATTTCAACCCCTATGGCAATAGCCTCTATTTGGTTGCCATTAATGATCCGATAGGCGCAATGTATGCAAAATCGATAAGGGACGAAAGCATCTCCATGACATCCAAACTCTTTCCCGACATACTTGCCGTCGACAACGAAGCCGATGCATTCAGACACGCATATTTCAGTTTTAGGCTGTCGCAAAAGATAGGAGTTATTAGGGCAAAAAAGTTTACCGACGCCTACGAGATATCGAACATTAACAAGATGGGTTCAAGGTGCATGGATTTGTGGAACAACAGAGAGGGGCGGCGCATGTATTCTAACACAAAAGATTCGTCCGGCGACGACAAGCGCCTGTTTGCCGAAAAGAAGGTTCTTAACGCCCTTTCGGAAGGGCGCTTGGTCACATCTCCATTTAAGATAAAGGATTGGAAAAAATAACGCTGCCACCCCAAACACCGCGCGAAACCGCCTTCTTGCTGCTTGCGCAAAACCGCCGGCAGACAAGCGCCAGAAAAAGTTTCAAAGCCTTAGCCAGAACGGCTGCTGGAAATGTTTTAATGCGTTAATGTCATTCCGCCAAAGGCACTGCCTGCAAAATAACTCTTTGGAAAGCCAACCTGTACCCGAATACTTTTGCTTGGGAATGCGGCATTATTTGCATGCGCGCGGGCGTTGATTCATACAGGCGGAATTTTTTACTTAAAAAGAGATGCAAAAAAAAACGCGAGCCACAAGCCGCGCACAAGCATCAAACAGCGGAAATTACAAAGACTCAACCCGCAATCCAAACCGCAGCATTGCAACAGCAAAAAAGAGCAACCGCTCTTTTTTTATTGACACATAAAAGAGCACTTGCTCTTTTATTTTGAGATATGAAACTAAAGCAATCCAACAGGCACATAGACAAAGCCGTAGAAAATTTGGCGAAGCAACAGTCACCCCAGGGATATTGGAACGCGCAACTGGAGACAAACTGCTGCATGGAGGCGCAATGGTTAATGGCGTCGGTATTTTGCGGTATAGAATACGAAAGAAACGCTCAGATTGCCGAATATATCATAAATTCCCAGCGCGAGGACGGCAGTTGGGAGGTCTACAAAAACGCCGTAAACGGCGACGTAAACACCACCCTTGAATGTTATTTTGCCCTGAGACTTTTGGGAACAGATCCGCAATGTGAGATGATGTCGAAGGCAAGGGAATGGCTACTTTGCAATAAATGGCAATACCACATAAGGGTTTTCACAAAATATTGGCTTGCGCTTTTTGGGGAATGGGACTGGGAAGCAACCCCCGCCCTGCCCCCGGAAATAATTTATTTTCCAAAATGGTTTCCGTTCAACATATACCGCTTCGCCGCCTGGGCCAGGGCAACAATAATGCCGCTGTGCGTTGTGACGTCGCAGAGGCCCGTAAAAATGATGCCTGGCGCCTTGAGAATGGATGAGCTGTTTCCGGAGGGCCGAAAATACAAATTGTATTCAAGGCGAAAGCACGGCAAAAAGAACAAGCTTGGTCTTGACAATTTTTTTCTTGCCGCCGACAGGTTGTTCCATTTCTACAACAAAAAAGGCGTAAATTTTCCGATTAGGAGAAGGGCCATAAAAGACTCCATGAGGTGGATTCTCGACCACCAGGACGACGACGGCTTTTGGGGGGGAATTCAGCCCCCGTGGATATACGCAATCATAGCCATGCACCTGGAGGATTTCCCCGGCAGGCAGGCGCGCATTAACAAGGCCGTAAACGCCCTGAATCTGCATTGGACAGAAATGACGCCCTTGGGAAGGCGGGTTAAGGCAAGCGAATCTCCGGTTTGGGACACAATATTGGCACTGACATCGCTTCTTGATGCGGGTTTCGGCCCCGACAATTCGGCGGTGGCCCTTGCTGTTGAATATCTTCTAAACAAGGAAAACAGGCACTACGGAGACTGGTCTGAGACAGTAGGCAAAGATGTGGAGCCAAGCGGTTGGGCCTTTCAGAGGGAAAACAAATTTTATCCCGATATAGACGATACCGCTATGGCTGTAATCGCCCTAAAAAGGGTTTCAGACAGCCCGAAATGCGGCGCGCGGCTTCGCAAGCGCATATTGGATTGCATCAAGCGCGCAAATAATTGGCTGTTGGCAATGCAGTCTAAGAACGGCGGCTGGGGCGCCTTTGACAGGGACAACAACACTTCCCTTGTGACAAAAATACCCTTCTGCGATTTTGGCGAGGTTTTGGACCCGCCCAGCTCGGACGTTACGGCGCATGTTCTGGAGGCCCTTGTAAAGTGCGGCTATCCGCTTCAAGACCCCAGGCTGAAACGGGCTGTAGATTTCATACTTTCGCAGCAGGAAGACGACGGTTCGTGGTTTGGCAGGTGGGGAATAAACTACATATACGGAACGTGGTGCGTATTAAGCGCGCTTGCCGCATGCGGGTTTACAGCCAAAGACGATGTAGTAAAAAAGGGACTTTCATTTTTGAAAGGAAAGCAAAACCCCGACGGCGGCTGGGGCGAAAGCGCAACATCTTATATGGATTTTAAATCCCGCTCATCTTCAACGGCATCTCAAACTGCCTGGGCCGTAATGGCCATATCGGCCTTTGAATCTGAATATGCAGAATGCGCAAAGCGCGGCGCCGACTATCTGAAATCGATCCAAAACCCCGACGGTGGCTGGGACGAACCACAATTTACCGGAACCGGATTTCCCGGATACGGCTTTGGCGCAAAATCGGACGTCCGCAACGGCGTCCATCTCCCGCAAGGCGCGGAATTATCGAGGGGGTTCATGCTAAGATACGGTTATTATTGCCTTTATTTCCCCATTATGGCACTATCAAGGCAGAAGAATACATAACATGAAAAAAAACACGCGCGAAAAAATATTGGAGGCGGCTTTCGTATTGATGCTGCAAAACGGCTATAACGGCGTCTCCACGCGCGATATTACAGCGCATATAGGCATAACACCAAGCCTCCCATACAGGTATTTTTCCACTAAAAGGGATTTGCTGCTGGAATCTTTGAAGCTGTTTTTTTGCGACAAATTCTTTAACGATGCCGATAAACCCCCCGAAAATAGCACGCTAAAAGAGGTAATAGACCTCATTTGCCACAGGCAAGGCGCCATACTTAAACAGCTGGAAAAAAGTCTAAACAGGCCTATCGATCCGCTCAGATACAACATGCTCTACCTCGAGTCGCTCGACAGCGACGAGCGTTTTAGGGCCTACGCCTTCATTCAAATGAAAAAGCTTCTAACGGTTTGCAGAAATGCCGCCAAAACCGGTGAAATAGAGAATGTAGACCCCTCGTTTGCAGCGCGCGTCTTATTGGACATCTGGGGCAGAAGCGTCAATTATTTCGGGCCGAAAGGCTCTTCCTCCAAGCTAAAAAATATTATTTCCGACATCAGGAATTTTTACGAATCAATAAAAAAGCGCTGATGCCGCCGTCGGCCAAGATTTCCGAAATAGGCCGTATTCTTTGAACCGATATTTGCAAATATTGGCGGATGTATTCCGCTTTCGGAACGCTCGGGAAAGATACGCCAATTTTTGGCCGGATAAGACAAAAACGCATAGGCACTCTTTGATAAGCCATGCAAATGCGCGCGCAAAATTCACATTTTTTCCGGAATATCAATAAGCGCGAAGTCTATCTGGTCAAAGGAAGTTTTCTCTCCGCGTTCATACACAATTCCCAGGTGCTTGCCGCCTACAAACGCCGTGTCTGAATATCCGGAGAGGCCCGGGCAAACCAACAAGCGGTGCGGCCATGCATCGCAATCCAAAAACTTTTTTGACAGCGCGTCTATATATCTTGCGGAATCGGAAAAACGCAGGGTCATATTTTCGCGCTTTGATACGCTTGCAGGGTTAGAAAATGCAAGTAGAAATGAATCACCCCGCCTGGCCGACGAAAAGGACCCATGGCAAATTGGTTCAGGCAGGTTTTTATCCTCAACGGGATTGCCCCAAGTTTTACCTCCGTCCCGGCTGAGGGCAACCACCCTGAAATTTGTCCGGCGGGTCTTATCGGGGTTAAGCCCCTGCACGCGCATGTTTATTGCTATGGCGTCGGTGCCTATCTGCGCTATTTGGCTCTCGTTCGCGCCGGCGTAAGAGACAAATTCTCCGGCAGACCACGTTTTGCCGCCGTCGTCGCTAAAAAAAGCCGCAGCCCAATACATTTGCGGAACAAACGTTGCCGTTGCAACTGGGCAAACTATGCGCCCGTCGAATTTTCCGCCCTCCATCTGCACGGCTCCCGAAGGTCCCACCGCAAACCAAGTCTGTTCAGGAACTTTCACTTGGGAGCTTATCTCGCAGGGCGTTAACCACGTTTTGCCGCAATCGGGCGAACGCATAACAAAGGTTCCGCGTATCCCCCTCGCCTTCCTAAAAAGTATTTTGTGCTCGCTGTCGTCGGCGAAAGTCTTGTTGTATATCAAAATCAGCTCTTTGCCCTTTTTATCCCACAATGGGACTGGATTGCCGCAGGAATACTCGTTGCCCCCTTCCGCCACAATTTCCACGGGGCTCCACGTTTTGCCCCCGTCCAAAGACCTGCGCATTGCTATGCTTATGCGCCCAGAATCCATCGAGCTGTCTTTTCTTGCCTCGGCAAAGGCCACAAGCGTTCCGTCCGGGCAACACTCCAGCGCGGGAATGCGATATGAATGGAAGCCGTTGTCCCCCTTTTTAAAGAGGGTCCGCACAAATTGCACGGCCCCATTTTCGGCAGCGCAGCAAATGTTTAACGCAAGCCCCATCAACAAAAAACAAGCAATAAAAACCCTCATAAAACCACCCATCAAAGCCCCTGATACAAGACTGTTTTTTAGTGTCAAATAAAAACCTTTCCAGCCCCTTTCAGGCAACTTTACCGCAAATATTCCGCACAAGCTTGTGCATAAAAATTCCCCAGCATGACCTTTACAGTTGGAAACTATTTAAGATGAATTTGGGCATAAAAACCCGCATGAAAATTTAATTACAAACAACTTTAAGCCAATTCAACATCGCAACCTGCGCAAAAACGAAAATTGCGTTGATTCGGCTGAAGGGTTACCTGCAAGATAGAAACAGGATTTCCACGCCCAATTTTGCCCCGATAACAAGATGCCGCCCAAGATGTAAAACTTTATTCCAGCCGACAACAGATGGAAAAATTTTTACGTGCGCACCTTAATATGCGCACTCTGCCACGCAAACGGCGCCTCAAAACTTTCCAGGGCAAAACAAAGCTTTCCCGAAACTGGGCGCAGGGCAAGTCTCTTTCAGAAAGCTACTCCAAGACCAACTCAAACTTGTGGGCCGAGGAGTTGTCCCAACAGAGGTGCTCCGTCTTTTTTGAAAAGGCAAAAATTGGGGAATAAGTCCTGACAGATACTGTCTTTGCATCGGGCTTAAATTCCAATATTCTGAGCCACCCGTCCCCGCCGTTGCCGTCCCAGCCCGATATAGCCTGCGGGTTGAACATCACAATCTCGACATTTCCGCCGGCAACATTTTTATCGGTTCTGCGCGCGCCCATGCACGAGGGCCCGCCGGCATGCCCGCACAAAGCAAGTTTTATGTTCGGGCATTGGGAAAGCAGTTTTTTGTGAATGTCGGCCCCGCTGTTAGTTACGGAGGCGTAATTATCTTTCAAATAGTCGCCGTTGCCGTCTATGATTGAATGGGTCAAGACAATAACTTTACAATCCGCAAACCTCTTGCTCAGGCAAAGATTTTTGGCCCAATTTAAAACTTCGTCCCGCGGAGAAAACTCCAGGGCCACAATCAAAATTTTGCCCCAATTCTTGTCGGAAAATTCAAACGCGGCGTTCTCAAGCGAAGCCCTTCCGCAGGCGTTTGGGAAAGTCGACACCAAGTGTCTGCCCCAAAGCCTGTGGTTTCTGGAGATATCGAAAACCTCGGCAAACCGGGTAAACCTGTTTTCCGAAGAATCGTAGCCGTAATCGTGGTTTCCAGTGGCCAGTATATACGGATAGACTCCATCAAGACGCGCAAAAGCCTTAGATACCGCCGCCCATTGCAGGGAACTTGGCTGGTTACCGCAAGTTCCACCCTTATAAATTTGCCCTCCGCAAACAAGGTTGTCATTCTGCTCCACCAAGTCGCCGGTGCAAAGCACGGTTTTTATATTCAAGGGCTCTCTATGCGCGGCAACCCATGCTGTCAGGTATTCAAAAAGCGGCTGGTTGAAGTCGAACTTGATGTAGGTTTGAGGGTCTCCCAGCAGAATTAGGCTGAAAGAGTCTTGATTTTCCAAAGCGGGAGGCTCGCGCAATTTTATACTCGGCGGGTTTGACTGCTTTTTCACCCCGAATTCCAAAGATTTTTTTCAGCAAAACTGCACGAAAAAAAGACAAACGCCAACAAAGTCACAAGATACCCAATAAGACGCATAATATACCCTCTCCCCTCTAACACCAAAAAATTAAATCTACTAAAAAAGGCAATTATGAAAACACTATTTTTTCAAAATTGTCTCATCGGGTTTGTGCCAGTATTTTAAAACTTCGCGCCAAACATGCGCATCGGAAGGGTATATATAATCCAAAGCGCGCCTAAATAACCAACCTTTGTCAGTGTCCCAAAATAAATCCCTCTCCCCGCGGTTTAGGCGCAACACATTCCAAAGCAAAAACAACTTCCCCGCTTTTTGTAACACTTCCGCACGCATCCACGCCTAAAATTAAAAACAAAGAAGGCCCCGCTCTCAAAGAGATGCAAGGGCCTTAAATTGCAAACACGCAATCTGCGCGCAAAGCCTAAGCCACGCGCTCTACCACAATCGCCGGAGGATTCGGGCGCCTGGGCGCCAGCCTGTAGGCATTCCTCAAATAATCTATCGCCGCGTCAAGGTTGGTTTCGTCGTTGTAGTGGATCATCAAAAGCGGCTCTCCCTGCTTGACCTGAGTGCCCACCTTCTTGACATCGAGAACCCCTACATATGGGTCTACCTTGCCTGACGCCGTGGACGACAATATCTGCACCCCGCGCGCAATCATGCCGGCATTTATGTTGTGCACATAGCCGCGCTTTGGCGCCGACAGCTTTCTCACGTGCTTAGGCATCGGATACTTCGACGGATCTTCAAGCCACGGCGCATTTCCGCCCTGAGCCCTGACCATCTCAAGAAATTTTTTATACGCAGAGCCGTCCTCTATTACGCGCTCAACCGACTGCTTCGCCGAAAGTGTCGACCCCGCCACTCCCGCAAGCCTCAAAATTTCCATTCCCAGCTTGAGCACAATCTCCTTCATGTCCTCCGTGCCGTTGCCCCTCAGGAATTCCAAGACCTCCATTACCTCAAAGCCCATTCCAACCGAATTGCCCAAGGGCTGGTTCATATCCGTCACAAGCGCCACACAGCGGTGCTTCATAACCCTTGCGACCCTCGTAATGGTTCTTGCAAGTTGCTTGGCCTGGTCTAATTCCCTCAAGAACGACCCATTGCCCCACTTTACGTCCACAACAAGCCCGTCGGCCCCAACCGCAAATTTTTTGCTCAAAACACTTGCCGTTATAAGCGGCAAACTCGGAATTGTTGCCGTAGCCTGGCGCATTTTAAAAATCTTGTCGTCAACCGGAGATATTTTGTTGTCGTGCGAACATATCGCACAGCCAACCTTCTCCAACTGTTTTTTAAACTCTTCCAAGCCAAGCTTCGACCTAAACGACGGTATCGACGAAAGCTTATCGTGAACCGTCAACACAAAATCCTCATCAGCGCTCGACATTCCCGGAACCACAACGCCGCAAGCCGCGCCGACCGCCGACAAAATCATCGTGGTTTTATCGCCCACCCCGCCCGTGGAATACTTTGCAACCTTCGGCCGCGTTATATCGGAAAGATCTAAAGTTTCGCCGTTGACAATCATTTCATCGGCAAAGACCGCCGTCTCCTGAGCGGACATATCCTTGAAAAATATGGCCATTATCAGCGCGGCCATCTGGAAATCCGGCATCTCGTCATCGAGGATTGAATCGACTATATTGCGCACTTCCTCTTCGGTAAATTCGTGCCCTTCGCGTTTCTTTTCAATTAGATACGCGTAGGACGGCTTCAACGCCGCTTTGCCCATGATTTTTCTGATAGCCATAAAGATTTCCTGTTTCTAAAATCCCAAATATGATGAACCGAACCGACCCAACATATCCTCAGTATATTAGCGTGTATACATTTTTAAGTTTGTCGAGCAAATTCTTAAAGTTTTTTCTACATTCGATTGAAAATCAATATGTAATAATAGGGACGCTTTTCTACATACCCAAGTGCGCTCCACAAAAAAACAACCTTTTGAATTGTATGTTTCAGACAGGCGCATAAAATGCCGCTGCAGACAACGCCGTTTTTTAGAATTTTTTAAGCTTGCAAGCAACAGACTTCAATAGCAGATTCTGAGACAATGGGAAATGTTCGTAAAGGGAAATCGGCCTCCTCCACATTTGAGGAATCGCTTGGGAAGTTGGAGGAGTTGCTGGGCCGCCTTGAGGATCCGTCTCTGCCGCTTGGGGAGCTTGTGCAATGCTACGAAGACGCCCGCAAGCATATTCAAGAATGTAGGCGGCTTCTGGACGAGGCGGAATTGAAGGTAAAACTCCTCTCAAAAGAGGGCAAGGAAACGGATTTTAGCGCCGAAAGTTAAAGAATTGGTTTGCCCGCGCAAATGGGAATCGGGAACAATATATGGCAATACTTGAAAAGATAAATGCTCCGGAAGATTTAAAAGACCTTTCAGTGAAGGAGTTAAACGATCTTGCCTACGAGATTCGTCAGCAGATAATAGATGTGACCTCGCAAAACGGCGGGCACGTAAGCCCGAATCTTGGGATTGTTGAGCTAAGCATAGCGCTGCACAGGGTTTTCAACACGCCCAAAGACAAGATTCTTTTCGATGTTTCCCACCAGTGCTACACGCACAAGCTTCTGACAGGCCGCAACAAGGAAAAGTTCAGAAAGCTGCGCCAGACGGGCGGCATAAGCGGCTTTTGCAACCGTTCGGAAAGCGAGCACGACGCTTTTGGGGCCGGGCATGCCGGTACCGCCGCAAGCGCGGCTCTCGGGTTGGCGGTTGCCAGGGACAGAAACGGCGGCGATGAAAATGTCATAGCGGTTCTTGGCGACGCCGCCCTTACAAACGGGATAACTTTTGAGGCTTTCAACAACATAGCCTCGTCCACGAAGCGCATGATAGTTGTCTTGAACGACAACGAGATGTCCATAGCCAAGAATGTGGGCGCCATAGCAAAATATCTCAACGATGTCATAACAAACCCGGCCTGCAACCGCCTGTATAGCGATATAAACGCCTTTTTGAAGAAGAATCCGATAGGCGCCATGGTTGCAAAGACCACGGAAAAGGCGGCCATAAACGCAAAGAATTTCATAGTGCCGTCGTCTTTGTTTGAGTATTTCGGGTTGACTTACCTTGGCCCCATAGACGGCCACGACATTGCCATGCTTGAGAAATACTTAAATTTCTGCAAGAACGCAACCAGGCCCGTATTGTTGCACATTCTCACAAAAAAAGGCAAGGGGTTGGAGGTTGCAATGCGCAACCCGGAGAAATTTCACGGGGCTTCGCCCTACAATGTAATCACCGGGGAATCAACGTCAAATTCGGATAAAACCATACCGAATTACCAGGACGCCATGGGCAAGGCGTTATTGCGCTACGCAAAAAACGACGAAAAGATTGTTGGCATAACGGCCGCAATGGCATCGGGCACGGGCTTGTCTTTTATAAAAGGAGAGTTGCCGAAGCAATTTTTCGACGTAGGAATAGCCGAAGAGCACGCGGCTGTATTTGCGGCAGGCATGGCTTGCGAGGGGTTTAAGCCGGTTGTTGCCATTTATTCAACCTTTATGCAGCGCGCATACGACTGCGCCATGCACGACGTCTGCCTTCAGAGGCTTCCGGTGACATTCTGCCTTGACAGGGCGGGCCTAAGCCCGAACGACGGCGCCACGCACCACGGTTTGTTTGACCTGTCGTTTTTGAGGCCTCTGCCCAATGCCGTAATAATGCAGCCCTCGAATGAAGACGAGCTTTCCGATATGCTCTACACTTCCATAGAGAGCGGCAGGCCGTGCTTTATACGCTACCCGAGGGGAAAAGCTGAGGGCGTTCCGATAAAAGATGCGCCGGTAAAATTGGAAATAGGCAAGGCCAAACAGATTTCGGAAAGCGACGGGGCTATATGCATATGGGCGCTTGGGAACATGTTGTCCACCGCCAAGACGGTTTCGGCAATACTTAACGAGAAACTGGGCATACGCGTTGGCATTGTCGACGCGCGTTTTGTAAAGCCCTTGGACACAGAACTGCTCAGAAAAACCGCCGGCGAGAACAGACTGATTGTCACGCTTGAAGACCACGCCGCATCGGGCGGGTTTGGATCGGCAGTCTCGGAATTTTTTGCTTCCGAAAAGATAACCACCCCTCTTGAGGTTGTGGGCTGGCCGGACGTTTTCATACCGCACGGGACAGACGTGGCAACTCTTAGGCAACAGTTTGGCTTATCCGATGCACAGATAGCTTTGCGCATAGCGAAAGTTTTTTCAAATCTTGACGATAAATAAACAACCCTTAAAGAATGAGGTCTCCAAGAGAGGGGGGGCTTTTCCTGTTTAGGCAACTTGGCTGCGGCGGAACATCTTGGCTGCGGCGCTTGTCTTACGTGGGGATGTAATTGTTCTTTGGCGCCGGTTTTGCGGCGCGAGGCTTAAACATGTAAATTAAAAAGATATGAATAAATATAAAAGCATTGTTTTATGCGCAATAATGGCCATGTTCGCGGGGTTTGCCTCGGCGGAGAATCCCGCTGCGAAGGTTGAGAAGGGTTCAGAGCACAAGATAAAGACTGAATACACTGAGGATTACGATAAGGCGATGTCCGAAGCCCTCAAGGAGGGGAAAATTGTCCTGTTGGAGTTTACGGGCTCTAAATGGTGCCCTCCCTGTAAAATGTTTCACAAATTTATACTTGATTCCGAAGAATTTGCCAAATACGCAAAGAAAGAGCTGAAAGTTATTTTGGCCGACTTTGAGAGAGGGGGTATTCCCACCAGCAAAAAGCATGCGAAAGACCACTCCACACTTGCCGAAAGGTTTGGCATAAGGGCCTTTCCCACAATCATATTGATAGACCCCAAAAGCGATACCATGAGCGGCATGCGGGGGTTGCCCACAACAAAGCCTAATGAGATGATAGAAATTATCGAAAGTTTTAAGGAAAAGGCTGTGGCTGCGAGGGCCAAGGACGAAGCTAAAAAAAGCTCCGGAGGCAAATAGAGCAATTCTGAAGTCGGCCTTTCCCAAAAACGACACGGCGAAACTATTTTTAAACTTTCTTCGCGCGGAATCGGTTTATTGGCAAGGCCATTGGCGCAAATAGACTGCCGCCAAAAAGAAATGTTTTTGACAAACACATACAGGAATTAAGCAATTAAATTTAGCAGCTTAAAAAAAACAAAAGAGACCGTTTAGAACGGTCTCTTTTAGTTTTTAAACTGGCAGCTTGTATAATTTTCGGCGGCCCGCCTCTTAGAAAGCCGTTTTTTACTGGTATGCCAAACCCTACCCTCTTTTGCGCCTGAGCGCAAGAACAAGCGCCAATGCTCCTATTATCGCCGCGTATGCCGACGGTTCCGGAACTGCCGCCACATAGCCGTAGGAACTGAATCCATCCACTATAAACGACAAGTATTCGCCGTCGTATTCAAGGTTCGTTATATCGGCAAGTTCCCAGCCAAGCTCGGCGTCCTTGTGGTACACCGTAAATTGCGATATGTCGTAGCCACTGCCAACAAAGAAACTTAGGCTTACGGTGTCGCCGGTACCCAAGTTCTCCACGTCGAAGGCAAATGCCTCTGCAAGCAGCAAGTCTTCCTGATTTACCGCGCCCACTATCTCCGCAAAGCCATCGTCGCTGGCGCTTGTATCGAAAACAGAGTTAACTGTAACATCAGCCGCCGAATTAAAATTCATCACAATAGAGGTATCTTCT
>CASEFZ010000112.1 GCA_949287395.1 uncultured Verrucomicrobiota bacterium
GCCAAAACCGCGCCAGTCTTTATCATGCCGTAAAGTTTTCCATACTTATCCAGGGCGTCCTGCCAAACCGGAACAAGATATTCGTCGCGGTCTATTTCCAAGAGGGCCAATACGCTTCCGCCCCCCTTTAACTCCGGGGAAATAACATTTCGCACGTCGCACACGCACATCGCAAAGCTCACCAAAGTCGGCGGAACGTCTATATCGTTGAACGAGCCCGACATTGAGTCTTTGCCGCCTATGGACGCGCACCCCAAACCCAACTGCGCGTCAAGCGCGCCAAGCAGGGCCGCAACGGGCTTGCCCCAACGTTTGGGCTCGTTTCTAAGGCGCTCGAAGTACTCCTGAAATGTGAAGCGTATTTTCGATACGTCTCCCCCGCTTGCCGCAATCTTTGCAACGCTTTCCAAAACCGCGTAGGCCGCCCCGTGATACGGGCTCCAGGAAGATACATACGGATCGAAACCGAAGGAAAATAGCGTGCCCGTATTTGTCTCTCCCTTCAACAGGGGAATTTTGGACGACATCGCATCGGGCTGCGTTGCCAAAAATTTTCCGCCAAAGGGATGGTTTACGGCGCACGCCCCTATCGACGAATCAAAACGCTCTATCAAACCGCGCTCCGAACAGCAGTTTAAAGAAGACAAATTCTCTTTCCACCTCTGCGCGTCGCCCGAAGCTTCCTTTGCAGTCTCCAAAGGCCCCGTCTCCGCCGGAGCCTCAATTTCCGCCGACGCCGATGCGGTAGTCCCGTTCGTATCCAGGAACGCCCTCGACAAATCCACCACCTTTTGTCCGCGCCACATCATGACCAGCCTGCCGGTGTCGGTGACCGTCGCAACGTGTGCGCATTCAAGGTTTTCCTCCGCGGCGAACTTTTTGAAAGCTTCCATATCCGACGGCGCAAGCACCACCGCCATGCGCTCCTGAGATTCCGATATTGCCAACTCTGTGCCGTCCAAGCCGCCGTACTTTTTTGGAACAGCGTCCAAGTCTATCTCGAGCGATGGCGCAAGCTCGCCTATGGCAACGGACACCCCGCCCGCGCCAAAATCGTTGCAGCGCTTAATCAGCCTTGCGGCATCGGGATTGCGGAAAAGCCTCTGGAGCTTTCTCTCCATTGGCGGGTCGCCCTTCTGGACTTCGGCGGAATTTTCCAGCGCCTTGGTTGTGTGCCCTTTTGACGAACCCGTAGCGCCGCCTATGCCGTCGCGCCCGGTTCTTCCGCCAACAAGCAAAATAACATCGCCCTTTTGTGGCGTTCCCCTCACTACCGAAGAGCGCGGCGCGGCGGCTATCACAGCGCCTATCTCCATTCTCTTGGCAACGTATCCCTCGTGGTAAATTTCGGCAACCTGCCCCGTGGCAAGGCCTATCTGATTTCCATAGCTGGAATAGCCGTTAGCGGCGCCCTGCACTATCTTCTTTTGGGAAAGCTTCCCGGGAAGGGTCTGCTCAAAGGGCTTGCGCGGATCCCCCGCGCCGGTCACGCGCATGGCCTGGTAAACGTAGCTGCGCCCGGAAAGCGGGTCGCGTATGGCACCGCCCAAACACGTTGCCGCGCCGCCAAAAGGCTCTATTTCCGTAGGATGGTTGTGGGTCTCGTTCTTAAACATTACAAGCCACTCTTGAGGCTCGCCATTGACGTCCACATTAACAATCACGCTCGCCGCGTTAACCTCGGCGCTCTCCTCCAGGTCCTCCAGCTTTCCCGCCGCGCGAAGTGCCCTCATTCCTATGAGCGCAATGTCCATCAGGCACACCTTCTTGCCGCGAGAGTCGAGGCCGAGGGTCTTTCTCAATTCAAGATAGCGCCCCCACGCCTTTCTGGCGGGCTCGTTAAAACGGCCTTCGTCTATCTTTACATCGACAAGCTCGGTCAAAAAAGTCGTGTGCCGGCAGTGGTCGCTCCAATAAGTGTCCAAAACGCGAATCTCGGTGACGGTAGGGTCGCGGCCGCAATCGGAAAAATAGTCGCGGCAAAAGGCCAAGTCTTCCACCGACATCGCCAAGGCCATCTTCGAGTGGAGCCTGCTTATGGCCGCCGAATCCATCTTGGTAAACCCGTCCACTGTCTCAACATCCGCAGGAACTTTGGCCGGCCTGACCAAAGTTTCGGGTTTGTCCATCGACGCCTCGCGGCTGTCAACGGCGTTTATGAGATATTTTTTTACCGCGCGCACGTCTTCATCGCTAAGGTTTCCCCTCAGCAAATATACCTTGGCGCAGGCCACTTTGGGGCGCATCTTTGCTATAATTTGAATGCACTGCTCGGCGGAGTCCGCGCGCTGGTCGAACTGCCCGGGCAGGTACTCCACAGCAAAGGCGATCTCCCCGCCGGAGATTGGAAAATCTTCCTCGTAGAGGCGTTCAACGGGAAGTTCGCAAAATATCAGGTTTTTTACGGCCTCATACTGCGCGTCTTCAAGGCCCTCAACGTCGTAGCGCTGAAGCACTCTGACGCCGTCAAGAGCCCTTATATTGAGCGTTCCCTTTATGTCGGCCGCCAATGCCGACGCCGCACCCAAACCTTTTTGTTCAACGTAAAGTCTGCGTATCACTTTTGCCTCCGAATCAGCTTAAAAAAATCTCCCGCCGATATTAGGGCGCCCCGCGTTCCGGTCAACCGAAAAGCAAAAATACTTTCCAAAGTCAATTTTTTGTGAAACAATGGCCAAATGAAATTATTTCCAATATTGTTGTCCGCGCTTGTTATTGCAGCGTCGGCTGGTTTTGCCAGAATAAACGGCTTCGGCTCCACGCCAGAATACGGCTTGGCCGACATGTCGCAATCTGACTGGTACGAAATAAACCCCTACACTTGGGACACGTTCACATCTTTCGATGCGGACGTGATTTTTGGTTTGAAGGACAAGCGCCTGACTTTCATGCAGATTGAATTCTACAGCACGGGCGTTCTTGAGGGGCGAAAAGTTGGTGGAGAAACCCTTGTGGCGTCTTTCCAAGATCGCGGGCCGTTCTTCGGAGGCGAAGGCTATATGGATTTGTGCTATTTTGCGCCGGTAAACATCTCGAAATACGCGCAACAGGCGAACTTCTACGGGGGCTGGAAATACAACTTGACAAAACATGTTGATATAGACCTCGGTGGAAGCATCATATATACGACGAAAAAAGTCATAGGCCCCGGCATAGCAGGATATGGCGGAGACTCGTGGCACGGGGACGTATATGTCGGTTTCACAGCAAATATACCCTGGCTGGCGCCCTTCATATATTTCGACTACGACCCAACCTACGACGCAAAAAAGATTCTCGGAGGGTTTGCCCCGCGCCTCGACCTGTACGAGTGGACCAAAATAAGGGGCCTTTCTCTCGAGTCACAGCTGACATTCGGGTATGTCAAGGCAAACAGGTTTTCCGGCCACCAGAAAATAGACGGCCACTATTGGAGCAACGACTACGGATACATTCAGACGGAACTCAATTTGGTCTACACTTTCAACAACGCCTGGAGAACTTTTATAGGCGTAGGTTGGGCCTGCCACAACGACGGGAAAGGTAAAGTTGGCCAGGGCGGAGTGGACATGGGCCCGGACCAGTCCGTTTGGGGTGCATGCGGGGTGGCGCTACTGTTTTAGCCCGCACAGCAACGGGCCTGCGGCGGCAATTTCTCCGGTTTCGCTTCAGGGGTTCAATCGCGTTATTTTGCGGGCGGCTTTTTTGCAGGTTAAAAAGGCGCATGCAAGCCGCCCGCCCGCAAACAAGCGGCTTGTGCGCTCCAAACTTTTCGCGGCGCGGAGAAAATTTATGGCTCTGAATTGCGGCCTGGCGCGCAAGTTTTGCAACATTCAAACGACGCACAATTTAGCATTGTAAAAAAAACGGTAAAAAATATATGGAAATTTTCCGCGGACATGTTAACAAAGACGCCTTTAATTGAATGGACGACGAGCTACAGTTTAAATGCGCCTATCCCGACAAGCTTAGCAGGGGAATGAAGGACATGATACAGAATCTGCCACCTGTTGTGTGCGGGGCGGAGATATCGGTAATAGACAATGACGAAGCTTGCGACCGCGCGCTTGCCGAAATATCCGGGGAGACAATGCTGGGCTTTGATACTGAAACCCGCCCGTCGCACAAGGCTGGCGAATCATATCCGGTTTCAATTTTGCAATTGGCCTCCGAGAAGAAGGCATGGATTTTCAGGCTGTCAAAACTGGAGGGTAAGCTTAAGGAAATTTTTTCTATTTTGGAGAATCCGCGCATAACCAAAGTAGGGGTTGGGGTGTCGGGGGACCTCAAGGGGTTGCGCAAGCTTTGCGATTTTAAGGACGCTGGCTTCGAGCACATTGAAAAACTTGTTGAAAAGCTTCCGCTCAATTACACCGGATTGAGAAATTTAACCGCTGTCTTTACGGGAATGCGCCTTTCAAAATCGGCCCAGATGTCCAACTGGGCGGCCGACACACTCACCCGAAAGCAGGTGGAATACGCGGCTACCGACGCCTGGATAAGCCTGCTTCTATACAGGGAAATTGAGGCGGTTTTGAGAGAGAAGAGGTACCTTGTCATGCCCGAGAGGCCTCCGGAACCCACGCCGTTTAGTTTTGGGAGGTTTTTAAGGAAATGCGCGCGCACGGTAATGCGCACGCTCAGGTTTGAAAACGCCCACTGCAAATAGGTAAAAAGCTTAAGCGCGAAAGGGCATATTTGGAGAAAGTTCGCGCCTTTTGAGGCTGGAGACGGGTGGAAAGTTTTGGTTTGCAGGCACGCGCGGGTCCGATGGGCGGCCAGCGCAAGCAATTTTGTCAGAAAATGTTTGCCAAGCAGTCAAATTTATTCAAACTTGACGAACTGATTTTATAGTTAAAAACGAACGAATGTGATTGTATGGAAGAAAGTCTTATAGGAAACGTCTTGGTTGCGCAGTCAGGCGGACCCACGGCTGTTATAAACGCAAGCCTTGCGGGCATAGTTGCCGAAGCGCTCAATCACGAGTGCATCGAGGAAATTTACGGCGCTCTCAACGGAGTTGAGGGCATATTGAACGAAAAATTGGTGGACCTTGCCGCCGAATCGCAACAGGTTATAAGGGGGCTTAAATACACGCCCGCCTCTGCCCTTGGAACGTGCCGCTTCAAGCTGAAAACCCAAGAGGACTACGCGCGCGTGCTTGAGGTTTTCAAGGCGCACAACATAAGGTACTTTTTCTATATCGGCGGGAACGACTCCCAGGACACCGCAAATAAAATTTCCGAATTGGCCAAGAGCCAGGGCTGGCAGATGCGGGTCATAGGGGTTCCGAAGACAATAGACAACGACCTCCCCATGACAGACCATTGTCCCGGGTATGGCAGCGTGGTTAAGTACTTGTCGGCGTCGATTCGCGAGTTGGCTCTCGACCACGAGGCTATGGGCAACCACGACATAGTTTCCATAGTAGAAGTTATGGGCAGAAACGCCGGTTGGATAGCCGCCGGAACATGTGTTGCAAAGAGGCGCAACCAGATGGAGGACGCCCCGCACATCATACTTTTGCCCGAGGTTGCCTTTAATGCCGATTACTTTTTGGCCCAGGTTCAAGAGTGCCTTAAGAAAAACAAATTCTGCCTTGTTGTCGCAAGCGAGGGCATAATTGACGAAAACGGCAATTATGTTGCCGCCGGCGACGCCCAAGATTCTTTTGGGCATGCGCAGCTTGGCGGAGTAGGTGAATACTTGCAGAATTTGGTGGCCAAGAATCTTCCGGGCGTCAAGGCAAGGTCTTGCAAATTTGGGCATGCGCAGAGGGCTGCGGCACATTGCGCTTCCCTGGTGGACGCAAACGAGGCCTACCTCTGCGGGCAAAAGGCGGTGCAGGCTGCTGTTGAGGGCAACGACGGCATGATGGTTGCCTTGGTGCGCGGCGACACGGAAAAGTATTCCTGCGAAACTGTGCTTGTACCGTTGGGCGAGGTTGCCAACGGCGTAAAGCACTTCCCGGAAAACTGGATAGCCGAGGATAAAATTTCCATCAGCTACCAGTTTAACAAATACATACTTCCCCTGATTCAGGGAGAAGTTTGCGTGCCTTTTGAGAACGGCATGCCCGCCTATGTAAGGCTTGCAAAAGAGCCCGTGCAGCAGCAGTTGCCGCCTTATCAATCGGCTTAGCACATTCGTTCAAGGATCGTTTGCCGCCGCATGCGGGTATTCCGCTTCGGCGGCGTCGCGCGTTTAAAAAAATAGGAATTTCAAATGAAAAGGACTCATACTTGCAATCAGCTTACCGCGGCCGACGCGGGAAAAGAGGTAACCCTTATAGGCTGGGTGGAATCGGTCAGGGACCACGGCGGAATACTGTTTGTGGACTTGCGGGACCGTGAGGGCATAACGCAAATCGTTTTTCATCCGGAGTGCGAAAAAATCTACGAGACAGCGCAGAAGCTCAAGGACGAAAGCGTGATACAGGTTTTCGGGAAAGTGGCGCTCAGGGACGCCGACACCAAGAACGAGTCACTTGCCACGGGAGAGATAGAGGTTGTGTGTTCCGACATGATTGTGCACAACATGTGCGACACCCTGCCCTTCCCAATGCAGGACGACCGCGCCGACAAGGTCAACGAAGACCTGCGCCTGCAATACCGCTATCTTGATTTGCGCCGGCCGCGCAATTTGGCGTTGATGCGCCTGAGGCACAAGGCCGCTACGTCGATACGCGAATATTTAAACTCGCAGGATTTTGTGGAGGTTGAGACTCCCATTTTATTTAAGAGCACGCCTGAGGGCGCGCGCGAATTTTTGGTTCCCAGCCGCTTGAATCCTGGGATGTTTTACGCGCTCAACCAATCGCCGCAGCAGTACAAGCAGATGTTGATGGTCTCGGGCATAGAGCGCTACTACCAGATGGCGAAGTGCTTCAGGGACGAAGATCTGAGGGCGGACAGGCAGCCCGAGTTTACCCAGGTTGACATAGAGCTGAGCTTTGTGGAGCGCGAAGACATGTACGCGCTGATAGAGAATATGCTCAAGAAGGTTTGGAAGGACGTTCTCGGCATAGACATACCCACGCCGTTTAAGCGCATGCCCTATATGGAAGCCATGAACCGCTACGGGGTGGACAAGCCCGACACGCGTTTTGCCATAGAACTGTGCGATTTCACCGACCTATTCAAGAACAGCCAGTTCAAGGTATTTTCTGCGGCTGCCAATTCTGAAGGCGGCGCGGTTAAGGCTATAAACGCAAAGGGCCTTTCCGACATTACACAGGGAGAACTCAAAGGCCTTGAAGACGCCGCAAAAGCTCTCGGCGCAAAGGGGTTGGCTTATATCAAGGCGGAAAACGGGACATGGAAAAGCCCCATATTGAAATTCCTTTCGCAAGCGGAGCAGGATGCCCTTAAGGAAAAGCTTTGCATAGAGGACGGTGATATCGTCTTCTTTGCGGCGGCCGAATGGGAGCGCGCGTGTTCGATACTCGGGCGCATACGCCTTGAGTGCGGAAGGCTTTTGCAGGCAAGGGGGAAGATAACCATACCTGCCGACCAGTTTAATTTCCTTTGGGTGATAGAATTCCCGCTGATGCTTTTCGACGAGGAACAGGGTCGTTACGTCTCGGCACATCACCCGTTCACATCTCCTGTGGAAGAAGACATAGAATATTTGGACAGCGATCCTTTGAGGGTGCGCGGCCAACACTACGACATCGTCCTAAACGGCACGGAGCTTGGAGGCGGCTCTATAAGGATACACCAGCCGGAACTTCAGGAGAAAGTGTTCCGCGACGTATTAAAAATACCGGCGGAAGTTGTGGAATCGCGTTTTGGATACATGTTAAAGGCCTTTAAATTCGGTGCTCCGCCGCACGGCGGAATAGCCCTTGGCTTTGACAGGCTTGTATCCATATTGGCAAACCGCCAGTCGATAAGAGACATAATAGCTTTCCCGAAGACGCAAAAGGGGCAGGATTTGATGGCGCAGTCGCCGTCGCCGGTAACGGAAAAGCAATTGAAAGACTTGTTTATTTCCGTCTCGATTCCCCAGGGAAAGAAGTAGCCTCTTGCAATTATTTTTTAAGCGCCCCGGGTCTCGCACGGGGCGCTTTTTTTACTCTAAAATTTTTTAAATAAAAAAAATTTCGGAGCAAATATCCGCAGGGGACAAACACCTTAGGAAGCGGCGCTGCGCCCATATAAAGTTAAAAAATTAAATTTTCGGAAATTATGGCCTTCAAAAAAAACGGAGGCTTTCCATAGAGAAACGCCTCCGTTTTGCGCGCGCTTAAAATGCGCCGCGTTAAAAAAGCCCCCGTGCTAAGAGCAAGTCACTTTCGCGTCCGCGTCAACCACAACCTTCGACGGCTTTTTGTCGGGAAGAACAAACATCACGTCGAGCATAATAGACTCCATAATCGAGCGCAAGGCCCTTGCGCCTGTTCCGTAATCTATGGCCTTTTGCGCCATCTGGTCTATGGCGGCATCGGTAAACTCGAGCTTTACCCCGTCCAGCGCAAAAAGTTTGCGGTATTGGCGCACGATGGAATTTTTTGTTTCTGTAAGAATCCTTACAAGATCCTCCTTTTTAAGTTCGGAAAGGGAACATACAACCGGCAACCTTCCTATAAATTCCGGTATAAAGCCGAATTGCACCAAATCTTCCGGGCGCACATCGCGCGAATGCGACAAATCTTCCTTGGCCGATTCAAGACCGGCGTCAAAGCCCAAAATTTTCTCGTCCGAGCGGCGGGAAATAATTTTATCCAACCCCACAAATGCCCCGCCGCATATAAAGAGAATATTGCGGGTATTCACGCGTATGTACTCTTGGTCAGGGTGCTTTCTGCCTCCCTTGGGCGGTATGTTGCAAACAGTGCCCTCAAGTATTTTCAGCAGAGCCTGCTGCACGCCCTCTCCGCCCACGTCCCTGGTTATCGACACGTTTTCGGTGCGGCGGCCAATTTTGTCAATTTCATCAATGTACACTATGCCGCACTGCGCGCGCTCCACATCAAAGTCGGCGGCCCTAAGAAGGTTTAAAATAATGTTTTCAACATCTTCGCCAACATAGCCCGCCTCGGTGACGGTGGTTGCGTCGGCGATTGAAAACGGCACGTTCAACATGCGCGCCAAGGTCCTGGCAAGATAAGTCTTTCCGCTTCCGGTTGGCCCTATCAACAAAATATTGCTCTTGTCAACCTCAACGTCCTCAAAACCCGGAGCCTTAGGGGGAAGCTCTGGATGCAAAGACTCGAAAATCTCGGCGCGTATGCGCTTATAATGGTTGTAAACGGCAACGCTCAAAACTTTTTTAGCCTCGTCTTGGCCGACAACATACTTATCGAGCTCCGCCTTCATTGCCGACGGCGGCTTAAGCTCAAAATCGAACATGCCCTCCAGCCGGGCGGCCTTAGTTTCGCGCTCGCGCGCCGAAATGGCATTGTGAAGGGCCTCGACGCACGTTGTGCAAATGCACATTCCTCCGGCGCCCCTTATGAGCTCCACCGACCGCCCGGACCTGCCGCAAAAGTCGCAACAAACATCCTTTTCAGACATGCCCGAACCCTACACCGTTTCCCGTTTGCTTTCTATGACCCTGTCCACAATGCCGTACTCGACAGCCTGCTGGGCAGTCATATAGAAATCCCTGTCGGAGTCTTTTTCTATTTGCTCTATGGGCTTGCCGGTATTTTTCGAGAGAATCTCGTTTATCTTTCTGCGCCAGCGCAATATTTCGTTGGCCACAATGGTAATGTCGCTCGACTGCCCCGTAGCCCCGCCGTACGGCTGGTGAATCATCACGCTCGAGTTCGGCAGCGCAAAGCGCTTCCCCTTTGTTCCGGCAGAGAGGAGGATTGTGGCCATGCTTGCAGCCTGCCCCACGCAATATGTGACAACTTCGCAATTGAGAAAGTTCATTGTGTCGTATATCGCCATTCCCGCCGTAAGCGACCCCCCAGGACTGTTAATATATATATGCACGTCCTTTTTAGGATCCTCCATTTGCAGAAAGAGCAGCTGCGCTATTACCGCATTGGCCACGCCGTCGTTTATGGGCGTTCCTATAAAAACTATTCTATCTTTCAAGAGGCGCGAATAGACGTCCCAGGAGCGCTCGCTCCTGCCGTCGCGCTCAAAAACAGTTGGTATATAATATTCAGACATGTTGTGTGTTTCTAAATTCAATCGTAAAAAATGCGCGCACCTAAATGGAAGAAGCCGCGCAAAACGACTTTTTTTACAAGCACCAAAATGACAACTCAAATTTCCCCAAAACTCAACAAAATAATCCTCCCCCTCCATGTCCGCGATGCGGGAGGTCGGCGCCGATTGGGCATTTGAGCGCTTCAGTTAATTTCACCGTACACCGCAAGCTCCGCGGACAAATCCGGCAGCGCCGCAGCCTCGGGAACTTTAGAGACGCGAACTTCAAAAGTGTGTTTTCCAGGAGGCAAGTCTCTGCCCACAAAAAAGAAGTCCCTTTCCCGGCGGTGGAAATCGAAAAACAGGCGCGCCGTGCGCACCAGCTTTCCGTCTATGTATATTTCCAACTCTCCTGCCAAGCCGCTGTTGCCCGCAACTTTCCTAAAGTTTTCGTTGAACTTGCCGCGCGGATGAAAACTAACCCCGCATCCCTCAAAGCCCGCCGAAAAACTTTTCCCGTTTGCCAGCGGCAGATCTACAGGCAGGCGCGTCTTTACTGCAAGCTCGGATACCGGCCTCATTGGCGGTTCAAATTTCGCCGGAAGGGGCTCTTTGTAGGGTACGCTAACAAATCCGTCCCCGGAAAATTTAAAACCGCAGCTTTCCAGAACTTTCGCGGCGTGCCCGGCTGAAATCTCGTAAAGTTTTTTCGGCGAATAGTCGGTTCCAACAAAGAGCAAATTCTCCGATTTCTCCAAAGGCAAAGAGTATTTTTTAGGAATATTTGCGTATCCTATAACCGTGCCAAGTATGCCGCACGCACTCGACGGGTTGCAGTCTGAATCAAACCCGCAGCGCGTGGAAATATCCATAGTGCGCTCAAAATCTCCGCCCCCGTACAGCAAGCCTATAATTATATACGCACAGTTGCTTGGCGCATATATTCCCCGCCCGCCCTGATTGGGATCGTGCGTTTTAACATACTTGTCAAAATGCTTTTTCCATGCGTAGCGCCAATCTTTCGGGTCTTCTTTGTGCCAACTTAAAATATCCTCCATAATCGCGCGCGTCGTACTCTCTTTGGGAAGCGCCTTAAGCGCCTCGCGGACAATCCATTCAACATCGCCCGAAACGAAAGCTAAAGAATACATGGTTGCCACGTACAGGCCGCAATAATAGCCGTCTCCGGAATTTATCGCCATGCCTACGGTTTCGGCAAATTTTGCCGCCTCGTTTGGAAGCGACGGGCACATCAACCCCGCAAAATCCGCCTCTATCTGAAAATCTATGTCGTTCGAAGTAGTATTGACCCTCCAAGAAGTTGCCCCGTCTTTTTGAAAGCCGTCAAGCCATGCAAAGCGGGCCGCCCTGTTTGCGCACCAAAGCGGATAGGAAGATTCGCCCACCGCGCGCAAAAATTCAGACCTCTTTGCACCAAAACCCTTCTTTTCAAGCACGTCCACAAAGGTCACGTCCAAATATACGTCGTCGTAGAGGCCTCCAAACTCCCTCTCCACTATGGGCTTGTTCTCGTTCCACTCTATTTTTACCGAATCTGGGATTGTCCGCCCGTCATACTTAAACTCCGTAGGGCCGCCATAAGTGCACCCTATTATTTTTCCCGCCCAGCCGCCTTTTATCTTATCGGCAATTTTATCCTTTGAAAGAACCACGCCCTCGGCGGCAAAAGTTCCGACATTCGCCAAAGCAAAAATTGCCGCGCAAAAAAATGCAAATTTACACCTTGAATATATATCATTTCCTCCCCAAACCTATTCCCCACTCCGATTTCAACACTTTTTCCACCTCGCCCAAAGATCCCAAGCTTTGCGCCCCCACCCGCGTGACTTTTACAGCCGCCGCTGCCGACGCAATCTTTACCGCCTTGTCCGCATCTGCAGTCATGCGCAAAGCCGCCGTGAATGCCCCCGTAAAGCAATCGCCAGCCCCCACAGTATCCACCGCCTTAACCGAGCACGCGGGGTACCTTTTCTGGCCGTCTTTACCGCAGAAGATGCAACCTTTAGACCCCAAAGTCACAATAACAGCTTTCGATACGCCGCGCTTTAAAAGGCGCTCCGCCGCCTCAGTCACCGTCAATTTTGAAGACCCAGCCAAAAGCAACACCTCATGCTCGTTCGGCACCAAGTAATCCACATTTTTAAGTATCTGCCTTCCCAAAGGCCTTGCCGGGGCTGGCGTCAGCACCGTCACACACCCCGCTTTCTTCGCAAGCACAAGCCCCTCTCCCACCGTTTCAAGAGGGGTTTCCAGCTGAAACGCCACGTGCGAATATTTTGAAAAGTCAACCTTTCTGATGTGCCTTTCCGACAGGCCCATATTTGCCCCCGGCGCCACCGTTATAATGTTCTTGCCCGCCGAATCCACGGTTATTAGGGCAACTCCGGTGTGTTCTGACTTAAACGTATAGACAAGTTCCGTGCCAACGCCGCTTGACGAAAGGTATTCCACATAATCTTTCCCCATTGAGTCTCCCCCAACTCCCGCGCAAAAATCCGTTCCCCGAAAAAGCTTCGCGGCAGCCAATGCCTGGTTGGCCCCTTTGCCGCCTTTGTACATGCTAAATACCCCTCCAAGAATAGTCTCCCCAGATTTTGGTATGCGCGCGGCCTTTACCACCATGTCGATATTTGCGCTCCCCACTACAAGAATTTTCAATCCCTTATCCATGCGTCTGCCCCTTTCGGCGCACTATAAAATTTCGCCCCCAAACCGGGCAAGAAAAAACGGCCAGGCTATTTTTTACCTAAGGCCAATCCAAGTTGTGTGGCCGCAAAAAATTGGCCCATTTTACAAAAATTAACTCCCCGAAAAATTCCACTCATTGCGGCGCAAATTTTTACATGCGCAAAAAAACAATCCGCCGTCTACCGATGCAAACACCCCCTCAACCCGGCGCCCAACAAAAAAGCACGCATTAAAAGAGGACAAACTTCCAATCATTTGCATCTACCAGTCCGTCAAAACCTCCGGACAAAAAACGGCGGAGCTAAAAAAAAACGCCTTTCGCCGAACAATGAGCAACCCGCGCCACAAAGACAGCGCCCCCCGGAAGCCGCAACACTCCCGCAAATAAACTCTAACACCCAAACCGAACGCTCCCGCCGGGCGCGTCAAAAATGGCTACTGGAAATACTTTACAAAGGCCTTCTTTCTTAGCCCCTCTATCCACTTTTGATAGGTTGCCTTGGAATTTTCGTCGACAATCGTCCACTCTATTTGCTCGCGGACATCATCAAGCTTTTGCACGCCCTCGGGTTTCTTTTCCTCAACTTTTAATATAAAAATCATGTCGTCCAAGATGACGGGATCGGTCACACCGCCCGGCTCAAGCGCGAAGGCCTTTGCATCAAGCTGTGGGTTCAAGTCTCCCTTTTTGTACCAGCCCCAGTCGCCGCCTTTTGCGGAACTGTCGTCTTTGCTGTACTTTCTGGCCAGGTCTGAAAACTTTTCGCCTGCCTTGAGGCGTTTCATTATGTCTTGGGCAAGTTTCTTATTGCTTTCCAAAGTGGCGTTCATTCCCGTTTTGAGGGTTATAAGGCTAATCTTGGCGCTTGCAGGAGAATACCACTTGTCCTTGTTGGCATTGTAATAGTCTATTATCTTCTTCGGGCTTATCTCCGCGGCGCTCTGGCGCTTCTGGTTTTGCATGTAGCCAACTATTATGTCCTTTTCCTGCTCGTCGCGGAATTGCTTGATTGTTTTGCCCTGGGACTGGACAAACTTTATAAACTCGGCGCGTTCCCCGTTGAATTCCCTCTTGAGATAGTCGTCAAAGTGGGTATCCAAATAAGACTGCGGTATGGACATTCCCTTGTCCCTGAATTCCTTAACAATCAGCTCCCTGTCCACCATGTTTTGGACTATTTCGTTGACGTAGGCATTAACCCGCTTGCTGAATTCAAACTCCGAGCGCGACGACGTTCTTATCTGGGGAATGAACCTTTTTACCTCGTTCATAACCTCCTCGCGGGTTATGACTCTGTCTTCGACAATGGCAATAATGTTGTCTTTTCCCACAACGCTTTTCGCGCTTGGGACCGCCGACGCCGGCGCGTTTGAGAACAAGCCCTGCGCCGCAAGTGGAAGGCCCGAAAACACAAATATCGCCGAAAAGTAAAATGCCTGTTTTAAATTCATCTCTTTCTTATTGTTGGTAGTGTGTGCTTCAAAAACGCCTCTATTTCCGCAAGCTTCTTTTGAGCCGACACCGACTTCAACCGCGGGAACCTTCCGTTAAGCCTGAAATACTCCACCGCGCTTGCCGAGTTCAACCTCAGCTTCAGCGCCGCGCCTTCCGACTCCACGGCAATAATCCCGCTAATTTCCGCTAAAATTCTTATTCTTGCAAGAAAAAACAGAATATCCGCCTCCTCCGGTATGGTTCCGAATCTGTCCGCCATCTGCGTCCGAATTTCCGCAACCTCAGAAAGCGACTCCGCCTGCGATATTTTCCTGTACATATCCACCCTTATCGAAGTCTGCGGAATGTACTGCTTTGGTATATAGGCTTTGGCCGCATCGGAAAGCGATGCGCGGGTCTCGTTCATTTTAAGCTCTTGGTAAATCGTGTCGGCGTTCGACAATTCCCCGGCGGATTTTGCGCCCTCCCCCATAACCACAAAATCTAAGTCAACCTTAGCGCGCACCCAATATGCTTTTTGTTCTCCTTTAAGAAGCGCTATGCTCTTTTTTAGCAGGCTGCAATACAAGTCGAAGCCAACACCGGCTATATGGCCGCTTTGGCGCGCCCCAAGCAAGTTTCCGCAACCCCTCAGTTGCAAATCGCGCATGGCTATTCTGAATCCTGCACCCGGCTTATTGTATTGGCGTATGGCCCCTAAGCGCTTCCTTGCGCTCTCCACAAGAGCCGCGTGCCTGTGCAGCAAAAGCCATGCAAATGCGCGGCGCGTAAAGCGCCCAACCCTTCCTCTCAACTGGTAAAGCTGCGCCAAACCGAATTTGTCAGCGCCCTCTATTATTATCGTGTTGCAGTTAGGTATGTCCAAGCCCGATTCTATTATCGTGGTGCATGCCAAAATATCGTATTTGCCGTCGACAAAATCCGCCATCAATTTTTCCAGCGCAAAGCCGCTCATCTGCCCGTGCCCCACCCCTATGCGTAGATTTGGAAACAGTCGCCTCAGCCGCCCGGCCGTGGCCTCTATTGTACTCACCCTGTTGTGCAGATAAAAAACCTGCCCGCCGCGCGCAACCTCGGCTTCCACCGCCTGCTTTACTATGTCGTCGGAATACTCGCGCACCATAGTCTCCACCGGGAACCTGTCTTTCGGCGGAGTTTCCATAATGCTTATGGCGCGCGCGCCCATCATTGCAAAATAGAGCGTCCGCGGTATGGGCGTTGCGCTCATCGACAAAACGTCTATATTTTGGCGCATTCGCTTGATGCGCTCTTTGTGCTTAACTCCAAAACGGTGCTCTTCGTCAACCACAAGTAGGCCCAAGTCTTTAAATTCCACGTCGTCGGAGAGCAAGGCGTGGGTTCCTATAATCACGTCTATTTTCCCCTCGGCCAGCTGCTTTTTTATCTGGCGCGCCTCCGACGGCGTACGAAACCTCGACAACATCTCCACCACAACCGGATAGCCAGAAAACCTCTCCCTAAAAGTTCTGAAATGCTGCTGGCAAAGAACTGTCGTGGGGCAAAGCACCGCAGACTGCTTCCCGGATATGGCCGCTTTAAATACGGCCCTCATTGCAACCTCAGTCTTACCGAAACCCACGTCGGCGCACAGGAGGCGGTCCATCGGGTGCGGTTTTTCCATATCCGCCTTTATCTCCCCGGAGGCGCGCAGCTGGTCGGGCGTTTCCACGTACGGGAATGCCTCTTCGAACTCCCTCTGCCAATCGTCGTCCTTTGCGAAGGCAACACCCTCCGATATCTCACGCCTCGACTGCGTTTCAAGCAATTCTGCCGCATAGTCAAGCGCCGCATGTTCCGCGGCCGTCCTCACCTTTGTCCAAGACTTTGAGTCCAACTTCGACAACTTTGGGCTTCTCTTGTCTAAACCGATATACCTCCCCAGAAGATGCGACTCGTGAAGCGGAAGATACAAATACGCCTCATCCTCGAACTCGAGCTTCAAGAACTCCTGCATTGCGCCGTTGGTGTCAAGTTTGACCACCCCGTGGTAGCGGCATATTCCGTGCCCGTAGTGGACCACATAGTCGCCCTCTCCCAGTTCTGAGAAATCCAGAAGCTGGTCAACCTGGGCCCTTCTGGAAAGCATTTTTCTGCGCGGCTGAAGCTCCGGGCGCGCCCTTCTGCCCATAATTTTCTCTGCCGACACGAAGACCGCCCCGCGCGCGCCATCCGAAACGCATTCGGGCCTTGCCCCCCCGAAATTTTCAACCGCAAAGCCGTCCCCGAAATTTCCGTCCAGAAACCTGTATTCCGGCTGCTTGCAGCCCGCCTCCCCCAGTGCGGCGCCGGCCATCTCAGCGTCTGCCCCGTTGGGGTACGACACAAAAATTTCCATTCCAGACTTCGCCATTGACGAAAGCTCTTTGGCAAATTCCTCCCGAGCCCGCCTCTCACTAAAAAACCGCTCCTGGCCAATCTTGTCGTCAGCCGAAAAATCCGAAAACTCCTCAAAGTTGCGCGCCGCAAATTTCGACTCCCCCGCGCCCTCGAAGAGTTCCCCGCCCATACCCAAAGACGACACCCCATAAAACATGTTTTCCCCATCGGCGAAAATTTTTGAAAACGCGCTCCCACTCTTG
>CASEFZ010000113.1 GCA_949287395.1 uncultured Verrucomicrobiota bacterium
AAAGATCAATTTGTTGTAAAGTCAAAACAAACAAACGCATAACTGTCCCCGCAACGGTATTCTGAGAAAGATCAATTTGTTGTAAAGTCAAAACATTTCAGGAATTATCTCATTGAACATTTCAATTCTGAGAAAGATCAATTTGTTGTAAAGTCAAAACAAAAAGAAGTATTCCGACGGGGAAGGGCGCTTATTCTGAGAAAGATCAATTTGTTGTAAAGTCAAAACAAAAGTCAACACTTTTTTTAACTTTTTTAAATTCTGAGAAAGATCAATTTGTTGTAAAGTCAAAACAAACGGTTGCGGGGACAGTAATGCGTTTGC
Organism: uncultured Verrucomicrobiota bacterium; assembly: GCA_949287395.1. Classification (GTDB taxonomy): domain Bacteria; phylum Verrucomicrobiota; class Verrucomicrobiia; order Opitutales; family Intestinicryptomonadaceae; genus Merdousia. The sequence goes on from CASEFZ010000113.1 coordinate 325, forward strand.
TATTCTGAGAAAGATCAATTTGTTGTAAAGTCAAAACGAGAGTTCAGCGGCGGCGGAAGAAGGGACGATTCTGAGAAAGATCAATTTGTTGTAAAGCCGTTTTTTTTGAGTTTCCCCATCTTAAATATAATTAAAAAATAATATGGACAAATTTATTTTTAATTAATACCGTCCCGCCAGCTTAGTTGAATTGGAACTAAAAACTGATAAAAAACGTCAATCTATAAAAATAAACAAATGTGAAAAAGTTTCTCTTAGGCCTATTTCTCCTCCACTTTGTTGCCCACTTTTGCGCGGCGCAACAAACTGATGTTATAAAAGTCAAAACTTTTTCGGGAAAAAACGCCACGTCGGTTTTCCTATGCCGGCGCCCTGCCCTGTACGACGCAAATTCCCGCGTAAAATACAGGCTGCTCGTCTATTTTGGAGGCAGAAACACCGATGGGGAAAAGGAAATTAGAAACAAAAACTGGATAGAATGGTGCGATAAAAACGGTATATTCCTGCTCGTCCCCACCTTCAAAGACGATAATTATTGGGAACCCAGAAAATGGTCGGGAAAGGCGCTGTTGGATGCCGTTGGCCAACTTAAGAAAAAATATCCAAACATTTGCGACGACAAACTTCTTTTCTACGGATATTCAGCCGGCGCGCAGTGCTCCAATCTATTCCCGGCGTGGATTCCGGAAAAAAGCCGCGCGTATGTATCGCACGCCAGCGGCGTATTCCACAAGCCCAACGAACACATGAAAGATGTGGCGGGCCTGTTAACCTGCGGCGACGCCGACAGGCAGCGCCTTGTAATAAACCATAAATTTATAGAAGCTTATCGCAGAATGGGAATAAATGTGCTGTGGAAATCGTTTCCAAACCACCCGCACGATGTCCCCGAGGGGTCTACATTTCTTGCCCAGGCCTTTTTGGAGCATTACCACAAACTGTTTGCATGCGACCTTGACGCCTCTAAACCGCGCCTTTCCGAGAATAGAAAAACCCTGTTCGTTGGGGACGACTTGGACGGCGTTGTATACGAGGCTGGATCGCCGTCTGCCGGACAAATTTACGAGGAAGACAAGGTTTTTTTTACTTCAAAAGAATTATCCGACGCCTGGGAAAAAAGCGCGGCAATGCCCTGAGCGCAAATGAAAATTTTTTCAACAGCGATTCTCCTTCTTGCGCTGCACGCGGCATGCGCAAACCTTGAAAAATTCCACGCAGGCGGCGTTGAATTTGCCTGCCGCGCGCCCGCGCGCCTGAAGGAAAATTCGGGAATAATGGTATTGTTTGGGGGAAGGAATTGGGACGCGGAAAAGACAATTAAAACTTTTAATTTTGACGCACTTGCCGACAAGCACTGTCTTGTGCTGCTCTCACCTTCCTTTAAGGACAAAGAGTATTGGCAACCCGAAAAATGGTCTGGAGAGGTTTTAAAGTTGGCGCTTGGCTTCGTTGAGAAAAAATACGCGCTAAAAATCAAAAAAATTTTGATTTACGGATATTCGGCCGGCGTGCAATGCTCCAATCTGTTTTACAACTATATGCCAGAACACGTGGCAGCCTGGGGCTTGCACGCATGCGGCGTATACCCTGAAAACCCATTAAAAAATGCGGCGCCCGCCTTTGTAACATGCGGGGTAAACGATGCCGACAGAGTTAGAATCAGCAAAAATTTTATATACAAATACCGGGAAGGCGGAGGCCGCCTGGTTTTAAAACTCTACGCCGGCGGGCACGAGCTCAACCAAGAGGCTCTCAATTTCGCACGGCAATTTTTTTGCGACATAATTGAAAAAAAAGACGCAAAATACGTAGGCGAAGACGACACGGCGCGCATAGTCGATATTGACAAAGCCGGGGAAATAGACAGGGAATTTCGCAATTATCTGACATCGGATGCAATGAAAAAACTTTGGGCGGAGGAATAGATGGAGTTTACATACGAAGGCCTTGTCAGATACGGATTCGGATTTTACAACCCGAACCACGCGGCGGCGCTGATATGCGCGCTTGCACCCTTTGCATGGGCATTGTGTACGTCCTCAAAATTGCCGTTAAAGGCGGGCGGAATAATTGCGTCGGCGCTGCTGTTTGCCGCGCTTGCACTAACATACTCGAGAAGCGGCCTGCTGGTGGCTGCGCTTGAAGGCTGCATGTTTGCGCTATATTGCGGCCGCAATCACCGAAAACTGCTTTTTGGGCTGGCGGCGCTTTTTGCGGCCGCAACGCTCCTGAGCGGAGTGCTGGGAAGGTTTTCATACGACGCATCGGCGGCAAACAGAATTCAGATATGGGAGGCGGGGTTGGCTCTATTTTCTGAAAATCCGCTTGGGGTGGGAATAGGAAACTCGGGAATTGTGGCAAGCGCATTTCTTCTGCCTGAAGGGGTGGAATGCCGCACTCTTGTAAACAGCCATCTCACACTCCTTTGCGAAACGGGCGCGGTTTGGGGCGGATTATGGATTGCACTTATAATTTACGCGCTTTTGGGGCTGGGAAACCGCGGCGGAAAATTTGCGTTCGCGGCGTGGACGGCATTTGCGGGAATGGCTATTTCAGCGGGGATATCAAGCGTTTTCGATTTCGACGTTTTATTAAACCCGTCGGGGTATACAAGTTTTACGCCGACAAACATTTTATTCCAGTGGGTAAACCTCATTTTATTTTGCGCGCTGGGGGCGTTCCTAATCTACGGGAAAATCTCGGCAGGGCGCATTGCGGGGTCTATTTTGGCCGCGGCAGGTGCGGTTGGGGCGGCGTTCCTTACAGGCGCAATATCCGGGGAATCGCCGCGGATATGCGAAATAGGGGGTAGAACTTTTGCCGGCTATGCCGATATTCCTCCGCGCAGGCTGGCCCTGTTTGACAAAAACTACAATTTGGCGTCCGCCTGGCGCATATTGAAAAAGCACAACCTGCATGAAGATTGCCATATCTGCCTGCGCCCCTGCCAAAGCTGGGAGCAGAGCAAACCGGAGGAAGCCGAGCTTATCTTATTTGGGCACTGTGCGGATTTTGCCGGCAGTTCGCAATTGGAATATATTTTTATCAATCCGCCAACATATCTCACGCCGTCGGGGAAAAATATAAAGGATGTATACCTTCCAAAGTGGGACGCAAAATACGACAGGCTTCGCATGCTCTTGAAAAATTGGAAGGAGCTCTGACGCGCGCAAAAAAATAGATTTAGCACAATTGCCATGCGCATTGCTTGCAATCTTTAAAGCGCCTGCAAGATGTCCAAAAAATCAAGCGGATAAAATATGAGCCCGCAAAAAAACTTTACAAAAGCAAACCCCGCCGAATCCGCAAAAGGGAAATTTGCATGAGAATATGGAAATATGGGGGAATCACCCGCAATAGGGCGGCGCAAATTTTGAACAAATTTTGCCGCGCAAATTTTTTAAGCGCGCGAATTTCCACCCAAACAGCCCGACATGCACACCCGCAGAAATGCCGTGCAACACAAAAAACCCACAAGGGCCTACTGCTTGGGAAACAGATGCATGAATAAATTGTTTGTGGTCAGTATCCCGGAAATATCGCCGTTTCGCCCGCTTACAAAAAGTATTTTGGAATCGAACTGATGAACATTTTCGGCTATGTGCAGCAGTTTTTCCCCGCCGTCTATTACAGGCGCGGCGGCGATATATTTCTGCCAGTTGTCGCCTTCGCAAAACATCATTTTTCTAAGCTCTATCACGCCCACAAACTCGTTCGGGTTGTCAGCAGACTCTACGGGATAGCGCGAATGTTTGTAAGTTTTCATAACCTCCAAGACTTCGCTTTTCGGGGCGTCAAGGCGCACGCGGACAGTCTTGGACATCGGTATCATTATTGATGTTACGCTGTCTTCGTGCAGGTCGGGTATCTCGTGGATGGCGTGCTCTTGAAGCTTGGTTATGGATTTTTCTTCGCGGGCGGCCGTGGCAAGGGCATCAAGCTCGTCAAGGGAATCCGACTTGCCCTCTTTGGGATTACCTGCCTCAAATGGCCTGTTTATAAAGTGAACCAGCCAAATGACAGGACCAACAACCCTTATGGCAACCTTTAAAAATCCGGAAGTCAAAGACATCACTTGCAGGTTAAACCTTACCCCAAGCGTCTTTGGCAAAATCTCGGTGTATTGCACCATAAGCACGGTAAAAACCAGCGAAAAAAGCCAAATATAACTGCTGCCGAAAAGCTTGTCGAATTCCGCCCCGGCTATGGCCGCCCCGAATGTGTGCGCCGTGGTATTCAGTATCAATATTACGGCTATGGGCTTTTCTATATTTTTTTTAAACTCCGCGCAAATCTTGCCGGCAGACGGATTGCGCTGTTGCAAGAACGCAAGCTTGCCCGGGTTTAAACTTAAAATTGCGGCCTCCATTATGGAGCACAAAAAGCTAACCCCCATGGCCACAGATATAGCAAGAATCAATACCAACATATTTTTTTACAGTTCCCTATTGCAATAATCCCCCAAAACTTACTGAATTTTAGCGCAATTGCGCGTGCCCCGCAAAATGTACGCCACGCACCGCCAATTCAAAATGGGGGGGGATTATTTCAAAAATGCCCCCGAGGCACAAGAACAAATTAGAAGCATATTGAAAAGGCTGTGCCGCAACGGGATTGTGGCAGATGCAATAACACGCAAAAAACGCCTTAGCGCCCGATCTGCGCAAGCAAAGTGTGGTTGACTTTTAACTCAGGCTAATATAGCATCCACAGAAGCGTGTGGGCGTAAAAATTAGAAGTGGGGGAAATTAATATGTTGAAAAAATTTGTGTGCCTATTTTTGTGCGCGGCTGCATCTGGACTAAACGCCAAAACAAGCGTTGTTGAAAGCAACTTCACGGAAACGGACATGCCGATAAAAAGCGATATGCGCGCAAAAAATCTCGGGTATTTCAGCGGGCCTCTTCCGGCGCAATGGAATGAAAATTTTACGGCGTGGGCGAAAGC
>CASEFZ010000114.1 GCA_949287395.1 uncultured Verrucomicrobiota bacterium
CGCGGTGATATTATCGACGGGCATATCGGTTCTCAGGAAAACCGTGGCCAATTTGACGGACGAGGCCGATGAGCAAAACCTGAAAAAACTTTTGGACGTTGTTTCCAAACACCAGGAAAAAGACTGGATAGACGTGCACAATCTGAAGATGATATCCTACGGGAACGAGACCTTTGTGGATTGCGATCTAACTATGCCATGGTTTTACACGATAGAGCAGGGGCACAACCTTTCTGAAAGACTAAAAAAAACCCTTCAGGATTCCTTTGGGGGAAACGCAACCATTTCCATACACTTCGACTCTTGCGGCTGCCAGCATTGCTCGCACTGCATGATGGACGATTGTAAGTACAGAAAAGAGCCGTTCGCCGGAATAAAGGCGATGACCATTCCGGAAATAACGGGCACTGACGAGTTCATGAAGTCAAACAGGGTGTAGTTTTCTTTAGATGGGGAACTTTAAGTACAGGGCGGAGCATCTAAGGCGCCTTTCGAAGGCCGATCCAGTATTGGGGAGGTTTATTGGGGCGGCCGGAAGGGTAAAAAGAAAGTTGGAGGACGAACCCTTTGCGGGGCTTGTAAAATCGGTCATAGGGCAGCAGGTTTCGTCGGCTGCGGCCTATTCCGTGGCGCGGCGGGTGGAGCTGCGCTTTGGAGGGTTTTCGGAGGAACTTCTCGCGGGGGTATCGGCCGGTGACTTGGCCAGTTGCGGAATGTCGCTTAGAAAGGCGCAATGCATTATTGAAGCTGCACAAAAATTTTCGGGCGGGCAAAGCTTTGTGGAGATTTGCAAGCTGCCCGACGAAAGACTTTGTGCGGAACTTGTGAAATTGCGCGGGGTGGGGTTGTGGACAGCCCAGATGGTTATGATATTTTCGCTAAACAGAATGAATGTGCTCAGCGGGGCAGACTACGGAATAAGGGCGGGAATGGCGAGGCTTTACGGCTGCGATGCGACAAAGGAATTTATCGAAGGCAAGCGGAGCCTTTGGTCGCCATATTGCAGCGTGGCCTCTCTCTACATGTGGGAGGCCGCGGGAAAACGTTGGGACGGAAAAGATTTTTCGGAGTTTAGATGAAGTCGCGCTTCATGGCATTTGGCAGGTGGGTGGAGCTGGGCGAAGATCGCGGAATGGTGACGTCGCTCGAGTTTGTCCGCGGATGCGCTGGCATGGAGGAGCTGCTGCTCTCGCGCCTGGCTGAAGATGCAAAGCGCCAGATATTGGAATATGAGAGAGGCAGTCTGAAGGCGTTTTCGATTCCGTTGAAACTTGAGGGAACTGCGTTCCAGATGTCGGTTTGGGAGAGCCTTCGGAAAGTGGGCTATGGGGAAGTTGTCTCGTATTCAGAACTGGCGGGAATGGCGGGCAGGCCGCGCGCTGTCCGGGCTGCGGCGTCGGCGTGCGCCGCCAACAGGATCCCGATCTTTGTTCCGTGCCACAGGGTTGTGCGTTCGGACGGCTCTTTGGGGGGATTTTCATGCGGAGCGGAACTGAAGAGGCTGCTCTTAAATTTGGAGGGGCAAAAAAATTTTTGAACTTAAAGGAATTTGAAAGAGAACTTTTCTGCCGGGGCGGCGTCATTATGTTATTGCGCATTTCCGGCGGAAGATTTTGCGCGCGCATGGGGTTGCGTTGCTGCCGTGCGTCTATTGCGTTGCGTCGGCTGTGCGGTTGTTTTTTTTATTGATTGGATATGGATTTGAAAAAAACTGGAAAATTGTTGGGCGGAGGCCTCAAAAAGCCGGGCCCGATGTGGAATTTTGCGGTATTGCTGCTGTCGGTTGGAGCGGTGTTCGGCGTGGGGCTGTGGATGTTGGGCGGCCCGGACGAAGACATAGCGGCGGTTTTAAAAATTTTCGATCTGGCCGCGTGCGCCGTATTCTTGGCGGATTTTTTGTGGAGATGGCTGTCTTCTGAAGACAAAATGGAATTTTGGAGATGGGGCTGGGTGGACCTACTCTCAAGTGCGCCCTTCGCATATTGGGCGAGATATTTCAGAATAGTTTCTGTGTGGCGCGCATTGAAAAACTCTAAGTTGGTTGAATCGTTTAAAGATTTTTTTGCGAGGGCGGGTCTTGGGTCGGTTCTCGTTTTGTCCACGGCGATGTTTTTGCTCAGCGTTTGGGTGTGCGGAATTTTGATCCTGCATTTTGAGCGCGGGGCGGAGAACGCGTTGATAAAAACTCCATTCGACGGAATTTGGTTCGCGTTTGAAACGGTGACTACGGTGGGATATGGAGATATGTACCCGGTCACATTCAAAGGGAAGGTTGCGGCGATATTTTTAATGATGGTAGGGATTGGCCTGTTTACAATGAATTCTGGATTGTGGGCAAGCTGGATACTGAGGCGCCTTGGGATTGGCGGGGGTATTCCCGAAAATATTAGGGGGCAGGCAAAGGAAAGCGCACCGGCAGACGAGCCCGGCTCCAAAGGCAAAGGGCAAGGCTGACGCATTTTGCTGTTTGGTTTGTTTTGCAGCCTTGAAATATTGGCTGGCTTGTATGGGCATTGCGGCGGATTTGCAAATTTTGCCCAATTTTAAAGTGCGCATTTGAAGTTTGCGCAAGGCGCATAAAAACGGCGCGGGGTGAAATTTTTGCCTGGTGAATTTTTTAGGTTGCGGGCAAATTTAAAGTTCGCGCGTTTTGCGTGGGAAGGCGGAAACAGAGAGGGGGGCCGGTTCAACGCTGTGCCTGCGCGCGGGCTGGGTTGCTCAGAAGGGGCGCCTTTGATGCTTCGTAGCCTGGGGTATTTTTTTTTAAGAAAAAGCTTGATATTCCCAAGAAAAAGTTATCGCATTGAACAATCATGCAAAAAACGGGATTGTACTACGTGTATTACTTTAGCTATCTGCTTGGCGTTCGGTAAGCGGCATGGTTCCGTTTTGCAAGAAGACCCGGACGTCGTGAAGGCGCCCGGGTCTTTCTTTTTTTGGGAATTTTTTATTAAACGGCTTTTGGAAAAACAAAAATGAAACAGGCATCAATGAATGGTTCATCCGGCTCGTCGGGTAGATGGGTCGGATTCAGGAAGGAAATAAAGGTGCTTGACTGCACGATAAGAGACGGGGGGCTGATGAACTCCAGCAATTTCTCCGACGAGGTTGTCCGCGCCGTCTACGACGCATGCGCCGACGCCGGGATAGACTACATGGAGATGGGCTACAAAAACAGCACCCGCATATTTTCACCCGACAAATTCGGCGCGTGGCGCTTCTGCAAAGAGGACGACATAAACCGCATAATAGGCGACAACAAGCGCGACATAAAAATATCGGTCATAGCCGACGCCGGCAAGTGCGACTACAAGACGGACATCCTCCCCAAGGAAAAAAGCCCGATAGATTTGGTGAGGGTTGCCACGTACATACACCAGATACCCCTTGCCATGGACATGGTAAAAGACGCGGCGGACAAAGGGTACGAAACCACCGTCAATTTGATGGCGGCTTCTACGGTAAGGGAGAGCGAGCTTGACGAGGGCCTTGAAATGCTGGGGCAGACTCCCGCAAAGGCCATATACCTAATGGACAGCTTTGGATCCTTGTACAGCGAGCAGATCCGCTACATGATGGCGAAGTACATGAGGGTTGCCCGCGAGTCTGGCAAGGAGATAGGTATACATTCCCACAACAATTTGCAGCTTGCATTTGCAAATACCATAGAGGCCATAGTTGCGGGCGCGAACATGGTTGACGGAACTCTCGCAGGGTTGGGGCGGGGCGCAGGAAATTGCCCCCTGGAGCTGCTTGTGGGTTTTTTGCACAACCCAAAGTACAATGTAAGGCCGCTTTTGGGGTGTGTCGAAAAGCACATAGAGCCGATGCGCGCAAAGCTTGGCTGGGGCTTCGACTATCCGTATATGGTTACGGGCTTCCTAAACGCCCATCCAAAATCGGCGATAGATTTTAACGAATCCGACAAAAGGGGCAAAATTGTGGAATTCTACGACGAAATGATGAAGTAGGCAAATTTTAGCGTTTAAATTTTTAACAGGGAATAAAGATGAAACAGACATCAATGAACGGTACGTCCAGCTCGTCTGGGAGATGGGTTGGATTCAGGGAAGAAATAAAAGTGCTTGACTGCACTATAAGAGACGGGGGGCTGATGAACTCCAGCAACTTTTCCGACGAGGTTGTCCGCGCCGTTTACGACGCATGTGCCGACGCCGGGATAGACTATATGGAGATGGGCTACAAAAACAGCACCCGCATATACTCGCCCGACAAATTTGGAGCTTGGCGCTTCTGCAAGGAAGACGACATAAACCGCATAATAGGCGACAACAAGCGCGACATAAAAATATCGGTTATGGCCGACGCCGAAAAGTGCGACTACAAGACGGACATCCTGCCCAAGGAGAAAAGTCCCATAGACCTCATAAGGGTTGCCACATACATACACCAGATACCCCTTGCCGTCGACATGATAAACGACGCCGTTTCTAAAGGGTACGAGGCGACTGTAAACCTGATGGCGGTTTCTACGGTAAGGGAGAGCGAGCTTGACGAGGGCCTTGAAATGTTGGGCCAGACTCCAGCGAAGGCCATATACCTTGTGGACAGCTTCGGCTCTCTATACAGCGAGCAGATACGCTACATGATGGCCAAGTACATGAGGGTTGCCCACGAGTTCGGCAAAGAGATAGGCATACACGCCCACAATAACTTGCAGTTGGCCTTTGCCAACACTATAGAAGCCATAGTTGCGGGAGCGAATATGGTTGACGGCACTCTTGCCGGTTTGGGGCGCGGCGCCGGCAACTGCCCGCTGGAAATGCTTGTGGGCTTTTTGCACAACCCGAAGTACAGCGTAAGGCCGCTTTTGGAGTGCGTTGAAAAGCACATAGAACCGATGCGCGCAAAGCTTGGCTGGGGCTTCGACTATCCCTACATGGTCACAGGTTTCCTGAACCGCCACCCAAAGGACGCTATGGAATTTAACGAGTCCGACAGAAAGGGCAGAATTGTCGAATTTTACGACGATATGATGAGGTAATTTCTGCACTGCCTTTATATTCTGGGGCGCCCGCATCAGCGCGTTTGCCCGCGTGCGTGCGCCTTTTTTGTGTGGCCTGCGAATTCGGGCTTGTGTGTGGATGTGCCGTTTGCGCCAGGGGAAGTTGCATTTGCGCCGCTCCTGTGCGCCCATGGACGCGCCCAATAAAAAACGGAGGCTTTTTTCGGTACCTGTTGCGTGAAAATCCGAATAGGGAGGCATTAAATGTTTGAAAGCTTTTGCAGCCTTCCGGCATGGGATAGTTTTTTTTGCCCGGTCCGCAAATTCGGAGCTTGCGGATTGTTAGCCGATGCTCCCAAGCGAGGCTTTTTCCCGTGGGCGCGCATGGACTTTAAGTTATGTTTGCGTCCGGAGCCCCCGTTTCGGCGCCGGGCCTTGCGGCTTTGTCAGCGAAGCTTAAGATCCAGACTTTTGGTGTTGCCAAAGCCCTCTACCCGAATGGAGTTTTTTGACAGGAAGATGCGCGCGTAGGAGATTGCTGTCCCTTCCACCAGGCCGCAGACCGTAATGTAGTGGATGCCGTTCTCGCAGGCATATCCGCCCTTGTGGCGGTGCCCGGATATGTACGCTTTCACGCAGGGAAATTTGGCCAATGTTTCGGAAAGCTCGCGCCAGTTGTACAGCGATTCTGAAGTGAGCGGGTAAACAGGCATGTGGCAAAATACAACCACATTTTTATTTTCGGATTGCGCCTGCGAGAGCTGTTTGCGCAGCCATTGCAGCTGGGCGGCGTCTATGCCGCCGTTCCAGGGCTTTGCGTTTACGGCTTCTTCGGCTGTCATTTTTGCAATGAGTTCGCCGTATTCGCGCGCGCATTCAGGCGGCTTTATTTTTGAGGCTTCGGAAAGCCTCATGGGATCGAGGGCCATAAATTTCCAGTTGCGCACATCAAAGCTGTAATGAGTTTTGCCGTCTTTAAACAGGAGGTTTACGGCCTTGGTCTGCTCTTCTTTAGTGCAGGCGAAGTCGTGGTTTCCCAGAAGGTTGTAGAGAGGGTAGGGGAATTTCTCAAACAGGGGAAGAATGCGGGCGTAGTTCTCAAAGCCGCCGTCGATGGTGTCTCCAAGGTTCACAACAAAATCGAAACTGCCGGACTTTTCCGATTCAAAAATAGCTTCGATTTTTTTTGCCGATAGGCGGTAGTTTCGGTTGATTCTCGGCGCTGAGTCTGAATATTGGGCGTCGGCTATCGCCAAGAACGAACATTCATATTCGGTAGGCTCGGCGGCGCCGGCGGTAGCCGGAAAAAATAAAAACAGGGCGGAAATCTTTGCAATTTTTGAAATAAATTTTTTCATGGCCGCATGCTTTCTTAGTCGCGTATTTTGAGCTGTAAACAAAAATATGTCTGTGCGGCACCGGCACCGTTTTTGCAGGCAACGCGTTCCGTGTTGGAAAAAAACTGCAAAAATGCGCCGAAAATGCGGGCTGTTGAAAAAAAAGCTTTACAAGAGCTTGCCTTTCTATGAAATGGAGCACTTAAATTCATTTTTTAGATACAGGACATGGCACTGAAAATAAGACTACAAAGACACGGCTCGGTTCACAACCCGATGTATCGCTTGGTTGTCGCCGAGAGCACGTCGAGGCGCGACGGCAAATTCGTCGAGAACCTTGGCCTCTACAACCCGCGCGCGCGCGGCAAAGACGTTGAGACTCAGATAAACGTTGAGCGTGCGGACTATTGGCTCGGCGTCGGGGCGCTTCCGACCGATACAGCGAAGACCGTCATAAAGAAGGCTCGCGCGGCCGCCAAGGCGTAGGGATTAGAGCCCTATATTTAAAACCAGCCCGTCGTATAATTTTTTATGCAGCGGGTTTTTTATTTTTCCGATGGACGCCGGCCTGAAAATTGATTTCCTGACCTTGTTCCCGAAAATGCTGGAAGGCTTTTTGAGCGAGAGCATGATAGGCAGGGCGTGGCGTGCCGGAATACTTGACATAGGGGTCCACAATATAAGGGACTGGTCGGAGGATAGGCACCGTTGCACGGACGACAGGCCTTTTGGGGGAGGGCCAGGCATGGTGATGCTTGCGCAGCCCATTTTTTCAGCAATAGAAGCCTTACAGACCCCGAAATGCGTGCGCGTGTATATGTGTCCCGACGGAGAGCCCTTGACCGGCGAAGTTGCCAAACAGCTTGCAGGTGCGGGGCATTTGATACTGTTAAGCGGGCACTACGAGGGCATAGACCAAAGGGTTCGCGATTGCGTCATTGACAGGGAGATTTCCATAGGCGACTATGTCTTAACCAACGGCACTTTGCCTGCGGCCGTTCTTGCCGATGCGGTGTGCAGACATGTAAAAGGTGTTTTGGGTGAAGAAAATTCCTTGACGTTTGACTCTTTTAACGACAATCTGCTGTCTTTTCCACAATATACAAGACCGGCGGTGTTCAGGGGAATGCCCGTTCCGGAGGTATTGATGTCGGGAAATCACGCGAAAATTGAGGCGTGGAGGCTCGAACAGCGTGAGAAAAAAACCGCCCTTCGCAGGGCTGACATTGCAAAGAAAAACTTTTAATCAAAAGGAAACAGTTATGAACCAAGCCTTGTTGAAAGAAATAACCCAGTCACAAATCAAGAGCGATGTTGTGAAGTTTAAAGTTGGCGACGGTGTGCGCGTACATACGAAGGTCCGCGAAGGAGACAAGGAGCGCATTCAGGTTTTTGCCGGAATAGTCATAGCCCGCAAAGGCAGCGGCATCCACGAGACGTTTACGGTTCGCCGCATATCCTACGGCGAGGGTGTGGAGAGGGTGTTCCCGGTGAACTCTCCCAATATCGCGAAGATAGAGGTTGACAGGGAGTCCGTTCCCATGCGCGCCCGCTTGTACTATTTGCGCGACCGCATAGGTAAGGAAGCTTCTAAGGTAAAAGAGGCACGCCTGAACTTCTAATTTTATTCGGTTTGATTTTTTTGCCGCGTCCCGAAAGGGGCGCGGTTTTTTT
>CASEFZ010000115.1 GCA_949287395.1 uncultured Verrucomicrobiota bacterium
ATTTAAAGCTTCTATGGATAAACCAATCCGCCCCCAATGCAACAAAATTTTTCCGGCCAAAAAAACAGGCGCCCCCCCCCTGATCGCCAAGAGCAAACACGGACAAATTCGCCGGCGCAAACCGACAGCACGCGGCCGCCCAGAGGCGAACTATCCGGCGCAAAATCCGCCCTGAGGCAAACTGCGCAACTATTTTGCCCCAGCCGGATTGGCCTCCCCGGTTTGCGGGCTGGAGGCCTTATCCGCCCCAGTTCCGCCCGATTTTGCCTTTTTGGCGGCGCGCTTCGCGCCTGAAGGCGATATAATCTTCCCCTCTTTTGCGCGCCTTAACATATTTGAAAACGCCGCTTTCGACTCCACGGGAAGATCGTTTTTCAGCGCCCACGACATGTAGGCAAGAAATAGCTTATTGCGCAAGTTTGTCAGTATGCTCCATTCGGCGGAAATGGGTATAAGGCCCTGGAAAAGCCTGCGCATGGCTTCGTCGTCCTTGGGGTCAACCTTAACCTTCCCGTTTAGGACATCCTCGGCAAAGCCTCTGTCCGACTTGCCTGTGAGCGCATCCACCACCCTGCGCGCCGGTTTGTACGTCCCAAGCGCAAAAAATTCCCCCCACAGCAAATCCAGGTCTCCGGGCTGCTTTATCTCTTTATATGGGTCGTCCTTTATTTTTTCGGCGATCTTTCGCGCCTGGGTCTGCAACACGACCTCGTCAGGCGAGAGCGCATCTATCTCGAACGGCTTTTCGCCCAAAAAAGCAAACAGCATTATTATGTTTTCCCTCTGGCGGGGAGTGCCTTTCTTGAAGTCGGCGCGCAATATGGGCAGCAAAAACTTGTTCTTCGTAAAAGCGTGCTTGTAAAACGAATAGGTTGCCGGATTTATGCCGTACCACGGCCCTTTCTGCTTGAAAGTGTTTTCCTCCTGCATAAAGCACTGGTAGAGCTTTTCAGGAGAGAAATCCGAATTAAAGTTAAATATTATTTCCCTGGCCTTCTTGGAGTCTATGGGCGCGGGCGTGGTCCATTTTTCGTACTTGCAACTTCCCGCAGACTTGACCCTCTCGCCCGTCTTGAGGTTTTGGACATCAACCTCCATAACGTATGTCCCAAACTCGTCACCCTCCTCAAAAATCATCTCAAGCGAGACCGGCGGGATAGTCACCATTGCCGGAGACGCAAGTTTCCCATTGACAGTCTTTTCTCCCAAGTCTTTGAGGGCGCCTTCCTTGCCCGCTTTGACGGATATTTTTAGCTCGTAATCTTCATTCTCTGACTTGGTTATGCCGGTGAGAAAAATGTAGAAACATATTTTGTCTCCAAGCCAACCCTTGGAAGCCATGATCACCGAAGGCGGCGTCGGGACGCGAATCCACCAATCCATCGAAGGATCTTGGCGCGTGGGAATCACAGTTGCCGACAACCCCTTCAGCTTGCGCTCCGGCGCGCCGCGTGCGGAAGCGTCCTTTCCCGCGCCGCCGGGCGCACTTGATGTACCGCCATCCCCGGCGGAGGCAGCCGCGGAAGGTGCGTCGGCCAGGCCGGGCGCCTCCGCATTCTTGGGCAATCCATCCTCGGCAAGCGCCGAATTTAAAATCAAAGACGCCGCCAATAAAACGTAAATAAATCTTTCCATAAAATTCATAAAAGTTCGCAAAAC
>CASEFZ010000116.1 GCA_949287395.1 uncultured Verrucomicrobiota bacterium
GGAAGATTTTGCCCAAAGCTGTCGGCCCGTGAAATGCCCCAAGCCTACGACAAGGCTTTGATAAAAAGATTCTCGAATTCCATAGAAAGAGCCGAGGCAGCATCCGACAATTTCGTGATACGCAACTCCGACAGGAGCGCCGGAGCAATGCTTTCCTACCGCGTCGCAAAACACTGGGGGGACAGCGGCCTAAAGCCCGGAACAATAACGGCAAACTTCAGCGGCAGCGCAGGGCAAAGTTTCGGGGCCTTCCTGTGCGGGGGAATAAGGTTTAACCTGGAGGGCGAGGCAAACGATTATGTCGGCAAGAGCCTCTCGGGCGGAGAAATTATCGTCAGTGCTCCGCAAGCCTTGAGGGCAACCGCATCTGAAAACGTCATAGCCGGCAATGTCATAGGCTATGGGGCGACTTCTGGGAAGATCTACCTCAACGGGATTGTCGGAGAGCGTTTCGCAATAAGGAACAGCGGCGCAACGCTTGTCTGCGAGGGCGCGGGAGACCACTGCTGCGAATATATGACCGGAGGCCGGGTTGCGGTCTTAGGCCCAACCGGGTTCAACTTTGCCGCGGGAATGACAGGCGGGCTGGCCTATATCCTCGACGAAAGCGGAGAATTCGACAGGCGATGCAACCTTGAGAGCGTCGACCTTGAGAGCATTCCGGAAGGCTCGCAATCGGCTGCGGAGCTCCAGGCCATACTGCGCGACTACCTGCTATCGACAGGTTCCGCAACCGCAAGGCACATTTTGGACAACTGGCGGAATTTCCTGCCAAAGTTCGTCAAAGTGTTCCCAATTGATTACAGGAACGCCCTTGAAAAAAATCAAACTTCCGAAGATCATGATTAAAGATTTCTTGACAATCCAACGGAGGAATCCCGAATACCGCGAGGGCAGAACAAAAGACTTCAAAGACGTGGAAATACGCCCAGATCTCGGGACTGTAATTGCCCAGGCCAATCGCTGCATGGGCTGCGGCATAGCCTTTTGCAACGCCTACGGCTGCCCACTTGGCAACAACATTCCCGATTTCAACCGGGCAGTTGCCGAAAATCGCCTATTGGAGGCCTACAACATACTTTGCACCACATCGCCGTTTCCGGAGTTCACTTCAAGGATTTGCCCGGCGCTTTGCGAATCGGCGTGTTGCGCGGGTTTGCCCAGCGCGCCTGTGACGGTTAAGCAGATTGAATTTTGCATTGTTGAAAACGCCTTTAAAAACGGCTGGGTCAAAGCGCGAAAGGCGCGTTTTAACTCCGGCAAGAGAGTGGCTGTTGTGGGATCCGGCCCGGCGGGATTGGCCTGCGCCGACAGGCTTTGCCAGATGGGGCACGAAGTGTGCATATTTGAAAAGCGCCGCAAGGCGGGAGGCCTGCTGCGATACGGCATACCAAACTTCAAATTGGAAAAGCAGGTTATAGACCGCAGAATGTCGCTGATGATGGAGGCTGGGGTGTCATTTGAATGCGACACGGAAATAGGCAGGGACGTCTCGCTTGATTTCCTCGAGAAAAAATTCGACGCTGTATGCCTTTGCATCGGAAGCGAGCAACCGCGGGATTTGAAAATACCCGGCAGGGAACTCTCGGGAATATATTTCGCGCTTGATTTTTTGGGTTCGCAAATGCGCCACATGAGCGGGGAAAGCGCTTCCCCTGAAATATGCGCCAAAGACAAAAACGTGCTGGTAATAGGCGGAGGCGACACCGGCAGCGACTGCCTTGGAACGGCCATAAGGCATGGGGCAAAAAGCGTGGTGCAAATTGAGATAATGCCCGAGCCGCCCGCCGAGCGCGACGCATCTACCCCGTGGCCGATGTGGGAATACAAGAAGCGCACCTCCAGCAGCCATCTTGAGGGCGGGAAGCGGATGTGGAATGTGCTTAGCAAAGAGTTTATTGGAAGCAACTCGCGGGTTTGCGCACTGAGGGCAAAGCGCATAAAATGGTCTTGCAAAAATGGAAGGCCAAAGTCTTTCGAGGAAATTTCCGGAAGCGATTTTGAAATCCCGGCCGACCTTGTCCTTTTAAGCATGGGGTTCAGCGGGATATGCCTTGGAAACCTTGCGGGAAGCCGCGCGCTGGAGCTTTCCAAGAACAACACGCTAAGGGTGGACGCTTGCGGGCAGACCTCCAGAGAAAAAGTGTTTGCGTGCGGCGATGCCGTCAATGGGGCGTCGCTTGTGGTTAGGGCAATAGCCTCTGGGCGGGAGCTTGCGGAATTTGTTGACAAAAAATTGGGTCGGAAAATATATTGAAAACTTGCAGGCGATGGACAATTTACACCAGAATATTGCAGTGCTAAAAAAGATTAGTCATCTTATAGCAAAACACGCGCCCGTGTCGGAATTAATATCACAAATTCTAGACATACTATACGCGGAGATGGGCTTTTTGAGGGGAACAATAACCCTGCGCGAGGGCGATATGCTTGTAATAGAAGCCTCCCAGGGGCTTAACAAGAACGAGGTTGAGCGTGGCACTTACCGGGTTGGAGAAGGCATAACCGGGCAAGTTGCCCTTGACGGCAAGCCGCGCGTGATTGCCGACGTCTCAAAAGAGAAAGGTTTTCTAAACCGCACCGGCGCCAGAAGCGGCGAAAAGAACGTGGCTTTCATATGCGTTCCGGTAATTTACATGGATTCTGTAATCGGCACAATAAGCATAGACAGAAAGATGACAAAGTCCGTCGACCTCGACGCAGACCTGCACATCCTTGAAATTATTGCCGACATCATGGCCGATGCGATATTCGCCTCTTATACGGAGATAGAGGAACGCAAAAAACTCATATCGGAAAACATGCGCCTGCAGCTCGAGCTGGACAACAAGATGCGCCCAAGCGAGATAGTCGGCAGCTGCACGGGAATGAAGAAGGTCTATTCCATGATTTTCAAAGTTGCCGCGTCGAGTGCCACCGTATTGATCCGCGGCGAATCCGGAACCGGCAAGGAGCTTGTGGCGCGGGCCATACAAAAGAATTCGGCGCGCCAAGACAAGCCCTTCGTTTCCATAAATTGCGCCGCCCTTCCCGAGGGCCTTATAGAAAGCGAGCTTTTCGGCCACGAAAAAGGCGCCTTCACTGGGGCGATTAACAGAAAAGTCGGGCTTGTTGAAGTTGCCGACAAAGGAACGCTGTTTTTGGACGAGGTTGGAGATCTGCCATTGCTAATGCAGCTGAAGCTTCTTAGATTCATTCAGGAGCACACGTACTTCAGGGTTGGCAGCAGCGAAGAACGCAGGGTAGACGTACGCATAATAGCGGCTACCAGCAGAAACCTTGAGGAAATGATAAAGGCCGGAACTTTCCGCGAAGACCTGTATTACCGCCTGAATGTTTTCCCCATATACATGCCCGCCCTCAGAAATAGAAAATGCGACATCACTGTATTGGCCGAACACTTTTTGCAAAAATACAACCTCATACACGGCAAGGAGGTTGCGCGCATATCCACGCCCGCGATAAACATGTTGATGTCGTACTATTGGCCCGGGAATGTCAGAGAGCTTGAAAACTGCATTGAATACGCCGTCTTGAACACGACCGACAATGTCATAAGCGGGTACAATCTTCCGCCGTCTCTGCAAACGGACATCACATGCCGCTCGATTGCCTCTCCAACCTTTGAAAACGGCGACACCGCCAACTACGAAACCCTTGTGGAAAACTTTGAAAGGGAGATTATAACAAACGCGCTAAAAAACACAAACGGCAACGCCACCGCCGCGGCAAAGTATCTGCAAACTACGCCAAGAATAATTTTGTACAAAATAAAGAAATTGGGAATAGATACGCACCTTTACAAACTCTAAAAGGCGAGCTGTCCGGAATGGAGAACCGGCCCTAAAAGCTTGCCACGCAGCACGCCGCATTTTTGCGCTTTTCACATGTCCGCAAACGCGTCCCGCATGCGTAAACTCCGCCCGAAGGCGCGTTTTGACGGCGGGATTGGCAATGCACGGCGCGCGGGCGCATTCATCTTTCAACGGCCCGCGCTTTAACGCGCATTCAACGCCAAGGCAGATATTTCTATTTTTCGGGAGCGCCGGTGCTCAATTTAATTTTCGACGGAACCAGCGACATGCCATACGCCTCAACTGTTATTTCCCCGGGAGTATTTGAAGGCTCAATAACGGCCAATAGTTTCCCGTTAAAGGATTTCATGTAGTTTGATGAGAACCCGGTCTGGTCGGTGGGATCCGCATTGCAAAGTGCCCGCAACTTTCCGGCGCCATTTACCTCGACAAACATAAATGAATTCGCCCTTGGGCAAAAATTGCCGTCTTTGTCGAGAACATCGATTTGAACAAAAATAAGTTCTTTAGGGTCGGCGTCAAATTTATCCCTATCGGCAGTCAGCCTCAATTTAGATGGGACACCGGAAGTCTTTACCGTTTTTTCCTGCAGGGCTTTATTGTCTTTGTCAAGTGCAACAACTTTAATCTCGCCGGGCTGGTAAACAACGTCGTCCCAGACAAGCCTGTATCTGCCGTTATAGCCGTCACGCCCTGCATTCCTTGCCCTTACTCCCATGCTTTTGCCGTTAACAAAGAGCTCAACTTTGTCGTAGTTTGTGTAGCAATGGACGGGAACGCATTGCCCAAGCCTGTCCGGCCAATTCCAATGGGGAAGCACATGCAGAACTTTAACATCGGGATTCCAACACGCCTGATAAAGATAAAACCTGTCTTTTTTCATTCCTGCCAAGTCGACTATGCCAAAAAACGAACTGCGCGCGGGAGTACCGGGATTGTACGGCGAAGGCTCCCCAAGATAGTCGAAGCCCGTCCAGACAAACTCGCCAAGGAAGGAAGGGTTGGAGTCCAAGGCGGCAAACTCTTCATCGGGAGTCTGCCCCCAAGACGCAGTTTCAAGATCGTAGGAAGAAGCTTGATAATCTCCGCGGAAGGGATCCACTGCGCGCTTAACCGGAAAGTAATATGCCCCGCGCGAGCTTATGGTAGAGGCAGTTTCACTTCCGTGGAAAATCATGTTGGGGTACTTGTCGGCGTACTCCCTGTAAAGTTTAGTCTGGTAGTTTACGCCGACAATATCGAGTTCCTGGGCAAGTTTGCTCTTTGTAAACGCCGCCTCAAGACTGTTTAAGCCCGATGTCACCGGGCGCGTCCCGTCTTCGCGGTAAACTATACTTTTTAGAAATCTGGCGGTGGCGGCGCCGTCGGCATAGTGCTGGTCATTGACTTCGTTTCCTATGCTCCACATAAATACGCAAGGGTGGTTGCGGTCGCGGCGCACAAAGGCGGAAAGGTCCTTCTCGGCCCATTTGTCGAAAATTTTGTTGTACCCATTTTCGCATTTGGCATAGCGCCATTCATCAAAGGCCTCGTCTTGGACAAGAAAGCCCATTTCGTCGCACAGGTCCAAGAGTTCGGGAGACGGCGGGTTGTGCGATGTCCTGATGGCATTGCATCCCATCTGCTTCAGTATTCCAAGCTGCCGTTTCAAGGCCCGAACATTTGTGGCTGCCCCAATCGGCCCGAGATCGTGGTGCATACACACGCCCTGAATCTTCGTTTTATTGCCGTTAAGTTCAAATCCGCCGTCGCGGGAGAATTTTAAAGAGCGCACGCCGAAACGCGTATCCAGCCTGTCCAAAAGATTGCCGCTTCCGTCAAATACCGATGTTTGCAAAGTGTATAGATTGGGTGTCTTAGTATCCCAAAGCTTAGGGTTAGGAAGGTTTATCTGCGCGGGTTCCACGGGGTTTGACAACTCTTTAAAAGCCGCAACATTTCCAAGATTGTCCAAAATCTTGTGCTCAACTTTCGCCGCGCCCTCGGGTTTGGACAGTTCCAATTTTACTCGCACAACTGCGGCGTTGTTGCCGATTTGCCCGGTGGTGACAAACAGCGAATTCTTAACTATGTGGACGGGATTTTTATAGACAAGCCTCACATTTCTGTAAAGGCCCGCCCCCGTGTACCACCTCGAAGATTTTTCCTTGTTGTCCAGCCTCACCGCAATGAGATTTTTTTCTCCGAACTTTATAAATTTTGTGGCGTCGATGTAAAACGATGCGTACCCGTACGGCCACTCTCCGGCGAACTCTCCGTTCACGTAAACTTTGGCGTTGCTCATTGCCCGTCGAATTCGACGAACACAAGCTTCCCTTTTTGACGGTCCGGAGCGTCGACAACAGCGCGGTACCACCCTACGCCGAAACACGGCAATGCACCTGTTCTTCCGGTGCGAAGGCCTATCCTATCCTCCCCGTCCTGGTCTACCTTCACCGCTTGGAAGTCTATGTTCATATCAAAAGGCTTGCCTATCGCCCAATCGTGCGGAACCACCACAGATTCCCACTTTCCGTCATCAAGCTCCACTGACTGCCCATTTTCCACTTCGCCCTTCATAAACTTCCAATTTTGAATTGAAACCGTATCTTCAGATGGCATTGAAAATAGGCGGCAATATGTTGCAAACAGCAACGATAGAATTAGTATAGGTCTTTTCATATTATGTTTGTTTTTGTAAAAATGTTCAAAGTGTTGCGCCGACGCAGATGTCTTAGGAAAGGCTTTTTACATGGCTGTTCAAAAGACAAGAAAGAATATGCACCCGGCGGATGGCGGAATAAATACCTCATCTGTAACATTTCATTCTACATAAAAATACAATAAGAAAGAGCCTAATTTTTGCGCGCAAAAGCCTCCCGCAAAAAGCCCCTGGGACACTGCCCCCATGCAAGGCTACCGCGCCTTTGCGCGCCTTGGCCTTCACGCGCAAAATCGTATATGAAAAGGGCTCAACTGTGTAGTTGAACTTCTTTGAGAAACCGCCAAATTCGCTTTCCTTAGGAAAGACTCTCACTGGAAAATCAAGCGAGTTTTCCGCCCGCGCGCAATCCCCCGACAGCGATACCACCCTTCCTTTGTCGGCCACGCTTTCAGCCCCATCTATCCTTATGGATGCCGTGTACGGCTTTGCGTCGGCATTGACTATTTTCACAATAAGTTCCGCGGCAGTCTCGTCATAACCGGCTGCGAAGAATCGTAGCGGGCAATTTATGGTATACTCTGAGACCAGAGTTCCATCTATAAAAAGCTCCGCTTTTGCGGGAGAGACAACCAGCTTTATCCCGTACCATTTCCCATTCTCAAGCGAATAACCAACCGGGGTGTTGAGCGCCCTTCCCGTTGCTCCTGATCCAACCTGGCGAAGCGCGATTTTGTTGCCTTCCGTACCTCCTATATCAAACGCAAGAGCCCGGCCGCCGGCCGATTTATCATGGGAAAAATAAACCGCGAACCCCCCGTCGCCGCCCGTTTTGCGGGCTTTCAATTCCATGGCGAGCCTGTCAGAGTTGTGTCCGTAAAAATAGAACCTCGACTCCCCTCCGGAGGCGTTCAGCTCAAGCGCCTTCCCGTCGGAGTTCCACTTTCCGAAACTGCCGCCCGACATCTGCGAAATATCCGGAGACACCGCACGCCCCTCGCGCTCAATTTTTATGTCTTTATATTCCGCGTTGGCATTTAGCGCGCCCAAACCCACCGTTCCTACAGGAAGCGCCATGGCCCGCGGAGAAGCCTTGGTTTTGCTGCACTTGACGTTGTAGTCCGGCCTGTTCTGGGCCGACATTTTTTGGACATAATAGGAAGAACGCCCCACAACCTTGTCCGTGTCTATCCAAATCAGGTTTACCGGCCACTGGCGGCTGTGCACATTTTCAAATAGCGGCGCATACGACGCCATAGCCACCAAATCCGAGTTGCGTTCCATGCCAGTAATGAAAGCGGCCTCCGCCAATGCTCCAAGGATATTTCCCCCGCCCACTTCCTGGTTTACGGCATATTCCCCGACGTATACTTTGTAGTCTCCGCGGCGGCAACCGTCAAAAATATCGCTTATATTGAAGAATGTTTGCGGGGAAACATACCAGTGCGGATCTATCATATCGGTTTTCTGGCCCTTTTTAGGAAGCCTGCCCATGCCCTCCTTGCCCAGACCGTGGTTTGAAATAAAGGTAAGTTCCGGATACCTCTTTTTGAGAACAGAGTAAAAATAGTTGAAGCGCTTGTCGTACTCGTCACCAAAATTTTCATTGCCTATTTCAACATATTTAAGGGGAAACGGTGCGGGATGTCCGGCTTCGGCGCGCTTGCGGCCCCACTCCGAGCTTTGCGGGTCGCCTATTGCATATTCAATGGCGTCGATGCAATCTTGCAGGTAATAATCAATTTCGGATTCCCCGCAGACATCTCCCATCCGGAATTGGCAGCCCATTCCCACATTGCAAACAAACATCATGTCGGCCTTTGCGTCTTCGCAAAACTGAAGCATTTCATGGTAGCCCATGCCGTATGAGCACCTGTACCCCCAAAGGCTGTACTCGCCGGGCCGCGCCGCAGGATCT
Source organism: uncultured Verrucomicrobiota bacterium (assembly GCA_949287395.1). GTDB lineage: Bacteria > Verrucomicrobiota > Verrucomicrobiia > Opitutales > Intestinicryptomonadaceae > Merdousia. The sequence continues at coordinate 8,375 of CASEFZ010000116.1, forward strand.
CCAAGAGTCTTTTTCCACTCAAAGCGGTTCCCCAGTGTAAAGCCCTCAACCACGCAGCCGCCCGGCCAGCGTATAAATTTAGGTCTCAGCCCAAGCAGGAAGTCGGCAACATCTTTGCGGAGTCCGTTTTTGCGCCCCTTGAAAGTTTTTTCCGGGAAAAGCGAAACGTAATCTACCCAAACCTTGCCTGTTGAAGAAAATTCAAGTGCAAGTTTCGCCTTTGGATCTCCAAATTCGGCCCGAAACTCGACAGTGGAATCGCTCCAAGTCTCGGGGGCGGATGTTTGAACCGGCACCGAGGAGAGAATATCGCCATTTTCTGAAAGCAATTTCGCGGTTATTTTTCCAGAGTAGCCGCCGGATACCCTAATTATTGTCCGCAGTATATATTTTTCTCCGGCCACAATATTCATTCCCCAATAGCCCGAATTTACAAGCCGCACCGGAACTGCCGCATTAGAAATATCCACTTCAAGATTTGTGGGCGCCGTTTTGAACTTTGGGCGGTCTTTTGTAAGCCTCATCGAAGCCGCGCCGTCGGGTGCGGAGAGAGACCATGCGGGAAATGGATCTCTTGTCCATGCCCCGTGCTTGTCGGCAACTTTCCCAGTGGCGTGGTGAACGACGGGTTTGGGATAAAGCCTGCCGTTTTCAGCCCTGTAGCCCTCGGGCATTTCAAGCTCCTCAAAACTGCGGTTGTTTACAAGTTCCGCATACAAGCCGCCGTCTCCAGCATGGTTTATTTCTTCAAAAAACACGCCGTACATTCCCGGCCCCACTCGGCCCCCTTTTGGGAGATGTCTATTGCTATCTCCTCGCCATCTTGGGCAAATGGGGCCATACAGCACAAAAATGCTTGGGCAAATATGCACGCTGATTTTCTCATTGAATTACGTCCCCCAACGCAAACCCGCAAGACAAGATGCGGCGCGTCTTACCTATCTGGTTGGGCATTCTATTGGCGCAAAGATCTGCGGCAAACCTATATTTATTTTACTGTAAAATACCCAAAGCCCCTGCCCGGTTTATTTTCGCATTTCCAAGGCTGGAATCAGGCCTTGAAACAAAAAGCAACATGGGCAAAACAAGTTAATTTTTAACCCGGCTAAAATCTCGACCGCACGCACCCAAAACAAGATTTAACCCCAGCGCAAGGCAAGGTTGGCAGGCCATCTCCCAATCCGTAATTAACCCCAATTAACAGGCGCGGCAAAAGCGTTTTGTTTTTCGGAGGCATAAAATATTTTTCGCCCAACTTTGGCGGCAGTGCCCCCATGTTTAAACAGCAAAAATCACATGGCAACCCGAACACGCATTAACCCAATATCTCGGATTTTTACAATCAAACGCTTGCCAAAGAAGGCAACCGCGGTTAATATTACTGTAATACGGAACATATCTTTACAAAACAAGTTTGCAAAGATAGCATCAGCGGCGAAGTTGTTTGTTCGCTGTGTGTTAAGCGGAGTTCCCGGTTATGGAAAAACAGGCGTACATACCGGCAGCCAATCCCAAAAGGGTTAGCCTTGCCGATATTGCTAAGAAAGTCGGTGTTTCAAGGAACACGGTTTCGCTGGCGATGCGCAATTCCGCTTCCATATCGGAAATCACCAGGAAAAAAATTGTAAAGGTTGCAAAGGAAATGGGGTATGAGCGCAATGAATTGCTCTCAAGAATAATGTCTCAGGCAAGGGCGTCAAGGGCGGGAAGCTTCTGCGGAACAATAGCCCTAATAAACGCCAACAAAAACCGCGACGCATTTAAGGCGCACCCGACAATCCCCGAATATGTAGTCGGCATAGAGCGCGCAGCGAACAGGGAGGGTCTGGCCATTGATAAATTTTGGATACACGCTAAATCCCTCACGGAAAAATCCTTCATCAGAATTCTGAAGGCCCGCGGC
>CASEFZ010000117.1 GCA_949287395.1 uncultured Verrucomicrobiota bacterium
GGGATTTTAACAAACTATAAATACAAAAAACGCCGCAACCTTTTGGATTGCAGCGTCTTAAAGTGGCGGGATGGACGAGACTCGAACTCGCGACCTCCTGCGTGACAGGCAGGCGTTCTAACCAACTGAACTACCACCCCACTGAAGTATTAAGCCGCATTAAGGCAGATTATGGATTTCCTGTCAATGTGTTTTTTTTATTTTTAAAAAATATGTTTGCCTCCGCATTGAATTTCCAAGCCCCAACCTATTTCAAGCCTGAAAAAGCGCACGACCCGCCTGAGGTCAGATCTTCCAAAAAACAATTTCATCAGTGCAAAAGGCCATACATGCCATTACATTGGCGGCGCCAGACAAAATTGGATTACTTCTCCAATATCGCACGGGCCAGATAAACAAAAAAATTTCCCCGCCCGGCGCGCCTAAAAAAGGCGCCTGAGATGTGGCGCGCCAAACCATACGCGCACAGGGGGAAAATGCGCGCATGCAGCATTCGATGCAAAAGTTCAAATTGCACAAGCCTTAAGATGCAGGGGAGTGAATGTACCCATCTGGTTAAGCACCTTTGAATAAATACCATTTACCTGACGACGGGCTAAAACAATTTGCAGGTGCAAAAAAATGGCGCCGGAATAACCGACGCCATGTTTAACTCCCCAATCTACAACAAAACTCAAAACCACCGCGGCGCGGCCCCTTGGCCGACAATCCGCCGGAGCCTCAAACTAACAGCCCCACTGGCGCTTCTTATGCCTGTTCAACTTGGCGCGCTTGGAACGCTTATGCTTGTTCATCTTCAAGCGCCTCTTCTTTTTTAAGTTGCTCACAACTGTCCTTTCTTTTGCAAAATATTCAACCGTTCAAAAAAATTGATTGGTCAATGACACCACGATAAACTTAGATTGCAAGAAAAAATTGCGTTTCACACCGGATAAAAAGAATAAACCTGCCATTTATCAAAAAAATACGGCAAAAAATTCCGTTTACTTGAGCGATAAATCCCTCTAATGCTATCGAACCAAAGGGTTGATTATGAAGTTTAGGCGTATCATTTGGGTGACTTTATTCTTGCCGGCGTTTATTGCCACATGCGCAAGCGGATGTTCTAATTGCGAAAAAGCAAAACACGAAAACGAAGCCGACGTTGCCGTATACGGGGGAACAAGCGCAGGCGTAATCGCGGCGGTACAGGCGGCGCGCGAAGGCAAAAGCGTGCTGCTGATATCGCCCGACACTCACCTGGGGGCTATGAGTTCCTCCGGCTTGGGGTTTACCGACTCGGGCAAAGCGCATACTATAGGCGGCCTGTCCAAGGAATTCTACCACCGCATATGGCTGCACTACCAAGACCCCAGCGCATGGAACTGGGTTGCGCGCAACAGCGGAAAACTTGCCGGACAACAGACCAAAGCCATAGACGATACTAATAAGACAATGTGGATATTCGAGCCCAAGGTTGCTGAAAAAGTTTACGACAACATGGTATCGGAGCAAAAAAACATACGCCTCTTTAGGGGAGTTCTTTTAGACAGGGAAAACGGCGTTGAAAAAAGCGGCACAAAAATATTGTCAATAAGAACCCTCGACGGCAGCACCTTCAGGGCAAAAATGTTCATAGACGCGACATTCGAGGGGGATTTGATGGCTGCCGCTGGATGTTCCTACCATGTTGGACGCGAAGCAAATTCTACATACGGGGAAAAATGGAACGGGGTGCAAGTTGGTGTACTGCACCACAACCACTATTTCCGCGCTAAAGTTTCCCCGTACAAGATTGAGTCAGACCCTAAAAGCGGCCTGTTAAAACACGTTTCGCCAACCCCGCCCGGCACGCGCGGCGAGGCCGACAAGCGCATACAAGCCTACTGTTTCCGCCTTTGCATGACAACCCTGCCCGAAAACAGGCGCCCCTTCCCCAAGCCCGAAAATTACAACCCTGACGACTATCTTCTGCTGCTGAGATATTGGAACGCCGAAAAGCGCACCGATATAATAAAGCCTGACAAAATGCCGAACGGCAAGACAGACACAAACAACCAATCCGCCTTCAGCTTCGATTTCATAGGCGGCAACTACAATTACCCCGAGGCCTCGTATTCGGAGCGCGCGGAAATAATCCGGGCGCACAAAGAGTACCAGCAGGGCTTTCTGTATTTCCTTGCAAACGACCCGCGCGTTGCCCCGGAACTAAAAAAGATATTTAACACCTACGGCCTTGCTAAGGACGAGTTCACAGACAACGACAACTGGCCCCACACGCTCTACATAAGAGAGGCGCGCAGAATGGTGGGCGAATACGTCATGACCGAACATGACTGCCAACTTGCGGTGGAAACTCCAAAGCCTATCGGAATGGGTTCGTACACTTTAGACTCGCACAACGTGCAAAGGTACATAACGCCCGACGGTTTTGTGCAAAACGAGGGAGACATAGGCGTACATTTGGCGCGTCCGTATAAAATCGCCTATGGGGCCATCACGCCAAAGCGTTCGGAAGTTTCAAATCTGCTTGTTCCCGTGGCCTGTTCGGCCTCGCACATAGCGTACGGCTCGATAAGAATGGAGCCTGTATTTATGATTCTTGGACATTCTGCTGCAACTGCGGCGTCTTTGGCAATAGACGACAAATGCGCGGTTCAGGATGTGGACTACAAAAAGCTGTCCAAAAAGCTTATCTCCGACGGGCAAATACTGGGCCTTAGCAACAAATGAAACGGCGCAGTCGCAACCATTGCCGCCCCGCCTAATTTTTTCGTCCCAAGTTGGAACTACCAAGCTTGCCAGGCCCGATAAAACGGATTGCTTGGAGGCTTTTTCTCGCCATTTGTCCGCGCCGAATGCAAAGGATCCGATTCCCTTTTTGCGGCGCGCCAAGCTCGGCAAAAAGGCCGGAGGCGCAAAAACTCTTTTTTAAGTTGTAAAAAGGCTTTCGAAACGCAATATTACTCCGAGTATTTACATTGGAATTATTTTATAATATGCAAGAACAGCAACATTCAAAAATCAACGGAATAAAGAGGCCCGTTATATTGATAATTCGCGACGGTTGGGGCGAGAACCACGACCCGTCCCTCGACAAGTACAATGCCATTAAGCTTGCCAACGCCCCGTTTTGCAAGGGAATATCCGCCAAATGGCCCAGAACGGAAATATCCGCATGCGGGCTTGAGGTGGGCCTGCCCGAGGGCATTATGGGCAACAGCGAGGTTGGGCACCAGAACATAGGAGCCGGGCGCATAGTTGACCAGGAGATAGTCAGGATAGACAAGGGCTTTTCAACGGGTTCGGTATTGGAAAGCCCGGTATTGAAGGGCGTATTCGACAAGCTCGACAAAGGCGGGGCTCTGCACCTGTTCGGCCTGTGCAGCGACGCCGGCGTGCACTCGATGCTGCGCCACTTGTATTCGATATTGGAAATATGCGCTGCAAGAAACTACAAGAAGGTGTTTTTGCACGCCTTCACCGACGGCCGCGACACCCCTCCCACAAGCGGGTTGGGATTCATAAGGCAGGTAGAGGACGAAATGCGCAAATGCGGCACCGGCAGGGTTGCGTCGGTTATAGGACGCTTTTGGGCCATGGACCGCGACAAGCGCTGGGACAGAGTGGAAAAGGCCTACAACTGCCTGGTTGGGGTGTCCGCAGACGCGTCGGTGGAGAAGGCGGAAGACGCGTTCACCCGCTACTACGACAACCCAATATCCGACAACATGCAGGGGGACGAATTTATAGTTCCAACCTGGATTACCGAGGGAGGCAAGCCCATAGGCAGGGTGTCGGACGGCGACGCCGTAATATTTTTCAATTTCAGGGGAGACCGCCCGCGCGAATTGACGAGCGTTTTTGTTGACGAATCCTTCGATTCCTTTAAGCGCGCCGTGCACCCCGACGTCTATTTTGTCACCATGACGGAATACAAGGTTGGCCTGTGCAAAAACGTTCTCTTCCCGAAGCCGCCAAAGATGTCGAACATTTTGGGAGAGTACATAAGCAACAAGGGCCTGGCCCAGTTGCGCTGCGCCGAAACGGAAAAGTTTGCCCATGTGACCTTCTTTTTCAACGACTACCGCGAAGAGCCGTTCCGCGGAGAAGACAGAATATTGATAGACTCTCCGCGCGACGTGCAGACCTACGACCAGAAGCCCGAAATGAGCGCACCCGCAGTTGCGGACGCGGTTGTGAAAGCCATTCAAGAGGATAAATACGCCCTTATAGTGGTCAACTTTGCGAACGGCGACATGGTTGGGCATACCGGCAATTTGCAGGCGGCAGTCAAGGCGGTGGAGACGGTCGACAAGTGCGTTGAAAAGATAGCGCATGCCGCCGACGAATTCGGCGCGGCGCTCGTTGTGACGGCCGACCACGGCAATAGCGACCAGCTATATGAACCCTCCATAAACAAGCCCCACACGCGCCACACAATGAACCCCGTGGAGGTGGTCATTTACGGCCGCGGCCTGGAAGGGCTGAAGATGCGTTCCGGGGGCAATTTGGGAGACATAGCGCCGACGGTTTTACAGTTGATGGGCCTAAAAAAACCCGAAGAAATGACGGGGCAGTCGCTGATAACCCAGTAGCGGGGCAATGTCAGAAAGCTTCTCAGCGGGGGAAAACCCGAATTTGTATCTTGTCGGTTTCATGGGAACCGGCAAGACTACGCTTGGGCGCCGGGTGGCCCACGCTCTCGGATATGCGTTTTTAGATTCCGATTTCGAGATAGAGAAGAAAGCCGGCATGAAGATATCGGACATTTTTGCCAAATTCGGCGAGCCCGAATTTAGAAAAATGGAGCGCGAGTTCATAGAGACCGGAGTGCCGCCTTGCGGGTGCGTAATAGCCTGCGGAGGCGGGCTTGTGTGCTCGGAAGGCATGCCGGAGCTCATACGCTCAAAGGGGATTTGCGTTGCCTTGTTCAGTTCTGCCGAAGAAATCTACGCAAGGGTTTGCAACAATAAAACCCGCCCCTTGCTGAATGTGGAAAACCCTTTGGAGCGCATTGTCGAGCTATTGAACAAACGCACCCCGTATTACCTTAAAAGCGGCATAGCCATAACCGCCGGAAAAGATTTAGACTCTACTGAATTGCACATAAGGCGCGTATATTTTGACGAAATAAAGCGCAGAAAAAAAGATTCTCTGCATGTGAAATAGGACTTAAAACAAGCGCGTTTTTTTAGTTCACCGGGCGCGGTATTGGCCGCGTCTTTTTTTTACCTGGCGCATTCCGGGCGGCGCGGCGGCTTAAGCGGTGGCGAAACATGCAAAGGGAAACCGAAAATTTCTCCCTTAAGGGGTTGTTAAAACTTTGGCACCAAATCTTTCATTTGCGAAAGCGGGCAAATGGCCGCGGCAATCCATGGGGCAGATTGTTGCTTTAGAAGTTGTTGCACAGCCCACAATTGTTCGCAAGGTTATATCGGCAGTGCTTTTCAGCCAGGGCAAAAATTTGAAAAGCGCAAAAAAACGCCCGAAAATGCTTGAGCAAAATTTGTCCGCCATTGAAATGGCGTTGTCGTTATGGACGGATTGAGAACAATATTGCACTGCGACCTAAACGGTTTTTTTGCCTCCGTTGAGGCGCTTGACCACCCGGAAGTTTTAGGAAAGCCAATGGCGGTCTCGGGCAATCCGCGCAACAGGCACGGCGTTATACTTGCCAAGAATGAAGAGGCAAAAAAGTTCGGCATATCCACCGGGGAATCCATACTCTCCGCGAAGAAAAAATGCCCGCATTTAATATTGCTTGAAGCCCACCACGACAAGTACGAGCACTATTCCCGCCTGACAAACCGCATATACGCCCGATACACAGACCGCGTGGAGCCGTTTGGGATAGACGAATCGTGGCTGGATGTGACGGCCTCGGAAAAGCTCTTCGGCGACGGGAAAACCATAGCAGACACTTTAAGGAGGGTCGTAAAAGAAGAGCTTGGGCTGACTATTTCGGGTGGGGTGTCTTACAACACAATCTTCGCAAAACTTGCCAGCGACTATAAAAAACCTGACGCCACAACGGTTTTTGCTCCCGAAGACTACGGGAAAGTGGTGCGCAACCTGCCCGTATCAAGCATGTTGTTTGTGGGGCCGGCATCGGCGGAAGCTCTTGGGAAAATGGGAATACGCACAATAGGCGAGCTTGCCGACGCCGACAATCTGGCAATAGAGCGCAGGTTCGGGAAATCGGGGCTGTCTCTATTGGAATGCGCGCGCGGGCTCGACAATTCCCCTGTGGGATATTATGGAGAGGTTGACGAGGCAAAATCCATAGGCAATTCAATAACTTTCAAAAGGGATTTATCGGGAAACGCAGACATAAAACTTGGCTTTAGGAAGGTTGCCGAAAAAGTTTCGTTCAGGCTCAAGGAGGCGGGCTTTGAATGCCGGTGCGTGCACATTACCGTAAAGAGAAACGACTTTTCCGTAACGACGCGCCAAATGGGCCTTGAAACTCCCACAAATTCCATGCGCGCTCTCGAGTCTGCCGCATTCGACCTATTCCAGAAGACCCGCCGCAACAGCCTTCCGGTGCGGATGCTTGGCATATCAGCCTCGGGGCTCCAGCCCGCGGGCTCGCCCCGCCAAACCGACATGTTCAGGCAGCAGGAAGACGCCTCAACCCGCAGAAAAAGCGCCGCCGAAGACGCGTTTTTCAGCGTCCGCAAAAAGTTTGGCAAAGCTTGCATAAGCTTCGGCCTGCCGGACGAAGACGACATACTTTAAGCGCATTTGCAGCCCGGCTTTCCGCACTTGTTTAAAAGTTGCCAAGCCGCAACAGGCCTGGTCTATGCGCGCATTATCCGGCCGCTTTTAAAACTCCTCGGGCGCGTGTTTGAAAACTTTTTGGAAAGATTTCCAAATTCTTAGCGCCGCGCCCATTTTTTTCAACAAGTGGAACACTTTTCACAGCAAGAAGGCTCTTACTTTTCACCCTGCCCTCCTCAACAGGCGGGATGCACACCCAAGAAAAAAATACGCGCTATTTAAATCTCGCCAATATTGCGCGCCCAAATTTAAAAGTCTGGCGCAAACTTAAAACAAGATTCCATTGTCCTTTTCAGACAGCTTCAAGGCGATCTTTGCGCACGCCACCGCGTCGGAGAGCGCGTTGTGATGGTGTTCCAATTCCACGCCGAAAAAATCCGACAAAGTTCCAAGCTTGCAATTCGGCGGCCTGTCCAAAGGCTCCAACGATTTAATAAAGCGCCTTGCAGCCGCGCGTGTGCAATGGAAACGATACTCTGGGTAATCCATTGAATACGCCCTAAAGACAGCCCTCAAGCACGACTCGTCAAATGGAGAATTGTGCGCAACCAGCGGCAATCCACCTATTTTTTCGGAAACTTCTTCCCAAACTTTGGGAAATATGGGCGCGGAGTCGGTGTCCCTTTTGGTCAGGCCGTGAACAAGAATGTTTCTGCGCAGATAATAGTTCGGCTCCGGACGCACAAGGCTGTAAAAAACATCCTCTACAATACCCCCGCGGACAAAGACAAGCCCCACGCTGCAAACACTGCTGCGCTCAAAATTTGCCGTTTCAAAATCTATGGCCGCGAAATCCCTCATTGGCGGACAGACTCCGCCTTTCGGGAAAAATTTTCAACATTTTTTGGCGCTGCCCAAGATTAACCAGCCCCGCCCGGACGCGCGGGCGAAAACTTTTATTTTGCGTGCGCAATGGGCTTTTTCGGCATTATCGAAAACGCATAGGGCTTTTTGGAGAGGTATTCATTGGCAAGAGCCCTCACATCTTCAATGGAAACCGAATTGTATCCGTCCTTTATGGTTCTGGCCATTTCCAGATTTTCCGGGTTGAGTTGGCACAAATCAAGAACCGCACCAAGCCAGTAGGAATTTTTGCGCAAATTCGCCTCGACCGATTTCACAAGGGGAATTTTTGCCCGTTCAAACTGGTCTTGCGAAATACCGGAAGTCAGCTTTGCGCCGACAGACTCCATAAGTTCGCCAATTTGCGCGTTAAATTCGGCTGCCACCGCCGTAAGCGCACATATAAAACCAACATTCTTAATCCACACACTGGAATTATTGTAGGCATAGGGGCTGTAAACTTTCCCCTCCTTTTCGCGCACGTCTTTGCGCAACATGTCGTCAAGTACCGCGCCAAGAACATTTGCGGCGCGCATGCGGGAAATATCCTGCCTGCCGCAGGAAGGCCACATTATGCCTGATATCGAAAGCGGTTCGTCGGTGCTCTCGTAGGACGAGTCGAAGCGCGCGCCGGCGGGCCCGAACTTAACCTCCGCAAAGGCACCACCGGGCTTTGTGGTTTCGCGCGGAGGCAGGGCCCCGAAACTCTCGCCCACAAGGCGCTCCACCTCCGACGGATCCACGTCGCCAACCACGGAGATCTCCATGTACGATGTTCCCAAGGCCGGTTTGAGCCATTCGGCTATATCCGCCATGCGTATTTTCTTAAATTCCTCAAATGTTCCCGGCACCCCCGAGAAGTTCGACTCAGTCATTCTCGGCAGAACAAACTCGAGCTGCGCGCGCGGGTCGGTCTTAATGGCAAGATAGAAAGCCTCCGCATTTTTTCTCAAAGAGTCTATTCCGTCCTCTCTAAAGCCCGGGTCCGCAAGCATTGTGGCGGCGTATTTGAGCATTGACGGGAAATCCTTTGACGTGCTGCTTCCCGACACAGCAAAGAAATTGCCCGACACCGAAACACCTATGTTTACCTTCATGGCGTAGAGCGCCGCCGCAATTTCCCCGGAACTCTGGAATTTGGTGCCGCCAAAAACCAGCGCATTTACCGCCGCGTAGTATTCCGGGTGCTCCCGCGGTATGGACAAAAGCCCGCCGCCGAAACTTACCTTCATGAGAACCTGGTCTTTTGCAAAGTTTGTCCTTTTCACATTCAACCGCACGCCGTTTTCAAAAGCAACCTGCGTTATGCCGAGGCCTTCAACCTCATTTTTCGACTCAACAACACCGGCCTTCCCAAATTTTGAAAACGCCAATTTTTCCACGGCAAACTTGTCGGCCGAATGTTTTGAAGAAACCGCCCTCGAAAACGCCTCGGATACCGCCTTGCCCAAGCTCTCGCCCGAGGGGCACTCCCTGTCGGAAACAAAAACCTTAACCTTTGCGCCGTCGAAAAGCGACTTAAGCAGCGCCTTTGCCTCCTCTGCATTGAAGCCTTCAAAAGCCGCCTTCGCAACCTCAACGTCGAACTCCGGCGACGTGTATACGTGCCCGTCCACAAAGGTCGAAACTATCTCGTTTGCCAAAGCCTTGTTCTGGCGGGTTGGTTTCGCCTTAACTTCGCTTTCCAAGACATTCAATACCGTCTTTTTTGCGTTTTCAACCTCGGCCTCGGAGAGGTTTCCCATGCTTAAGAGTTGGCGGAAATTCTCCTCGAGGGCATCTGCATGCCCCCCAACGGGAGAATCTGCGCCAAGCATGAAAGTCTCGGCGTAGGTGTCTAAATCGAAACTTGCCGAACTTCCCGACGATATTTTAGAACCCGGAGCATCCGACACCCTCATATAGCGCGCGTTTATCGCCGTGGTCAAAACCCTAAGGCGCATCTGGCGCACCCTTCTTGAAAACGAATCTTTTTGCCCGTCTATCTGGCGCGACACCGCAACCGCCGCATACCCCGACGACGCATTAGCTATGGGCATTGAAGCGCTGTCAAAGTCCATTTGCGTCTGCGCAAAAGAAAAATTCTTTCCGCCGCTTTCAAGCTTTCCGAAATCAACAATCCTATTTTTCCACGCCGCGTCAGACTTGAAAGATTCAAAATATTTCTTTGCCAGTTTCGCAATCTGTTTGGCGTCGACATCGCCCACCACCACCAAAACCATGTTTTCAGGCCTGTATGTAGACTTGTAAAAATTTACAAACGACTTTCTCGTCGCGTTCTTGACCACATTCATATCCCCAATGGGCAGCCTCTTTGGGTATATCGAGCCCTTGTAATAATGCGATATTTCCGCAACATATTTGCGGTAATCGGGGGTGTCTCTTGAATCCTTTTCCGCAACTATTACGCCGCGCTCGGAATTTATGGCTTTCTCCTCAAAAAGTATGCCGTCTGCATAGTCGCGCAAAAGCATCATTCCGTCCTCCAAGAGTTTTTCCGACACGTCTGGGATATCCAATTTATACACGGTTTCGTTGAAGCCGGTATGGGCGTTTGTGTCTGCCCCAAAGGCCATTCCCAAACGCTGGAAATACTCAACCATATCTCCCGACGGGAAGCGCGTGGTTCCGTTGAAGGCCATGTGCTCAGTAAAGTGGGCCAAGCCCAATTCGTCGGCGTTTTCACACGCAGAGCCGCGCCTCACCAAAAGGCGCATCGATACGCGCCCCGGAGGTTCGGAGTTGGGATAAACAGCTATGGACATACCGTTTGGAAGTACCTCCACGCTCAAATTTGGATCCGGAGCAAGCGCGCCCTGCTCCGCGTATGTGTGTGCCATTGACAGTATCATTATTGCCCTGAGAAATCCCTTTACAATTTTTGCCATAAAAAAACCTTTCACAATTTATCGGCGAACCAAAATACACATTCGTCTGAAAATTCCGCCACGTTTGACGGTTCCGCCGCAATTTCGCTTCGGAGCGCGCGGCGCACATTCGCAAATCCGGCGGAGCACAGATCAGACTCAACCTCCGCCAGCACCGGAGAATGAATGTATATATACCCGCCGGAACCGTCGTAATACATGCGGTCGCCAAACTCGTCCAGCCCGCCGCGTTGGCCGCTGTCCCAGGCAGACTTTTCACTCTTCCAAAAATCGGCGTTTGCGGGGGTATCCCTGTCGTGCGTGGTAAATATGAAAACGCCTCCCGGCCTAAGCACCCTGAAGGCCTCACACATCGCACGTCGCCTCTCAGCGCGCCCGGGTATCTGCATAAGCCCGTTAAATCCAAATATCGCCGCATCAAACGAGGCGTCGTTAAAAGACAACTGTCGGGCGTCTTCAACCATGTACCTGATGCCGTCGCCATGCTCCAAGGCTATGGCTTTGGCAACGTCTATCATGTTTTCCGAAAAGTCTGTCGCGGTAATTTTTTTGAAACCGGCAGAATACAAGCCGTGGGCAATCCGCCCAGCCCCGCAACCAAGCTCGAGAATATCCATATCGGGCCTGAGCAATCTCCCGAAAACCAGCTTTTCAGACTCCCACAAGCCCACCGACTCCACTGCCCGCGCGTATTCGCAAACAACGTCCAGCTTCTCGAAATATTTTTTCACATGCCCCGCGTCCATATTCAAGCCTCCGCGCCGTCTAAATAGGCTATTTTCCCGTATTTTAACACGTCTGCCGAAAGCTGCCTTACTTGCGGATTTTCAAAGGCGAAGTTTGCCCCGCCCTCAAAAGCATCAAGCCCGCCGCCAAGGATTTTCGGCGAAAGGTATTCAAACGCAAAATCCCCCGCCCGCGCGGCATTGACGCTTGAAAATACGCGCGCGCCGCCCTCTATCATGACCGATGTAAAACCCTCCCTGTACAGGCGGGCCTTTAGTTCGTCCCAATAAGAGCGCGCCTGAGAAAACGGGTTGGGGCCAATCTTCCACACGGCCACCCCCATAGCCGCGAACCTATCCTCCCTGCGCGCGCACTCTTTTGAAAGCAGGCCTTCCGCGCAAACAACCGCGCTTTTGCCGGCAAACCGGTCGGAAAAAACTTTCAGCTCAGGCAAGCCAGGGTAATCTGCCAAAGATAAATCCGAATTAAATATCAGGCGCAAGCCGCACTTCTCGGACGATCCGCCGCGGGATGTCAGGCTTGGGTTGTCGGAAAGCACCGTGCCGCTCCCCACCCCTATGGCTGAAAATAACGCCCTCCAGCGCATCAGATCTGCCCGCGCAGCGGCGGCGGTTATTTCTGTTCTTACGCCGCGCGCGGCGGCTATTTTACCGTCGGAACTTACAGCATATTTTAACGCAAGCAGCGCCTTTGCGTTGGATATCGCATAATTGTATATAAAATTCAACCTTTCGCACTCGGCGCCAAGCACCCCAACAGAACAAGCTATTCCCGCCGACGAAAATATCCCAACCGCCCTTCCCGCATGCGCCGGATTGGGATCGAGAGCGCCTATTACAACCCTCGCCACCTTGGCGGCCTTTATAGCCTCCGAACAGGCCCCCGTTCTTCCCTTTGTGCTGCACGGCTCAAGCGTCACATACATTGTGGCGCCCTCCGCCGACTCTCCCCGAGAGGCCGCATCTCTAAGGCACTCTATTTCCGCGTGCGGACCGCCGTCGCGCGAATGCCAGCCCTCTCCAACAATCTTATCATTCCTCACCAGAACCGCGCCAACCATCGGATTGGGCGCCGTTGTCGCCCAACCTTTCTCTGCCAGCGCAAGCGCGCGCCGCATAAAAAACGCGTCCGCACCTTCCATGGGGATCATCCAAATACGTATGGATTCGAGCGCCTTTCGGCTCCGACACTCGTTGAAGGGCCATGCCCGGGGTATATTGCCACTGAATCTTCCAACGTGTATATCTTGTTTCTAATGGACCTCTCAAGGGCGGCGAAATCTCCGCCGTAGAAATCGGTGCGCCCCACACTTGCGTTGAATATCAAGTCTCCCACAAATACGGCGCTTTCGCCGTTCTCCGAGAGCAGGTAGGCCACGCTTCCCGGACAATGCCCCGGAACGTCCATGCACTTGACGCCTATTCCGCCAAGCTCAAAAGTTTGCCCGTCATGCACGGGAACATCCACCTTGGCGGCGGGGAAGTTCCCCGGGGCGAAAAGAACGTCCCTTTGCATATCGGAATTTTCTATAAACTCCAAAGCCTGGGCAGACGCGTAAATTTTAGCCCCCGTCTTTTTTGCAAGCGGGGCGGCGTCCCATATGTGGTCCCAGTGGGGATGGGTGAGCAAAATTGCAGAAAGGGAACGCTTGTTTGTCTCAAGATACCGCGATATGGTGTCGCACGCCTCCGCAGGTGCGTCCACAACAAGCGCGGCGTCGGAACTTTCCGACTCCACAATATAACAATCGGTTCCTATGTGCCCAAGTTCAAATACCCGTATTTTCATACCTGTTCAACGCATAAAAAAAACATTGCCGCCTTCCGTCAACACCCAACTTCCATCGCCAAAAGCGGCGCGTTCCGTATCGGCAAAAAATTCCAGCACAAAAGAATAGCACAAAGATTTTCGCCTCCGTGTTGACAGGACACACATCTACCGACAACAAAAAAGCGCAATTTTTCAACTAAATTGCGCAAAAACAATTTTCACGTGCTTCTTTTTAACGGAACTGCCAGTTCGCTAAAATTGAGCTTATTCCAAGGTAGCAAGGCACAAGAATTGGAAGCGCGGCCATTCCCATCGGCAAAAAAATTGAGCTTATTCCAAACTCTTTTTGAAAACGCACCGCGCAAAAAAAACAATTCGGAACAAAACAGCCCAAAACCAAACAAAAACCGCAGCAACTTCAGTTGCCGCGGTTCCCCATACGGGCAAAGCCCGAGTTTTCCGGCTGCGCTCTTTAGAAACCGTAAGATTTCAGCCAATCTATGGCCATAGGACCCCATGCAGAAGGCAGGAATTTGCCGCCGTCCTTTGTCTTTCTGTTGGTGGAAAGGCCGTAGCCATGCCCGCCCTTGTCGAATATATGCAAACAGGAGGGAACGTTGGCGTCCTTTAATGCCAGATAATACGCAAACGCCGCATTTATATACGACCTATCGTCCTGCGACTGTATAATAAAGGCGGGAGGCGTGTTTTTATCTACCTTAATATTCGGGGCAAGCGCATATTTCTCGTTATAAGAATCGCCCTTGATTTTCGGCTGGCGCCAGCGCACATTGTATCCCTGGGTATCGCAGTAGGCCGGATAAACAAGAATCGTAGCCGACGGGCGGGCGCTTGCGGAATCGGCGGAATCGACGCCTTCGTAAGTCTTTTCAGAATACATGGTGCTGGCCCTTGCCGAAAGGTTTGCCCCCGCGCTAAAACCTATTATCCCAATTTTGTTTGGGTCTATATTCCATTCAGAGGCTTTTGAACGCGCAATCCTTATGGCGCGCTGCGCATCTTGAAGCGCGCCCTTGGGGTTTTCAGGAACCCTGTACATCAGCATCATGGCCGCTATGCCGTTTTTATTTAGCCAGTCAACTATCTGGGCGCCCTCGTGCGACGACGCCAAGAAATTGTAGGCGCCGCCTGGGCAAACCACCACCAAACCGCACTTGCCGCCCGTATCCGGACGGGAAAACTGATAGTAGGGGGTCTCCACGTAAAAACTGCGCAATGGCTTGCCGTTGGAATCTTTCGCGTTGGCGTCCGCGCGCAGCTTCTCGGCTTTAGACTTTTCAAAGGAAAGAGCCTTAAGCGCCGTTTCGTCGTTTTTCGGCATTTTCCCGTCGGGCCACAAGGGCACCTGCTTGGAAAAACCGGCCGAAGCGGCAAACAAGCCGCATTGGGCAAGAATCAATGTGCAAAACAATATACTTTTTACTCTCATATAAACCTTCCTGAATTACTCGTTTTCATCGCGCTTCGCGGAAATAAAACCGCCCCATCGATTGCAGGCTCGGAAATGCGCCACGCCCCGGAACATAACCTTCCCGCAGCCGAAAGGCTGCGGACAGCAAACCCAGCGCAAGGCAACTTCGGGCGAAAAACCACCTTGAAGAAATTTCCGCCGGCAATTTCTCCAAAGCGCCAAATGGCACAGCAACTGCGCCCGTTTCAGAGATGCGTCCAGAAAGCCAATTATGGGCCATTAAGGCACAAAAACCGCCTTCAGCAACGCTTCGCCGCGCAAACGGACCGCAAGAACAAGCCATTCCGACGCCGAACCGCTCTTGGGTAAAAGCTAACAGGTTGCAAAATTTGGTCAACATTTACTTGCAGTTAAAAAAAGCTTAAATGGACAAAACATTGCTTGACTGTAAAAAACAATATGGCAACATACGCCGAATATTCCGTTTCCATACGGAAAATTTACAAAGAAGGAGGTGAATTGAAATGGCAGTGGAAGTCAAATTGCGCAAGGGCGAAGCTATGGAAAAGGCTCTTAGGCGTCTGAAGAAAAAGTTGGACCGCGAGGGCGTTATACGCGACGTGCGCCAGAAGCGCTACTTTGAAAAGCCCAGCGAAATTAAGCGCCGCGAGCGCAAAGTTGCCGCTTTCAATAACATGCTCCGCCAGAGATATGAGAACAGGTAATTGTGCCTGACTGTTTTTTTTCTAAGGCCTCTCCGTTTATCGGCGGGGCTTTTTTGTTGCCTGCAAACATGCTGGCATAAAAAAGCACGGCGGTATCCGCAAACCTGCTGAGATTTTCAAAAAAGCCGAGCGGAACGGAGAAACGGAGGGGGTGGAATAAAAAAAATACAACTTAACATATTAATATTAAAAAAATTGCGCCAATAAACAAAAAAATATGTGAAAAGAGTTGCCAAGTGCCGCCGTTTTAGATTTCTAAATAATCCCCGAGATGAAGTATATTTTTATAACAGGCGGAGTGGTTTCGTCCTTGGGAAAGGGTCTTACATCGGGAGCGCTGGGAGCGCTTCTGGAAACCAGGCAGTTGACTGTAAAGATTCAGAAGTTTGACCCTTATCTGAATGTGGATCCCGGCACGATGAGCCCGTTTCAGCACGGGGAGGTCTATGTGCTGGACGACGGCGCCGAAACTGATTTGGACCTTGGGCACTACGAGCGCTTTACCCATGGGAAGCTTAGCAGGTTCAACAACCTGACTTCCGGGCAAGTTTACGAGCGCGTTTTGCAAAAGGAGCGCCGTGGAGACTATCTTGGCAAAACCGTGCAGGTGATTCCGCACGTGACAAACGAAATAAAGGACCGCCTGTATGCCGCGGGCAAGGAATGCGACGTTCTCATAACAGAAATAGGCGGCACTGTGGGCGACATAGAGGGGCTTCCATTCCTGGAGGCTTTGCGCCAGTTTTCGCTTGAGGTTGGCAAGCAGAATGTATTGTTCATACACGTGACCTTATTGCCGTATCTCAAGGCGGCCGGAGAGCTAAAGACAAAGCCTTCGCAGCAGAGCGTTGCAAAGTTGAGGGAAATAGGGATACAGCCGGATATTTTGGTCTGCCGCACCGAAGAGCCTATGACGCTCGACATGAGGCAAAAGTTGTCGCTGTTTTGCAATGTAGAACCCGCAGCCGTGATAGAGGAGATGGACGTTGCGCACTCTATTTACGAGTTGCCGTCGATGCTCGCCCAAGAGGGGGTGGACAAGCTTGTTGTGGAAAAGCTTGGTATAGATTGCCCCGAAAGCGACATGAGCGGCTGGAACAACATTGTAAGGCGCATAATTTCCCCCCAAGGCGGCGAGGTTAAGATAGCGGTTGTGGGCAAATATATAGACCTTCAAGATGCGTACAAATCCATTTACGAATCTTTGGCGCACGCCGGGGTCGGCAACGACTGCGCGGTAAAGGTTGTGCGTGTAGATTCTGAAACTATTGAAAAAGACGGCGCGCAAAAATATTTGTCGGGCGTCAACGGAATTCTAATTCCCGGCGGGTTTGGCGACAGGGGAATAGAGGGCAAAATTCTGGCGGCAAAGTATGCAAGGGAAAACAAGATTCCCTATTTTGGGATATGCCTTGGAATGCAAATAGCGGTAATAGAATATGCCAGGGACGTTCTTGGGCTCGACGGGGCAAACAGCACTGAATTTGACGAATCGACGAAATATCCCGTCATAACAATAATGGACGAGCAGAAAGCCATTGTCGACAAGGGCGCCACAATGCGCCTTGGCTCCTATGAATGCAGGGTTTTTGAAGGGTCCAAGGCGAGCGCCGCCTACGGGACTGAAACTATAAGGGAGCGCCACCGCCATCGTTTTGAATACAACAACGAATACCGTAAACGGCTTATAGATGCCGGCTTGGACGTTGGAGGAATAAATCCCAAGAGGGATCTTGTTGAAATAGTTGAGGTGCGCGACCATCCGTGGATGGTGGGCGTACAGTTCCATCCGGAATTTCAATCTAAGCCTGGCAAGCCGCATCCGTTGTTTTGCGCGTTTGTTGAGCAGGCGCTGAAAAATAGGAATAAGTAGATGCTTTTTGACGCAGACAGCGGGAAATTGCTTTTGATTGCTGGGCCGTGTTCCCTTGAATCGGAGGAGACGGCTCTGGAAGTTGCGGAACGCGTTGCAGAGATAGCGGCGAAGCATTCGGACAGCCTTAGCGTTGTATTCAAGGGAAGTTTTGACAAAGCAAACCGCACAAGCATATCGGGCAAGAGGGGCCCCGGAATTGAGGAGGGATGCCAGATATTTGCGGACGTAAAAAAACGCTTTGCGTTGCCGTGCATTACCGATGTGCACGAATCTTGGCAGTGCGCCATAGTTGCGCAAGTTTGCGACGCCCTTCAGATACCTGCCTTTCTTTGCCGCCAGACCGACCTGCTTGTGTCGGCGGCAAAAACCGGGGCCGCAGTGAATGTAAAAAAGGGGCAATTTCTTTCCCCGTCAGACATGAAATACGCAGTCGGGAAACTGCGCGATGCAGGCGCAAGCGAGATATGGCAAACCGAAAGGGGCAGCACATTCGGCTACGGAAATCTTGTAGTGGACATGAGAAGTTTCCCGATAATGGCGGAAAACGGTGTGCCCGTGGTGTTCGACGCAACGCATTCTGTCCAGTTGCCCGGCGGCGCAAACGGGGCCAGCGGAGGCGAGCGCAAATACATACGCACCCTTGCAAGAGCCGCCATTGCGGCGGGAGCCGACGGCCTGTTTGTGGAAACACACCCCAACCCAGAAAAGGCGATCTCTGACAGCGCCACCCAGCTGCCCTTGGGCGAGTTGGACTCTTTTATTGAAGATGCTTTGGGGCTGTTTAACTTCCTTAGAAAAAAGTAGGCCAAACAAATAGGTTCCGGTTAATCGGTGCGGAAAATTTCCGCCCATTTTTTTGTGTGCGTCTTATTGGCTGGCCGCATAACTTTGCAATAAAGCCGGCTGCCGCAGGTTTGAAGTTTTGCCTCTCACCCGATTTGCGGCGCAATTTCTATTTGGCCAATTTTTGAGCCAAACCAAACCTGAAAAATAAGCAAAGCGGAAACAATTTTTTTCAAATGCCCTTATTGCGGGAATTAAAAATTGGCGTTTGAAAGATTCACCGGAAGCTCAGGCAAAAATATTTTCGGGCGCAATTTTTGCAAAAAAGCAACCACCCCGTTTCCGGGGTGGCCCTTTTATCATAAGCGGCAAAACCGCTTTTATGGCGCTGCAAAATATCCCTCTAAAATTCTATGCCCGCCTGAAGCGAAACAACGTGTATGTGCCCGTAGTAGTGCCCGCTGACAGTCATGCCGTTCTCTGTGCGGTTTATTTGGCTTGAACCCACACACATGATATAGCTGTAGGCCACGTCAAAAGAAAATATGTCCCACTTGTAGCCTACACCGCCGGAAAACCAAATTCTATCGCTGCACGGTATGCGGACAGTGCGCATTTCTGCACTCTTGACGGGAGATTCGTCATAGGCAACCCCGAAGCGCAAAGTCAGATTCTCAATTTGCTCGGGATAATAGTGTATGCCAAATGCAACCCTTGAGGTATCCTTCCAATCCTCCTCGACAGGTGGAAACGGAGGAACCTCTAACTTATCGAAGGACGACCAAGTGGTGTATACGTAGTCCAACATGACTGCAAACTGGCTGAAATCGCCCTGCAAGCGCTGATAAATGCCGAAATTAAAAGTGTTGGGCATATCGACGGAAGTGCTTATGGGCGACATGGGTATGCCGTTCATACGAAACGTTCCGTCCAAATCCTGCGTAACGGCGCTGCGCCAATGGAAACCAAACCTGCCGCCCTCCATATAATTGATGGTAAAGCCTATGTTTCCGCCCACTCCCCAGCTGTGCCCGCGCAAATCAATTTTGCCCATCATGTACTGGGTCAGATTGCAGTCGAGATACTGAAGGCTCACTCCGCCGCTGACTGAAAACCAATCGGTAATTTTATAGACGAGGCTCGGGTTTATATCGCAAGTTAAAAGATAGCTGCGCAAGCCCTGAACCCTGCCGTACCAATCGTAATCGTAGCTTGACTCCAAACCGTAGGGAGCCGTCACCGAAACCGTCGCGGCAAGATCTTCAGTAAACTTGTGCGCCATATAGAAATTGGGCACATAGGACATAACGGCGCAATCGAAATTCCCGCGCTCATTGCTGAGGCCAAGGGTGGGAACAACAAAATTTATACCCGCGTTTACAAGGGTGTTGCCCACCTTAAAATCCGCAAAAGATACCGCCGAAGGATTCCAAAACGCCGCTGTAGCGTCCCCGTTGGCGTTGGCAACTGCGCCGGCGTTTGCCGTGCCTAAATTGGACGCGCCCTGCTCCTGTACCTGAAAGCCCGCCCCCAAAAGCCATGTTGCGGAAAAAACGGCGCCTGCGAAAAAGGCAAATTTTACTGCTGTACGTATGCTTCTCATTTTCTTTATTCCCCAAACATTCCACACCGCGCACACAAACTTTGGCACAGTCGGAAAATTACGCTTCCATGAAAAAACTGAACGTTCATTCATGTCAAACAAAAAATGAATGAATGTTCATTCAATATCAAGTTCTCCTTCGCGGAATTTTTTGTCGGGGGTTTCCCTGGAATGATGATGTGCATTCGTGTTAAGATTGCGGGAATAGACGGCGGCATTTTTCCGCCACAGCATTCTGAATGCTGCGGCGAATATCGAAAGCGCAGCGTTTAAATTCAAGGATAATCTTTTTGGCCGCGGGAATCAGGTTTGCCCGGCAAACACGCGCAAAAACAAGCGCGCTGAAAAAAGATAAAATATTGTGGCGGTAGCCAGAAAAAGATTGTCTTTAAAAGAGGCATGTTTGAGACTGGAGGCTTGAAAAAGAATACGAACAACACCAGAGAGAGAATACTTCAGACCACCTTCCTGATTTTGCTTGAGAAGGGGTATGACCACGTGTCGATAAGCCAAATACAGGAGAAACTTGGCATATCGCGCGGTCTGCTGTATTGCTACTTTAAGAGCAAATCCGATCTCGTATTCGAGGCGTGCCGCACTTATTTTTTCGACAGGTTCATGACCGATATAGATTTTGAGACCGCCACGCTTAAAGATTTTTTAAACCACGTGCGCGAAGTTGTGTTCACCCTGACTAAAATAAACGGGCGGGAGATAGACATAATCAAATACAACACTCTATGTTCAAACTTGTTATTACAAAATAAAGACCTCGAGAATTTTGCCCTCAGGCAATTTTCGATGGCTCGAAAGCTCATACGCCGCGCCATAGAAAACGGAGAGGTAAAAAGGCTGCCAGAAAGCTTCATAGGCGCCACCCTCCTTGCCATTCTTGGTAGAACTTCCTACATTACCGAAACCCATTCAAAAAATTATGTGAGAAACAGAATTCTCGAAGACATTGAGACTTTCTACAATATAATTAAGAAGTAGTGCTTTTTTACGCGCCAAACGGAAGGCTTTATTTTTCGCCCGTTTTTTAGCGCCTCATTTTTATCACAAAAAGCCCTGCAAATTCCCGCAGGTGTAAGAATTCAATATGCGTATTTTCCCAAAGAGCTTTTTTGTTAAGGGGGAAATTTCCGCACAATAACAATGAACGTTTTTTCACTCAAGAAAGCCATAAAAAAAGCCCAAGCGAGCCTTGGATAATATAAGCTTTCACAGACTTTCCATCTGTGCACACAGGCCTATCGGGAAAGATTTACCCCTGGCAAACGCAAAGAAGATGCCAATGCTGAAAGCGCAAAATTGCGCGCAAAAAAAAGTCACAAATCCCGCAAAATAAAAAAATATCAGTTTCCGCCATATGAATTCCGATTGGAATCGAACCTTCCAACTTGGAGCATCAAGCATATTTACCGGAAAAAAGTACCAGTTTTTCTTTACTTGCGTATTTGATTTGCATAACAGAAACGATTAAAATACGTTTGGAAAGAGGCGTTTCTTGGAACGCGAATATTTTATAAAAAAACAAAGGATAAGATTATGGAAAGATTGAAAGTTATGGTGGTTGGATGCGGGAATATGGGCACTTCGCACGCAAAAGCTTTCCACAATATAGACGAGTTTGAAATTTGCGCCATAGTGGACAAATTCCAGCAATCGAGAGAAAAACTCGACAAACTTCTTGGCGGCGGACATGCGCTTTTTGAAGACGTTGACGAAGCGCTTAGGGTAGCCAAGCCCGACGTGGCGGCAATTTGCACCTATCCCGAAACACACGAGGCCTTAGCCATAAAAGCTATGGAGGCGGGGTGCCATGTTTTCGTGGAGAAGCCTCTTGCGACCTCAGTAGAAGCGGCGAAAAGGGTAGTGGAAAAGGCAAAACAATTAGGTAAGAAAGTTGTTGTTGGGTATATTTTGCACTACCATCCAAGCTGGGCAAAGTTCGTAGAAATTGCCAAAACACTTGGGAAACCTTTGGTTATGCGCATGAATTTGAACCAGCAATCGCACGGATTCATGTGGAATGTGCATAAGAATCTGATGAAGTCGTCATCGCCCATAGTAGATTGCGGCGTCCACTATGTTGACATAATGTGCCAGATGACCGGCGCAAAACCGGTTAGCGTCAGCGCAATAGGCGCGCGCCTCAGCGATCAAATAGATGAAAAACAGTTCAATTACGGGCAGTTGCAGGTGCGTTTCGACGACGGCTCAGTTGGCTGGTACGAAGCAGGCTGGGGCCCGATGGCTTCCACAAACGCATTTTTTGTCAAAGACGTATGGGGTCCCAAGGGTTGCGTTTCCATAGAGCCGAAACCGGAACACAAGGAAGGCAAGTCCGACGATGTAGATTCGCACACAAAGACAGACCTTCTTAAGTTGCACTGGGCGCAACAGGATGAAAACAACGAATTCGTCAAGAAGGACGAATATATCAGCACTGAAGACGAACCCACGCATGACGACTTGTGCCGCAGAGAACAGGAATTCTTGCTTAACGCCATCAAAAACGATGTCGACCTAACCGATCATTTGGAATCGGCGGTGGAAAGCCTGCGCATTGTGCTTGCCGCCGATGAATCCGCACATACCGGAAAGACGGTATCGTTCTAAAAAGGTTCCTTTATTTCTATTAAATCCAGCGCCCACAAAACGGGCGCTTTTTTTATTTAGCATTGCTAAGCAATACAACTTGAGAGATTCAGCCTGTGGGCACCATCTCCGCGGAAATATTGTATTTACACATTCCGATCATTTTTTGGCATAAAGATGCTTGCGCAACAAGACGGCAAATAATGTGAAAATGAAAAATTTTTCTATTCTTAAAACTTTTTGCAATCTTGTGCGTTTAAGGAAGGTGTAAGCAAAGCGCAACCAACACTTGCGCAAAGTTTACACAAAAAAACGGTATGGCACAAGACATCAAACTTGCACCGGATCTTTTAGAACAGATAAAAACCAATCGTGTCATTCGGCATTGACGGCTTTCTAAACGGCGGGCAATGCAGATTGCGCGCAAGAATGAGACTTCCAGGAAAAGATCTGGTCATGGTGAACGTTTTATGGGAGTAATTGTCTAAACTGGCAGGGTTGCATGACGATGTATATTTAAGGTATTTTTGCTTATGGATACAAAAAGTTCATGCGTAGCCTGTCAAATGCGCATTCCGTAGGATCAATACAATATGCCAAAATCGACAAAGTTTTAACTTTAAGAACAAATGGAAAGGAAATGAAAATGAAAAAAAGCGCAATAAAGAGCGCAATTTTAGCGCTGCTGATGTTCTCCGGAGTTTGCGCCTACGCGGCGGATAATTCCGTAAAAGTGAATGAGCCCCCAATCCCAAAAGAGAAACTTGCCGACAATGCCAATCTTCCGGGGGAAGCTCCTGTTTGTATAGCTCCGTGCGGCAGGCAAATTTCATGCCCTATGGACAGACAATTTAGGCATCATCGCCGCCCATTTCATAGAATGGCAAATAGGCCTTGTGTCGATAGGCCATTCATAAATTGCCCGGCTAATGCTAAAGAATTCTGTGCCAATGCGCTTCTCTGCCCCAATCCCAAGATGGACAGAAAAGCTCCGCCGCCTCCTCCAGGAAACAGGTTTGGCCCTGCATGCGACGTTAGGGAGACAAAGGGTGCCTATGAGTTAATACTGCTTGTGCCCGGAATGTCTAAAGACGACCTAAAAATAGACCTGGATGGGAAAGCTCTAATAGTAAGCGGTGAAAAGAAAATCAGTAAAGAGGAAAAATCTGACGGTTTCTATGCTTCGGAACGGTTCTGCGGCTCGTTCAGAAGATACTTTGAATTGCCAAATAAAATCAAGGCCGAAGACGTCAAAGCGGAATGTAAGGATGGAATACTGAAGGTTAAAATAAAGAAACCAGCCCCCAAAAAGCACGCGCCTAAAACTATAGAAATAGAGTAATACTCATTGGGCAAATATAGCTGTATTAATATCCTCCATGCTTGCATAAAGTATGGAGGATATTTTTACTTGTATACTCGAGATCTGATGTTGGCACCTTAATATGAGAAGAAATGAGATAACAAAAATATAAGTTAATATGGTATATATATTGGATAGGCGGATGGGGGATATGGCGATATAGTGAGTGGTCAAGGTGGTGTTATAGGCGGCAAGTTTGCGCGTGGCAATAGCAATGGATTAAGATTTGGGTTGTTGTGGCAGTGGTGTTATTGGAGGCGCGCGGCGCATTTTTAGGTGGGGGGGTTGACGCTTGCAAAGAAGCGCTCAAGCCACATTTGCCCAAACCTTGGCATATTTCACAAAAAGGAAGAGGCGCATGCTCCATAAAAAAGCATGCGCCTCACTATACTGGCAACGACCTACTCTCGCACGACAGCGGGGCCGTACTACCATCGGCGGCTGAGAGCTTAACGAGCGTGTTCGAGATGGGAACGTGTGTTT
>CASEFZ010000118.1 GCA_949287395.1 uncultured Verrucomicrobiota bacterium
TCAGTTTTTTAAATCCATATATGGCGAAGTTCCAATTCGCCGGGGGTCATATGCAACCGTCGCGGACAGTTTCGCCATTTTCCCAAAAAAATTCAAGCATTTTTTTGGTAAAGCCTAAAAAAGACACCCACACATTAAGCTTTATTAAGAACAAAAAAATTAAGCTGCCCGCCGAAGCCGCAAAACTATCAGTTAATCAGGAACAAAGACCCCAATCCCAAAAATATCAGGAACCCCCCAGTGTCGGTCATGCCCGTAAGAAACACATTGGAACCGGACGCCGGATCCAAATTCATGCGCTTCATTGCAAAGGGTATGAAACTTCCCATGAAACCTCCCAGCGACATGTTTGCCAGCATTGCCAGCCAAACCACCACCGCAAAGTCGAACCTGCCCGTGCAAACCCAGGCTATTAGCGCGCCCAGAACCCCAACCACCGCTCCGTTCATCATTCCCTTTATGGTCTCTCTTCCACACACGCGCCACATGTCGAACAAACCGGCCTCTCCCAAGGCCAAACTGCGCACCGAAACCGCCAATGTCTGCGCCCCCGTATTTCCGCCAAGCCCGGCAACTATGGGCATAAAAACCGCCAACAGCGGCAATACCGCTATGCTCGAATCAAAAAAACCCACCACCGCCGACGCTATAAAAGCCGTAAACATATTCACCAAAAGCCACGGGGTGCGCTGGCGTATGCTTGTCATGACAGGATCAAAAATGGCCTCGTCCGCGCCGGCACCGGCCATTTTTTGTATATCCTCGGTGCTTTCCTCGCGCAGGACGTCTATGACGTCGTCGTGCGTCACTATCCCCAAAAGCTCTCCGTTCTCCCCAACTACCGGAAGCGTATGGAAATTTGTGTCGGCCATTATGTGCGCGGCAACCTCCTTGTCCATTGTCGGCGCCAAAAGGCCTATCAAATTCTTGCACATTATATCGCGCACCAACGCCCCCTTCGGCGCCAATAAAATGGAACGCATCGACAAAACGCCCTCCAGCTCGTCTTCGGAATTGACCACATACAAATAATATATGTTTTCAAACTCGTCGCGCATTTTGCGTATTAGGGCTATAGCCTCTTCGACGTTTATGTTGTCGGGAAGAGTTGCCACATGGGGATTCATTATGGCGCCCGCCGTGTCTTCGGGATACTCAAGAAGCTCTCGGACATCGGAGGCCCCCTCCGGATCCATCCCCTCCAACAGTCTGTCCCTGTCCTCCTTGTCCAGCTCTCGAACTATGTCGGCCGCATCGTCGGGCTCCATTTCGTTTAGAACCGACACCGCCCTGTGCTCGCGCATCTCCGACACCAATTCGGCGGAAAGATCAGGGTCCATCTCCGAAACTATTTCTGAAGCCCTTTCCGAATCAAACCTGCGCAGTATATCCCTCTGCGTATCGACGTCCAAACGCCCCAAAAATACCGAAAGAATGTGGGGGCTTGTCTCCGAAAGCAAACGATTGTCTATCTTGTCAAGCTCGCCCTCCTCCGCCAATACGACAAGATCGTAGAGCGAATAACCGCGCTCCGTCTGTGCCTCCAGAATGTCGTCATCGTTTGCCATGGCGATTGTTTCCCTCATCTTTAAGCCTTCAATCGCAAATTCAAGTTTTTTCGGCCGGGCGCATGTATTTTACGGCCTTTGCCACAACCTGTCCGCCGACGTTTTGGCGCTTTTGCAGGCTATTTTACAACCCCAGCCCTTATGCCTGAAAAATCTTGAACAGCCACTCAAATCAAGCTGCTGTCGTCCGGAACAAAATGCACCCGGCTTCATCAATATCGGGCACAACTAAAATGGAACTGTCGCCGATCTTTGAAGGCATCTACAAATACAAAAGCAGGCCCCGCCCGCGCCGAAATTTCTCAATCCGCCTCTCCGCCGCGCGCAATTTCTGTCAGGAGCAGTTCCCTATTCCCCATTTTCCTGGCGGGCCTTTAAACGCTTCAGCTTCTTTTTAAGCCTCTTTGAAATGAGCGGGTGGCCGGATAGCGCACCCTTAAGCTCAAGTTCAAATTTATCGAGCTTTGCAAAAGGATTCGCCTTTTTCCATTCCAAGAAATTCTCCCGCCCAATCCTATACGCCGACCTCTCCAAACTGCATCCCGTTCTCGAAGCCATTTCCATCAAATCGTCAACCGACATACCGCAAGACCCAAAAGATGCCGACGTCACCCGTATCAGGTTGTCGCGCGTCGCAACCATAATTTCCGAGGGGTTATCAGAACGCGCGCAAAGGCGCTCAATAAGCTCGTCTGCAGTCATCGAAGACGGCGTAAAAACCTCCGAAAAAGTGCCGCACTCCTTTGGCCTCTCTATTGAGGCCGACTCGCCCTGCCCGTCATACACGATAGTTACTCTCACCCCGGCAAAATCGTGTATGGGCGCAAGAATTCTTGCCAATTCCGCCCTTGCAGCCTGCCACCCGTCGCGGTCCATAACGCGCCTGAGTTCCGAACGCGAACGTATCACATTCCACCCGTCAACCAACAAATGTTTGAACGCAAACACAACCCACACTCTTTTACCTTTGTGCACCTCTTTCAAGCATTTTACACACCCATAAATACTGTTTTTGCATTTTCAATGCGCGGGCCGGCAAAAAAATATGCCATGCTTTCAATTCCAAACCCCATGCTGATCAGCCCCCCCATCTTTGAAGGCGCCCGATGGGCGGCAATTTAAAAATTTTTTTAGAAAACCCGGTCCGAAGGAAGGGCCCTGCGGCGGCGCCAATATAAGGCGACAACACTCCAATTAGAGCTTTTTTCAATTTTCCTCGGGCCCCTCAATTTTTTTTATTTATTCATTTTTTCACCCCGACTCATTTTATTGAAAGTTTTTCTTGCAAATAACGAAAACATAAACTTAATGGGGCACTTCAATTTGAGGGGCCGTAGCTCAGTTGGAAGAGCGCTAGAATCGCACTCTAGAGGTCGTGAGTTCGAACCTCATCGGCTCCACCATTTAAAAGCCCGCAATCCTTTTTTCCGGATTGGGGGCTTTTTCTACCGCCTTCAAACGACGTCATGAAAAACGCGCGGCCTATTTTGTCATAAACTCAAACTCTACGGAATCGTAATTGAAAAGTTTTTTTGCGCCTGCGCCAACTTTCCCCTCTTTTTTGCCGTCTTCCGAAACCTCCACACTCAGCGGCAACAGAATAAACTTTCCGTCTTTGTATTCCAAAGTTTCGCCGTCGTCGTCGTAAAGGGACAGTTTTCCAGATTTGTTTCCGTAGTGGCGCACCACAAGCTTTCTGCAATCCTTGTCGGACGAAGCAAGCATTGGCACAAGCGCGCCGTCGCGCACATACACCGGTATTCTGCTGCCGTTCGCGGCAAAATCGGCATTCACAACCTCGGCTTGCCCCGCATATTTCCCAGTGTAAAAATCAAACCACTTGCCTTTCGGCAGCAAAACCTTGCGAGATGCCTGCCCCCCAAGCATAGGGGCTACAAGTATGTCGTCGCCAAACATCCACTGGTCTTTCACATCCTGCGCAAGTTTCCTGTATTCTTCAGACAGTTTGGCATTTCCGTCGGAGAGCAAATCCGTGAAAGATTTTTCCAAAACCATTGCCCTTACCGGCGGCACACCCTCTTTATGGTACCTCCAAAAAGCGTTGTACAAATACGGCACAAGCCTTGCCCGCAAATCGAAGGCCGCCTTCACCGAGTCTGCTGCCTCCGCAAAGCTCCACGGCTTTTTGCCGCTGGACCACGCATTCAGCATCGCCAGCGGAGACCACGCAACGGCCTGAATGCGTTTCGACCACTCGTCAGCATTGCGCGCATTGCAGGCTTCGGGAGTCCACAGTATCCCTATAAAAGAGCTGTTTACAAGCGCTGTAAGTATGTCGGCATGGTTTGTATAGTCGCTGTATACCGCAAACGGATACGACGAAACTCCCGCATTTGCCCCGCGCACCAACCCGTATGTGCGCTTGTTTTCCCTTGAATACAAATCGTTTATCATGCGCGCCATAAATACCGCATGCGTCTGCCTGAATTGCTCACCGGAAATTTCGGACGGGAAAACTGTGGTGTCGGGATAAAGCCACCTGTCGTTGCCGTCGTTTTCGTCAAGCTTGTAGCCGCCTACTCCCAAATCGAGATGGTTTTTCTTGAATGCGTCTATAAATATCTTGCGCACCTGCGGCATTGAATAGTCGGGGACGCCTCCGCACCACACTGTGTGGTCGGCAAAAAACGGCCTCAGGCTGCCGTATATTGAGGACTTTTTCGACACATATCCATTCATCCAAAGATTCGCCTTCAAGCCGCGCTTTGAAAGCTCGTCCAAAAACTGCTTGGGATTGGGAAAGCGGTTTTTATCCCAATCGTATGTGCACGGGTAGGAGTTGCTCTGCCACCCAGGCTCAAGCCCCACTACGCTTATAGGGAAACCCCTCTTTTGGAACTCGTCAATTTCTCCCAAAACCTGCTTGTCGGTAAACGGAAGCGGAACCCTGTGCCAAAAGCCAAGGCCCCAGCGCGCGGGCAAGGTTCCCCCGCCGCAAAAGAGGTTGTACCTTTGGACAACTTCTCCCGCGTCCTTGCCGGAGAAGAAATAAACGTCCACGCCCTCCGACGGAACAAGTATCTCCATGCAATCAGAATACGGATGCGCCTGCCAATCTTTGTCGGTGGTTCTGTCGCGCTCTTCCGGAGCCTCCGGGCTGTCTAAAAGCTGGGTTGTGCCGCAATATACCTCCAGTTTTCGCGCCGAATTTATCAACACCCCATACCCCCTGCTCGAAACAAAGAACGGAACAGGCGCATGTGTCCTTCCATCGTCCCTACCATGGTAAATATCCATGCGCAAATCCCGTATGGTCTCGCGCTGGTTTACCTTCTTAAAATTCAGCCCAAGTCCGTATATTTGCTCACCTCTTTCAAGGGGAAAGCGCAAATACGTCTTACCGTCTCTATGTATTACTTCGACATCCCCTATCTCTATCGGAAGTTCCGCATTCGACAAATTCAGCAATCCCTTATTGTCGGGCTTGGCGGCTGCGGCGTCCAATGGCGTGAAAGCTTCCGGCAACCCGTACTCAACCTTCCAAACGCCGTTTCTGGAATGTTTTGTATAATGCGTCTTTCTGTTAAGCACAAAAGCCATAACTATCAGCGCCGCTATCGCAAACAGCGCCAGGCTTGAATATTTTTTTATGCGTTTCTTCATATCAGTTCTTTTAGGCATTATTGCGGAACGCGTAAACCTCTACACAAAAAAACCTTTTTCGTCAACACTCCAAGGCTTCGGGAAGCTCATAAACCCAATTTTGCGCAATCCGCCCTTCCCGCCGTCAAACAAAAGAACCGCCCTTCCCGCGGCAGCGCCGGCTCCAAAATAAAAGGCGCGCCTTTTAAAGCGCGCCCCCTTCCTTAAAAGTAAACCAACTGCACCGAAAATTTCGGATACTGCGGCTTGCCGTATGGGTCGTACACCAACAACATGCAGCGCTTTTCCTTCGAGGCCATTATATTACCCTCATACACGGGGCGCCACTTGTCTTTGTCGTACCTAAAAATCTTAAACTCGCTGGATTCGTCCTCCTCTTCGCGCTTTGGGTCGTATATACCGTAGCCGCCGCCGCGCAAAACCATGTTCTTGTCCCCCATGCTAATCCCGAGATTCTGATTGGTCATATTCAAAACCGCAACCTTCTCCTTGGGAAGAATCTGGGGCGATATATTCATCGGGAAAAACCTCGCATTTTCACCGCGCTGAATCATCAACAGGAAGATATGGTCTGTATTGAACGGGAGAGTCACCTTGCCCACGCTCTTGTATTTGTCTTCATCGTTGCGCTTTTCTTTCGGAACGCGCGTAAAAAATTCAAGCTGGGGTTCCCCCTTGTACTCAAATTCCCCTCCCAGCCCGCTTGTGGAAAGGGGAACCCGCCTATAGGCCCCACCCCCTATGCTGTAATACAGATCCTGTATTGAATTCTTAGACGCTTTCGTATTGGATATACGCCCAAATTGGTCGGGCAATACGATGGAATTCGATATCCCCCACCTGTAAATGCGCAACTTCATGCTTACCTCCTTGGGCTTTTCGTCGTCTCCCTTCTTAGAATCCGAGGCACGCGCATTGCCCTGCGCAAACGCCGACGACACCAACACAAACAATGAAGTTGCCAATACTAACAGTCTCTTAGCCATTTCCGTATACTTACTATATTTCGTTCTCGTTTAACCAGCGGAAAGACACCACCTTGAACCTGCGCCCAAGCGCTTTGTTGAGGTCGCTTAGCTCGCTCTCGGCAAAACCGTCCATCGGTATCGCACTCGAGTATGGGTTCGATTTCTTTGAATTGTTCCCAACCTCAAATTCCCTGTCGTATATGCTGTACCTGTTCTGGTTCTCCACGCTCTGGTCTATGTAGTCCGGTATCCGCTGCACAACCATCTCGCACCACGCCTTCGCCTCCACTATGCCGGATATCGAGTTCTTTACCTCGCCGTACGCCCTTATCTTGAACGTATCCGACCTCACTGTCAAAAACGACCCCAAACGCGCAAGTATGTCCTGCTGCATCAGGTAGGTGGGCGCGCCTGTGGCCTGCGGCCCTATCGCCCCGCGCCAGTTCTCCCAAACGTTCTTAGGATCCCTGACAACACTGTAACGAGAGTCGGATTTGAAAGCCTCTCCCATGTTCCTGCTTGTGGAACCTGTCTCTATCAACAGGTCAGGGTCTCTATGGAAGGCCTCGTTTATGCCGGTAGAGTCTATCGCCGCCTGCAAAACACCCTTCTGTATGTGCGTGAGCTTGTAGGTGAACTCGTCGTCCCTAAGCTCGCTCTCAAGGTTTATCCTGTCGTCAAACTGCTCCTGGTTGGGCACCATCGACACGCGCCCCTCCTCCGAATATTGGTCGCTAAACCTC
>CASEFZ010000119.1 GCA_949287395.1 uncultured Verrucomicrobiota bacterium
TCTTCACGTTCGGCCGCCTTATTTAAGAGCGCCGGAACTGTAAGTTTTCCCGCAACAAAAATGGCTACTACAAAGGAAAACATAGCCAAAGTGGTGGATCCAAGTTCCGCTATCCTTACCCCGTTATCCGCCATGTCGGAAAGCGCAACCAGCAAAAAGATGGCAAAAAAATCCTCAAGTATCAAGATGCCCGTCGCGACCTGCGCATAGTATTTGTCGAGATCTTTTCGGCGGGTAAACATCTCCACTATGACAACCGTCGAGCTCATTGCCAACACACCGCCCAAAAATATACCGTTCATTCCGCCCAGTCCCATGGCGGAAGCGGCATAAATCCCAAGGGCGCCCATTGCAAAAATTTGGAATATTATACCGAAAAAACTCGGCAAAAAAACGCTCTTTAGGCGTTCTAAATTGAACTCTAAACCTATAAAAAACATCATGAACGACACCCCAAGTTCCCCAAGTTCGGATATCGCCTCTTTGCCGTCCACAACACCAAAAACTGGATATAAGAGTATTCCGGTCAAGATAAACCCCAACAATAAAGGCAGATGCAGCATATTGAAAACGCGCATCGCAACCGCGGCTGAGACTATTACAACCGCAAGATCCTTTAACATCTGGTAGTGTTCCATACTGAAAATTCCGAGCGTTTATAGAAAGGCACGGCGGACAAAACATATGCCCCGGCATTTTTGGGAGCGACAACGCTCCACCCGTAAAAAGCAAACACCGACTGACATACCGCCTTGTACATAATATACCCGTAAGAGTTAACCCTTGGACAGGATAATTGTAAACCTATTTTTACTCCGCCGCAAAAATTAAAACTTCAATATTGTGCACAAAACATGCCGCAAATCTTTACATAAAAAACGGCATCTAAAAAAATCTGCACGCATAGGATCCCGCGAAAAAAGCGAAACCATATGTAATACGCCTTACAAAATGTGAAGGCTAAGGACACACATTCGCGCGTGGCAAATAGAAAGCGCGTATGGAAAAAATAGTTTTCCCGCAAAAGCGCGCCGGCGCTATTTCAGCATTTTAAATCCGACGGCTTCCACAGCTTTCTGCAAGGCTTCATCTGAAACCCGGCAGGATATTTTTACAGTAGCGCTTTTAGAGGGTAAATCCACCTTCGCAGATTCAACTCCCTCAACGGACATAAGCGCCTTTTCAACCGCCATAGCGCAATGCTGGCAATTCATTCCTTCAATTTTCACAAGTTTTTCCATGTCATGTGCTCCAATGTTTTTCTCTTTGGAAGAATAAGTTTTTGCTGGGGAAAACCAGCGCAGCCTCAAGGCATTTGAAAGCACACTCAGAGAGCTAAAGCTCATGGCGGCCGCCGCAAATGCCGGATGCAATGTTATTCCCCAAACGCAATAAAAGGCGCCCGCCGCCAGTGGAATTCCCGCAGCATTGTAAAAAAACGCCCAAAAGAGATTTTGCCGTATGTTTCGCATCACTGCCCTGCTTAAACGAACCGCATAAACGGCATCCATGAGCGAGTTTTTCATAAGTATTATATCGGCCGACTCTATGGCTATGTCGCTGCCTGCCCCCACGGCCATTCCGACATCGGCGGTTGCCAGAGCCGGAGCGTCGTTTATTCCGTCACCCACAAACGCAACTTTAGCCCCGTGCCCGCGCATTTTTTCAATTTGTCCGGCCTTGTCTTGGGGAAGCATTAGCGCCGTAAATTCCGAAATTCCCACCCGCGCGCATACGGCCGACGCCGTCGCGCGGTTATCGCCGGTAAACATTGCAACCTTGCACCCCATGGATTCAAAATCTTCCACTGCCCGGCGGCTTTCAGGCTTTACGGGATCTGCTATTCCAATAATCCCGGCAAGTTTGCCGGCGCGCAAACAATATAATACTGTATTCGCCCCGCTTGCCAATACGCTTGCACGGCGTTCAAAGACATTTTCAATACCATGCACGCCCAGCATTTCGGCATTGCCTATCTGGTACAACTTGCCGCCAACCGTTCCGGAAACACCGAATCCGGCACTCGCCTTAAAGTTGGATGCCGTTGCGCAATTTAACCCCTGCTTCTTAGCCTCCTCAACAATGGCCTTGGCAAGAGGATGCTCGGAAAAAGACTCAACTGCCGCCAAAGATGCCAACAGGGAATTTTTATCCTCGCCCTCGGCAACTTCAAAGCACGACACCGCCGGTGTTCCGCATGTCACTGTTCCAGTCTTATCAAGCACAACAGTATCCACAGTTCCTGCCCTCTCTATGGCCTCGCCCGATCTAAACAATATCCCAAGCGCGGCCGCCCTTCCCACACCGACAGTTATGGCCGTCGGAGTTGCCAAACCCAGCGCGCATGGGCACGATACCACAAGAACCGATATGCCTATGGAAAGCGCAAATCCAAAATCGTATCCCAGCGCCAACCAAATAATAGCAGATGCAAGAGCCACAACAATCACAAAGGGAACAAAAACCCCGCTTATTTTGTCGGCAAGGCGGGCAATTGGAGCCTTGGAGGCCGATGCGTTTTCTACTATCTTTATTATTCTGGCAAATGTTGTATCTTCTCCAACGCGCAAGGCCTCCATGCGAAAATATCCCCCCGCGTTTACGGTTGCAGCGCTCACAAAATCTCCCGGGTTCTTTTCCACCGGCATGCTTTCTCCCGTAAGCACCGATTCGTCCAGGACGCCCCTACCCTCCAACACAACGCCGTCCACGGGAATTCTCTCCCCGGATTTAACAATCAGCACATCAGCCACCCGCACCTCGTCTATTGGTATTTCAAATTCCTCCCCGCCCCTTAAAACGCGCGCCGACTTTGCAGACATGCCCATCAAAGCGGTTATTGCCGCGCCTGTCTTTCTCTTTACGCGCGCCTCCAAAAATCTCCCCAGGGTCACAAGCGTCAATATCATGGCCGCGCTATCAAAGTAAATTCCGCTGGAAAGCCTTTCATTCTCCGCCGCAGAATTTCCACCCGCATCAAACACAGCCATGCACAATGTGTATGCGCCAAAAATGAAGGCCGCCCCACTCCCAAGAGAAACCAGCGAGTTCATATCCGCCCGAAATTTTGCCAAAGCCAAAAATCCCGACCTAAAATATCCCGCATTTACGACAATTACAGGCACCGACAAAAGCATCTGGCAAAACGCCAAGCGCAAGAGCCCTTCCCCGCCCATAAAAAAATTGGGCAACGGCAAACCCGCCATCATGGCCATAGAAAGATACATGACGGGCAATGCAAATACTGCCGAAACGCAAAGCCTTGTTTTTATTGCGCCAAGCTCCCGCGCAAACTTCAAATCCGAATCCGCTGGTATTCCATTCTTTTCGCGCAACGATACGGAATATCCGGCATTCCTTACCGCGGCCTCAATTTCCTTCGGCCCAACCTTTGCCGCATCAAAACTTACTCCCATGTTGCTTGCAATCAGGTTAACGCAAACTTCACCCACTCCGTCAAGTTTTCCTACGGCTCTTTCAATCCGCGCAGCGCACGCCGCGCAGCTCATGCCGCCCACATCAAATACTCTCTTTTCCATAGCTGTTCCGACCAAATGCCATAACTAAAATACCCGCCAGAATGTGCCAAATATTCCGCATACCCATGACAAAATAATGCACATCTATCCCATATCTAGAAAAGTTAGTATTAACTAACTTTATGTCAAGCCACAATTCTTCTTTCCCCAAAATCTAAATTTTCCGGCACAACGCCTCCGTAAAAACATCCGCAAAACCTTTGCGCGTCAAAAAAACCGTTATATTTTTATAGCGCAAATACACGCGCAATCCCGCGTATCTAAGCCCGCGCCGAAACTTATCCTTACAACTTAAACCGCCTTTAAGGCAAATGAAGTTTTTAACCAAGCAAGATTAATTCCGCCCCTTAAGTGTGCACTTGCGGCAACTATTTCATTTCCCCCGACTGCCTCAGAGCCTCATACATGCAAACGGCTGCTGCAACGTTTACATTCATGCTGTCGGAAGCGCCGGACATGGGTATTTTAATTTTTTCGTCAAGCAAACCGACCCAATCGTCTCCCAAGCCGTCTTTTTCTGAACCAACAACAATTGCGCAGCCGCCGCTAAAATCGGCATGCCATAACGCCTTCGAGGCTCCCAAATGCGCCCCGAAAATCCGCACCCCAAGCCCGTGCAACCACTCCGCCGCCGCAATGGGTGACGCCACCGCCAAGTTCACCGAAAATATAGCTCCCTGTGACGCCCTCACCGTTCCGGGGTTGAATATGTCTGTGACCGGATTTGTCAAAATCAAAGCGTTCGCCCCAAGGGCGTCGGCGGTGCGCATTAGGGCGCCAAGATTGCCAGGCTTTTCTATGGAATCCGCAACCAATATTCTTGGCGTTTTTGTAGAAAATTCCGGGATATCCTCAAGGCGCGTCGGCCATTGCTGGGCAACCCCCAATAACCCGTCGGGGCCCTCCCTATTGGAGACTTTTTCAAAAGCCGCCGCCGAAAGTCTGCAAAGCTTAATCTTTCCGCAAGAACGCACGTTCTCCAAAAATTCCGAATGCTCTCTTGATACAAACAGCTCCGGCGCGTAGTATATTTCGTCCACGCTCACAAGATTAACCGCCCTTGAAAGTTCCCTCAAGCCTTCCACGCAAAACAGCCCAAGCTTTCTGCGTCCCGACCGGTCTCTAAGTTTGGCCAAAGCCTTAACTCTGGGGTTTTGGCGGCTCTGTATAAATTCGTCTTCGCTTTCCTGAATATCCATTTTCAAATGCGCTTGCCCGAAAAAAGCATCTATTAACCCCAAACTCAACTTTTTTTGGAAAAAATGCGCAAGATTCAATGTAAAAAACAGCGGGAATTTTTCTGAAAGCCGAACTGGACATTGTCGAAAAATTTGGATATGGTGGACCCAAAATAAAAACGACAACAGGATAATCCATGCAAGAACGCAAAGTTCCAAAGAATTTTTCGCCAACCCCGTTCGCCTACCACCAGGAAATTGAACTGGACATAGATGACTTAAATAATTTCGGAGCGGGCGTGGGGCGCGTCGACGGTTGGGTTGTGACGGTGCGCGGGGCGCTTGGCGGCGAACGCGTAAAGGCAAGCGTGTATAAAAACCACAAAAATTATTCGGAAGCCGACCTCGTAAAAGTAATAAAAAGCTCCCCGCAAAGGGTTGAGCCTGTATGCCCGCTCTATGGAACCTGCGGCGGTTGCCAATACCAGCACCTTTCATATGAGGGCCAGCTGGAATGGAAGCGCAAACAGGTATCGGATGCAATGGAGCGCATAGGGAAAATCTTCCACGAGGTCAAGCCAACGCGGCCCTCGCCCGTGCAATATGGCTACCGCTCAAAATTGACACCGCATTACGAGCGCCCGCGCGCCGGTAAAATGCCCATTGGCTTCATAATGAACGGAAGGCGCAATATGCTTGTCGACGTCCCCCAATGCCCCATAGCAAGCAAAGCCATAAACGAAGCTCTCCCCGAGGTTAGGAAGAAGCTGCTTGAGCGTTCCGGAAAGCTCAAGCGCGGCGGGACCCTCCTACTGAGAGACTGCATAGAAGGCGTTTGCGCCGACAATTCCGCCACCGTAACGGAAATAGTTGGTGACGTAAGCTATCAGTTTTGCGCCGGAGAATTTTTTCAAAACAACCCCCATATACTTCCTGAGCTTGTAAACTATGCCGTTTCGGAAGCTTCCGGACCGAGGTTTT